>DUNK01000005.1 GCA_012839355.1 Acholeplasma sp.
CCGGGTCCCTCGTTGAGACAGTGCTCAGATCGTTACACCATTCGTGCAGGTCGGAACTTACCCGACAAGGAATTTCGCTACCTTAGGACCGTTATAGTTACGGCCGCCGTTTACTGGGGCTTCATTTCAAAGCGTCGCTTGCGCTAACCTCTCCATTTAACCTTCCAGCACCGGGCAGGTGTCAGTCCCTATACTTCGGCTTACGCCTTATGCAGAGACCTGTGTTTTTAGTAAACAGTCGCCTGAGCCTGGTTTCTGCGACCACCCTTAGCTCCATATGATTTACACTTCACCAGAGTGGCACCCCTTCTCCCTAGGTTACGGGGTCAACTTGCAGAGTTCCTTAACGAGGGTTTTCCCGCTCACCTGAGCCTTCTCAGCTAGCCCACCTGCGTCGGTTTCGGGTACGGGCAGCCTATACCTCCCTAGAGGCTTTTCTCGACAGCCGAGCTTCAATGACTTCGATCCCGTGGGATCTCCCCATCAGACCTCAGAAATAGCGCCTCGGATTTGCCTGAAGCGCCTTCCTACATCCTTGGACCGGGTATTCCATCACCCGGAGCACCTAGCTTTCTGTGTCACCCCTTCAGTTATAACGGCATAGGCCGGGGCAGGAATGTCTACCTGCTGTCCATCGACTACGCTCTTCAGCCTCGTCTTAGGTCCCGCCTAACCCTGGGAGGATGAACCTTCCCCAGGAAACCTTGGGCTTTCGGTGAGTACGTTTCTCACGCACTTCGCGTTACTCATGCCGACATTCTCACTTCCATACAGTCCACGCGACCTCGCGGTTCGGCTTCACCCCGTATGGAACGCTCCCCTACCGATATATACTCACTAGCACATATCCCGCAGCTTCGGCAGTATGCTTAGCCCCCTACATTTTCGGCGCAAAAGTCCTCGACCAGTGAGCTGTTACGCACTCTTTAAAGGGTGGCTGCTTCTAAGCCAACCTCCTAGCTGTTTGTGCGCCCCCACTTCCTTTGCCACTTAGCATCTATTTTGGGACCTTATCTGGCGGTCTGGGCTGTTTCCCTCTCGACTCTGGACCTTATCACCCAGTGTCTGACTGCTAGCTATCCATTTATGACATTCGGAGTTTATTTGGGATCAGTACCACGAGGTGTGGCCCTCACACATTCAGTGCTCTACCTTCATAAATTTCTTCTGCTAACGCTAGCCCTAAAGCTATTTCGGGGAGAACCAGCTATCTCCAGGTTCGTTTGGCTTTTCACCCCTAGCCACACGTCATCGAAGAGTTTTGTAACACTCCCTCGTTCGGTCCTCCATCTACTCTTACATAGACTTCAACCTGCACATGGCTAGATCACCTGGTTTCGGGTCTACAATATGTAACTTATTCGCGCTCTTAACACTCGGTTTCCCTTTGGCTTCACTCCTTCAAGCTTAACCTCGCTACATATCATAACTCGCCGGTTCATTCTGCAATAGGCACGCTGTCACCCCTTAACGGGCTCCAGCTAATTGTAAGCATACAGTTTCAGGTTCTATTTCACTCCCCTCCCGGGGTTCTTTTCACCTTTCCCTCACGGTACTGGTTCACTATCGGTCACTAAGACGTATTTAGCCTTATGAGATGGTCCTCACTTCTTCAAACGGGATTCCACGTGCCCCGCCCTACTTCTTGACTAACCAGAGATTATTATTTCGAGTACAGGACTTTTACCTCCTCTGGTCAACCTTCCCAAGTTGTTCCTCTATAATAACCCTTTGTAACTGTTGTTAGTCTGGCTCCTCCGCGTTCGCTCGCCACTACTTACGGAATCGTTTTTACTTTCTTTTCCTACAGGTACTAAGATGTTTCAGTTCCCTGCGTTCCCCCACTTGCGTGTGACATCTCTCCTAGATGCCGGGTTTCCCCATTCGGAGACCTACGGATCGTTGCTTACTTACAGCTCCCCGTAGCATTTCGTTGTTAGTCACGTCCTTCTTCGGCGCTTAGTGCCTAGGCATCCGCTGTATGCCCTTACTTCCTTAACCTTGCAATTAAAAATTTATCCACTTTTCAAAGATCTTCTACTTCCAAAAAAACTTAATGGTGGGCCTGAGTGGACTCGAACCACCGACCTCCCGGTTATCAGCCGAGCGCTCTAACCAGCTGAGCTACAGGCCCACATAACCAGTTATAACCACTTTTTAAGTCTCTCAAAACTGAATGTGAAAAGTACTACAACGCTTCCCTTAGAAAGGAGGTGATCCATCCCCACGTTCGCGTAGGGATACCTTGTTACGACTTAACCCCGATCATTGATCCTACCTTAGACGGCTCCCTCCTTTACAGGTTAGGCCACCGGCGTTGGGTATTACCAACTTTCCTGGTTTGACGGGCGGTGTGTACAAACCCCGAGAACGTATTCACCGTAGTATGCTGACCTACGATTACTAGCGATTCCGACTTCATGGAGTCGAGTTGCAGACTCCAATCCGAACTGAGACTGCTTTTATGAGTTCCGCTCCAGGTCACCCCTTCGCTTCTCTTTGTTTCAGCCATTGTATCACGTTTGTAGCCCAGGCCATAAGGGGCATGATGATTTGACGTCATCCCCGCCTTCCTCCAGTTTATCACTGGCAGTCTCGCTAGAGTCCCCAACTTAATGATGGCAACTAGCAACAAGGGTTGCGCTCGTTACGGGACTTAACCCAACATCTCACGACACGAGCTGACGACAACCGTGCACCACCTGTCTCTCTGTTAACCTCCACTATATCTCTATAGCTTTGCAGAGGATGTCAAGGCCTGGTAAGGTTCTTCGCGTATCCTCGAATTAAACAACATGATCCACCGCTTGTGCAGGGTCCCGTCAATTCCTTTGAGTTTCATGCTTGCGCACGTACTACTCAGGCGGAGTACTTATTACATTTGCTTCAGCACCGAGATTCCCCCGACACTTAGTACTCATCGTTTACGGCGTGGACTACCAGGGTATCTAATCCTGTTTGCTCCCCACGCTTTCGTGCCTTAGCGTCAGTTACAGCCCAGCAAGCCGCCTTCGCTACTGGTGTTCCTCCATATATTTACGCATTTTACCGCTACACATGGAATTCCACTTGCCTCTACTGCACTCAAGTTAGCCAGTTTCTAAAGCCTCCCATGGTTGAGCCATGAGCTTATACCTTAAACTTTACTAACCGCCTACGCACCCTTTACGCCCAATAATTCCGGATAACGCTTGCCCCCTATGTATTACCGCGGCTGCTGGCACATAGTTAGCCGGGGCTTATTCAATGGGTACCGTCACTCTAGCTTTTCCACTAGCCGTTCTTCCCCAATAAAAGAACTTTACATACCGAAGTACTTCTTCATTCACGCGGCATTGCTCGGTCAGAGTTCCCTCCATTGCCGAAAATTCCCTACTGCTGCCTCCCGTAGGAGTCTGGGCCGTGTCTCAGTCCCAATGTGGCCGGTCAACCTCTCAGTCCGGCTACGCATCATTGCCTTGGGGTGCCTTTACCACTCCAACTAGCTAATGCGCCGCAGGCCACTCCATACGCGTACCCTAAGGTCCTTTAAAATATTAAAGATGCCTCCTATATTCCTATCCAGTCTTAGCAGCCGTTTCCAGCCGTTATCCTCGTCGTATGGATATGTTACCTACGTGTTACTCACCCGTTCGCCACTTACCACCGAAATGGTCCGTTCGACTTGCATGTATTAGGCATGCCGCCAGCGTTCATCCTGAGCCAGGATCAAACTCTCAAATTTTTTATCTGAATTGTTTGTTTCTAGCTTTTTTTCTCTTAGAATTTCTTTTTTGTTGTTGTAACTTCTTTTCACTATTCAGTTTTCAAAGACCTAATTACTCGCGCGCTTCTATATTATTATTGTCGCGCTTTTTTATTTTAACATTATAAAATCGGGATGTCAAGACTAATTTCCCGATTTTAGCGTTTTAAAATGGTGGTGGGGGACGGATTCGAACCGCCGAACCCTTAGGGAGTAGATTTACAGTCTACCGCGTTTAGCCACTTCGCTACCCCACCACTTTAGACACGCTGCCATTTATTCTATCTTATTCAGAATAAAATTGCAACCTTTTTATTTGTCTATTATATTTTAATTGTCTTTTTTTATAATTTTATCGAGTTTTACCTTAGGAAGCATAATTTCTCTGTTGCATTTTTGACATTTTATCTTAATATCAGCACCAGTTCTTATTACAATCCAAAGGTTGTTTTGGCAAACATGAGGTTTTTTTGTTTCAATAATCATTCCAACTTCATATTTCATTTTAATAATTTTTCCAATAGGTTTTCTAACTCTTGTTCGTTCTTGTAAGAGATTGTTAGTTTCTTAGGTTTAATACTCACAGGATAACCTAATTTCTTATTTAATTGTTTTTCATAACTAACATATTGGTTAGGTTTAGGTTCTCTTTTTTGTTTAACAACTTTTGTTTCTTCTTTTGCAAGATTTTCAATATCTCTAACGCTTAAAGATTTCTCAACAATTAGTTTGGCTAATTCAATAACTCGTTTTGGATCATCCATTTTGGAAAGCACACGAGCATGACTCATTGATAGTACATTAGTATTAACCATCTCTTGAACATCTTCAGGCAATGATAATAAACCTAACATATTTGTAATGTGGCTTCTACTCTTACTAACTTTTAGTGCTAATTCATTATGAGTTAAACCTAAGTTCCTTCTTAACATGTGATATGCTTCTGCTTCTTCAATTGGTGTCAAATCTTCTCTTTGTAAGTTTTCAATTAAAGAAAGTTCGGTCACTTGACTATCTTCATATTCTCTAACTATTGCTGGAATAGTTTTCAAGCCTGCTTTATTAGCTGCACGATATCTTCTTTCACCCGCAACAATTAAATAACCACCATTTGCTTTTTTTAAAATAATCGGTTGAAAAACACCATGTTCACGAATGGAGTTTGCAAGTTCATCTAACTTTTCTTGATCAAAAATTCTTCTTGGTTGATAAGGATTAGGAGAGATTAAACTTAAATCAATTTGCTCAATTGATTCGCCTTCTTTTAATTCTCTCTTACTTGGTTTTTCAACAACTGCTTCTTCCTTTAAAATATCTTTTAGTCCTCTTGCTCTTTGCATATAAAGTCCTCCTTCTAAAGTGGGTTTTTCTTTATTTGATTAAATGGTCTTGGATAACCTTTAACGCTTTTTTTCTTATCTATTATTATAATAGTTCTTTTACCTAATTGTAAGGGCAATTCAATATTTAATATATTTTTCAGTTTTCCACCTAATATCATTATACCATTTTTTGCTTCTTCAATCTCGCTTTCATAGTTGTCACCTTTCATTGCTAAAAAGGTTCCGCCGACCTTAACTAAAGGTAATGTGAGTTCACTTAAAATATTTAGTTGCGCAACAGCTCTAGCCGTTACAATCTCAAAACTTTCAAAGTGCTTTTTTGCGAACTCTTCCGAACGCATATTATACACCTTAACATTATCTAATTTTAAAAGTTTAAGAACACTCTTTAAGAAGTTTGCTTTCTTAGTTTGCGACTCAATTAAACTGAAGTTTATATCCTTGTTTATTATCGCCAAAGGGATGCCCGGAAATCCCGCACCTGAGCCAATATCAGCAACACTCATCCCACTCTTAAAAAGTCCTGTTTTTAGGAGTGTTAGTGAGTCATAAAAGTGTTTAATTAGCACTTCTTCATAATCAGTAATTCTCGTTAAATTATACTTTTTATTTTCCTCTAACAAGTAATTATAATAAGCCTTAAAAGCCTCTTCTTGTTCGATTGTTAAATTGATGTTTAAATCTTTAAATAGTTCTTTCATTTTAGTGTCCTTAAATATATTTTTAAGATAGATATATCTGTTGGGTTAACGCCACTAATTCTCTTCGCTTGACCGATTGTTTTTGGTCTTCTTTTTGAGAGTTTTTCTCTTGCTTCTGTAGCGATGTTTTTTATTTCTTCATAATTAATATTTACAGGTATTAAAATATTATCATCATACTTCATCTTATTAACTTTTACACTTACATCTTCAATATATCCATCATATTTTATTTCAATTTCTACATGCTCTAATACATCATCAGAAAACTCTTTATCAATAAATAATTTGATAATTTTATAATCAATCTCTGGACGTTTTAAAAGTGTTTTGATTGATTCTTTTTGTTTAATTGTTGGTAGTCCATTTTCTTCTAAAAAGGCATTGGTTTCTTTATTAGGTAATAAATATGTTTCGCTTATTAATTCTTTAACTTCTTCTATATCTTTCTTTTTATTTATATACTTTTCATATAACTTATCATCTATTAATCCAAACTCATACGCATAGTCTCTTAACCTTAAATCAGCATTATCATTTCTTAAAAAGAGACGATACTCAGCTCTTGTTGAGAAAAGTCTATAAGGTTCGTCTGTGCCTTTACTAACTAAATCATCAATTAAAACTCCAATATAAGCTTCATCTCTGCCTAAAATAAATGGGTCTTTTCCATCAATCTTTAAGCTCGCATTAATGCCTGCGATTAAACCTTGACCTGCTGCTTCTTCGTAGCCACTTGTGCCATTTATTTGTCCAGCACAATAAAGATTATTAATTAATGTTGTTTCTAGGGTTTGTTTTAGTTGTGTGGGGTTAATTGCATCATATTCTATCGCATATGCGTATTGAACTATTTCTGCGTTTTCTAACCCAGGAATAGTTTTTAAAATTTCTTCTTGCACATCTTTTGGTAGTGCCGTGTATAATCCTTGAATATATATTTCATCATTTAATAACGATTCAGGCTCTAAAAATAGTAAGTGACTATCATGATTATGAAACCTTACTATTTTATCTTCTATTGAAGGACAATATCTAGGTCCTGCTCCTTCACTAGCGCCACTATACATTGTTGTTTGGTGAAGATTATTTTTAATTATTTCATGTGTTTTTAAATTTGTTCTTGTTATATAACAAACTTCATCTTTTAAACTTATTTCAGCATCTTTATCAAAAGAAAACCTATATTTATTGTTGCCTATTTGAACTTCTAAATTAGATACATCAACAGTCTGTTTTCTCACTCTTGGTGGACTAGAGGTTCTAAGTCTCATTAACTTAAAGCCTGCTTCTTTTAAATCGTTAGATATACCTTTTGTTGTAGGTTGTTTATCAGGCCCTTCATCTATAACATTTAAACCAATTAAGATATTACTCGCTAAATATGTTCCAGCAGTAATAATAACTGTTTTACTATAAATGTTTTCCCCTGTTTTTAACTTAACGCCTTTAACTGTTTTTTCTTCAATTATTAAGTTTTCTACTAACGCCTCAATTAAAGTTAAGTTTTCTTCTTTTTGTAAGAGTTCTAACATCTTTTTCGGATAAAGAACCTTATCTGTTTGAGCCCTTAAAGCGTGTACCGCTGGACCTTTAGATGTATTTAACATTTTAATTTGTAGTTTTGTAGCATCAGCAACCCTACCCATTAACCCCCCTAAAGCATCTATTTCTCTAACAACTATTCCCTTAGCTGTACCACCAATCGCTGGATTACAACTCATAAAAGCTACTCGCGATAAATCGCCAGTAACTAAAGCTGTTTTTTTATTCGTTTTTGCTGCTGCATAAGCTGCCTCTACACCTGCGTGTCCGCCGCCTACAACAATTACATCATACATCTTTTTACTCCTAAAAAAAGGCGTATCGTTACGCCTTAAATTTTTTTGTACTCTTCGACAATATCTTCAACTTCGAACTTTAATTCTCTCCTAACTACTTCTTTAGGAGCTGATATACCAAAATCATTTAAACCATAAACGTGTTTCGTGTATTTATACCAAGGCATTGGAGAACCTAATTCGATTGCTAAAATTTTAGCATCTTCTGGTAATAATTCTTCTTTATATTTATCTATTTGTTTATCAAACATCTCCATTGATGGCATACTAACAACACGTGTAAATATATTATCATTTTCTAATTCTTTTTGAGCGAATATTGCTAGAGGTACTTCTGAACCTGATGCTAGTAACACTCCATCTAGCTTTCCTTTTTCTTTTGAGACAACATATGCGCCTCTCTTAAACGAACGATTAAATGCTGAAACATTCCTAACTGACTGTCTCGTTAAAACAAGCACAGTTGGTCCATCTAAGTTTTCCATTGCTAATTTCCATGCTTGAACAGTCTCATTTGCATCAGCAGGTCTGAAGACTGTTAAATTTGGAATTGATCTAAGCATTGTTAATTGCTCAATCGGTTGATGCGTTGGTCCATCTTCACCAACCATAACCGAATCATGTGTAAAGATGTATATAACAGGTAACTTCATCATTGCAGAAAGTCTAATAGCTGGTTTCATATAATCACTAAACACGAAGAAACCACCAGAGAAAACTCTTAATCCTCCATGTAAGGCAATACCATTATTAATAGCTGCCATAGCATGTTCTCTAACACCATAATTAATATTTCTACCTTCTGGTCTATCTTTAGTAAAGTCGCCGCCCACTCCTTTGGCTTTTGTAGAACTGCTTAAATCTGCAGAACCTCCTATTAAATTAGGATATTTTTCACTTAAAACTTTAATAAGTTCACCGCTTACTTGACGAGTAGCAATTGATTCGCCAATATTATATGTTGGTAAATCATCATATTGTAATTTATAATCTTCTTTTATAAATCTTTCAAACATTTCAAATTCTGGACGATGCTTTTCTTTATAAGTTTCAGCCATTGATTGCCATTTTTCATACTCTTTTAATCCTCTTTCATACACATGCTTATGATAATGTGCATAAACATCTGGATCAACATCAAATGGCTCGTGTTTATATCCTAAATATTTCGCTGTATCGGCTCTATTTGTTTCTCCTAGAGGAGCTCCATGAACTGCCTCTGTATTAGCGAGTGGACTACCATAACCAATAATAGTTTTAATTTCAATTAATGTTGGTTTGTCAGATTTTTTAGCTTTGTTAATTGCGTTAGAAATAGCATACGGATCTGTGCCTTTTTTAACTAGAATATAATTCCACTTTGCTGCAGCAAATCGCATCTTATGATCTTCGCTAGTAGCCATGCTTGTAGGACCATCTAACTGAATATCATTTGAATCAAATAAAACTATTAGTTTGTTTAACTTTAAATGACCCGCCAAACTTATCGCTTCTTGCGCAACACCTTCTTGTAAGTCTCCATCACCACAAAGTGCATATGTATAATGATCAACTAACTTTAATCTTCCTTTATTGAATCTAGCGGCTAAGTGTGCCTCAGCAATAGCCATTCCAACCGCATTAGCTATCCCTTGACCAAGCGGTCCTGTAGTTGCATCAACGCCATCGGCATGATTATATTCAGGATGACCTGGTGTTTTTCCATTTTGACGGAAATTTTTTAAATCAGCTAAATCAACATTAAATCTCGACAAATGATTAATCGCATATAATAATGCTGAACCATGTCCTGCTGATAAAACAAAACGATCGCGATTAATCCACTTTGGATTAGCTGGATTAACAATTAAATGTTTTGTATATAAACCATAAATAGTTGGTGCCGCACCTAAAACTATCCCTGGGTGCCCACTGTTGGCCTTGTTTATCGCATCAACGCCAAGCATTCTCAGTGTATTTAATGCAAGTTTTTCTGTTTTATCCATGATAAACTCCTTTTATTTATTATTTAATAGCTTCTAATAATTCACCTTTACGCATTGTACTAAAGTTAGGAACTTTCTTAACTCTTGCTAATGCTTTTAATTCAACTGCTCTTAAATCTTCAACTTTATTTGGGATTGCTGCAACTAATTCTGGTTTACGCATTGTACTAAAACCAGCAACTTTTCTTTCTTTTGCGAATTCTTTTAATTCTTCAACTGTTAAAAGATTTAAATTAGCTGTGCCATCTTCATTTAATACATTAATTACTTCAACCTCTTCAACTTCTTCAACAACTTCTTCAACTACAACAGGTATTCCTAAAGTTAAACCTTCAATAAGTTCATCTTTACGCATTGTACTAAAGTTAGGTAATTCATAGTATCTAGCATAAGCTTTTAATTCAGTTAATCTTAACTCATTAATGTTGTTAGGTAAAGATTCAACTAATTCAGGTTTACGCATAGTGCTAAATCCTACAACTTTTCTATCTTTCGCGAATTCTTTTAATTCTTCAACTGTTAAAACAGCTAGATTAACCTTTCCATCTTTTTCAACAACTTGAATTCTTTCGCTTGCTTCTTCAACTACAGGCATTTCTTCTTTTTGAGGCTCTTCTTTTTCTTGATAACCATTTTTAAGAACATCAATTAATTCACCTTTACGCATTGTGCTGAAATTTGGAATACTTTCTAATCTTGCAAGTGCTTGAAGTTCAACAACTCTTAAATCAGCATATACTTTTGGTAAAACTTCTACTAGTTCACCTTTACGCATTGTGCTAAAACCATTGACTTTTCGATCTTTCGCAAATTCTTTCAATTCATCAACTGTTAAAACAGATAAATCTACTGCATCATTAGGATCAACAG
The DNA here is from genome assembly GCA_012839355.1 of Acholeplasma sp. Classification (GTDB taxonomy): domain Bacteria; phylum Bacillota_I; class Bacilli_A; order Acholeplasmatales; family UBA5453; genus UBA5453. The sequence continues at coordinate 10,486 of DUNK01000005.1, forward strand.
CCTTTTCTGCCGGTTTCTCTTTTGGTTTAGCTGCTGCTTTAGGTTTAACTTCTTCTTTTGGTTTTTCTTCAACTTTAGCAGGCGTTTTTTCTTCTTTAGGCTTAACTTCTTCCTTCTTAACCTCTTTCGGCTCTTCTTTAACTGTTTCAGCTGGTTTTGCTTCTTCTTTTTTAGGTTCCTCTTTTACTTCTTCAACCTTATCTTCTTTAGCTTCACTTACCCACGCTGGTACAACTTGAGTTTCTTCTTTCTCTTCAACTTCTGCTTCATGAACTACATCTTCTTTAACTGGTTCTTCATCATCAAAGTTAAAATATCTAGCGTGATATTCTCTTTGTCTAACAACGAGTTCATCTAGTTTTGTATCACCAAAGAATTCTTCTAAATCATCAAAGTATTGATTACGTAATTTATCTACTTTTCTTCTTAAATAACTTGATTGAAAAATGTTAGCAATTAGAAACACAACTAAACCACCAATTGCGATTTGAATTGTATAATCAGCTAATTCTTTCATAAGCATTGACACTACTAACAATCCGACAATTATTAAGAATACAGGTAGAATTAAACTTAAATAAATTCTTCTTCTCGCCTTTGATAAATCTTCATAAAGCTTAATTTGCAAAGATTGTACCTTTGGTAAAAAGAGTTCATTTAATTCTTCATAATAACCTTTTTCTACAAGTAATTTGTAAGACTTTCCATCACTTGACCATGCGAAGAAATGGCCTTGCCCAGCATGCTGAGCTAAATAGTTAGTATCATTCATATAGTGAATTTCAACAACTTTTCCTTCAACTTCTAAAACTTCCGCTGGCGGATTAGTTAAAGAGTTAAACATTTTAACATTCATTTTCATTTTTTATACCTCCGTTTATTATTTAAATCTTTATGAAAAAATCCCACTCAAGCATCGCTACCCACCCTCCCAAAAAGCTTATGGCTGCTTCAGTCAAGACCTGACCAGGTTCACTATCAGAAGTCGAATAGCGATGCTTGAAGGGGATTTTCACTTTCTTAATTGTTTGAAAAAATCTTTAATTATTATTTCCGATTCTTCTTTTAAAACATTCTTAGTTACTAACAATTTATGATTAAACTTATTTTTTAAAACATTAAAACTACCACCAAGTGCTCCACTTTTATTATCTGTAGCACCAAAGTATACATGTTTAATTCTTGCTTGGATAATAGCCCCTACGCACATCATACATGGTTCTAATGTTACATATAAATCACAGTCTTCTAGTCTCCATGAGTTCAGTTTTTTATTAGCTTTCTCAATCGCTAATAATTCAGCATGTGCGAGAGTACTTTCTTTATTTTCTCTCTTGTTGTGTGCCCTAGCAATGATCTTATTATCCTTTACAATCACACAACCGATAGGCACTTCATCTAATAAGTATGCTTTTTTTGCTTCTTTCAATGCCTCTAGCATATATTTTTCATGTTTTTTCATTAATTATTTTAAACCCGTTCAAATAAATATTTTTAAAATCATTTTATGATTTAAAACGACACTAAATATAGTATATAGGCTTTTACCTTTTTTTACAAGTGTTTTAAACTCTTTTTTACATTTAAAATTTATTTGTTTTAGAATTCAAATTCAAAGTTTTCAAAAACAATTCTCTCATACCTGCAAAAAGAGACTCTTTTAACTCTAAAACGTTCCTTCAAAAAGTTTTTTTGCTAATTTTTAAAATATAACAGATAATCTATCTATTAAATAGTTGTTGTTTTTTTTGAGCCTTATTATAATGTTATCCACAAAAAATGTGGAAAACTTTTAATTGGACAACCTTTCTAAACTATGTTTTAATTAAATTTTTCTTTATATGCAAAAAAAATACCTTCGCACCGGAAGGTATATTTTTTTTAATTAGCTTTTTCTGTTTCTTCTGAGTCTTTTTTAGGTGCTGCATCAGCTGCTTTTTCAACTTTAGGTTCTTCCTTTTTTGCTGGAGCTGCAGTTGCCTTTTTAGGCTCCTTGTCTGACTCTTGCATACCATAACGTTTTTTGAATCTTTCTACTCTACCAGCTGCTTGTACATATGTTTCTTTCCCAGTATAAAAGGGATGACATTGTGAACAAACCTCAACACGAATTTCTTTCGCTGTTGATCCTACTTCAAATGTCTCGCCGCAATTAACACAAGTAACTGTCGTTTTTTGATATGTTGGATGAATTCCTTTTTTCATACTCTCTACTCCTTCCGCCATGAACTTCTATAGTTCATAGTAAGTTCGCACGATTTATTATAACACATTGAATATAAATTACAAGCGTTTAATTTAATTATTTTTGTGTTTCATCTTCTTCTGTTGGTTTGTTAGTAAATATTGGTTCGCCAACAATTAAAAGCCTTTTAGCAAAAAAACCCGTTATAATACCTGCTGGTATGCTTAATGCCAACATTATTGGTGCATAGTAAATTGAGGCCGGCAATAAAACAATAGCAGCAAGCAACTGACCAACAACGTGCATGAACGAACTAACTGCTGAAACCGCAACAATACTAAATATATTTATCTTTTTAAAGATTGCAATTACAAGTATTGAAACTACTCCACCAGATAAACTTAAAATAAATGTCGGTCCAAAACCTGAAGGACTTAATAGACCACCAAAAAATAGTCTTATTAAACCAACTGCTATTCCTTCTTTCCAACCATAAGCATAAAAGACTATTAAAATAATAATATTCGCAAAACCAATTTTAAAAGCTGTGCCTGGTATTAGTTGGATCATTGATTCAATTATATTAACTAATAATGCTATCGCAGTTAAGACCGAAAGTATTACTAGTTTTCTAACTCTTTCATTATTGTTCATCAAATTACATCATCCAATTCATTCTTAGTAAATTTGATTGTAATAAAGTTTGGCAAACAAACAATTGGTACATCGTTTGATTCGCCTTGTTTACTACAAATATTATAAGGACTTGTCTCTTCAACAACTCTCATTTTCTTTGTTTTTTTATTGTAATAAATCTTAACATATCCTAAATTTCCTTTGACAAAAAAGAACTCTTTATTATTAGTTTCATCTTTATAAATTAAGACTCCGTCACCTTCTTTTATTTGCTCGAAAACCTCACCTTTAACCATTAGTTTTTCACCAGCAATTTCTGGCATTTCATCGGTTGTGTAACTAGCGGTTAATAGCGTAGTTTCGCCGCTTTCCATATTAACCTTAAACAGTGTTTGGTTATCATAAGCAACAATCGCTAATTCACCTTTAGGCTTTAATGCGTAGTAAAGAATGAACGCAATCCCAACAAGCAAAATAAGCGTTCCAATCAAGATTAAGTCTCTCAAAATTTGGGGCTTTTTTTCTGTCATTTTATTTCTCCAACAATCTCATATTGTACAAAATCTTCTTCGCTTAAATTCGTTACGATAGAATAGTCAAACAAATATAAAATATAGCCTATATCGTGTTCTTCTAAAAAGGAAATTGCATCTTCATCTGTCATTAAAAATACAGCCGTTGTATAGACATCTAAAAGTATACTATCATCGCCAACTAGTGTTACTTTATAAAATGTATTTACAGGCTCTAATGTAAATGGTGAAACAAGGTGATGTATTTTAGTATAATATCCTTCGTCATCATAAACATTTACGCTTTGTTGGGCGCTACCACTTGTTGCAATGTGCTTATTCCCACCAACGATATACCCTAACATTCCATCTTGGTATAAATATTTTTCACCTATTGAATTATCATCTTTAATATATGTTTTAATTGATTTCCCTTTTGGTGGTAAACCAATAGCAATCGATGATGAACCGGCATTTATTTTAAATCTTTTAATGCCTTTTTCTTCTTTTAAATAATCATAAGCAAGTTGTGTTGCATAACCTTTTGCGATTGCACCTAAATCTAACAACATCTTATCATCATCTAAATAAACTGTGTTATTTTCTTTATTAATAATTACTTTGTTTAAGTCAGGTGTTGTATATGTAGATAAACTATCTAAAGCTGCTACATAAGCTTCTTTTGGTACAACTAAATAATTATGAGCGAGAGTTTTCCAAACTGCTGTAACCTCTCCTAAACCAATATTAAAATACCCATTTGTTTCTTCATTTAAACCAATAGATAGTTCAAGCAATTCTATCAATTCTTCTCTTACTTCAATGGGGCCTACTTTTCTGTTTTCATTTATCACATAAATATTGTTTAAATTGTAATATGGGCTATTTTCATCTACTTCATTTCTTCTATGACTTGAAGTTAATTGACTATATAATGAAAAAATATCTTTAACACCTTCAAAAGCTCCCTTGCTTTTTTCATATAACTGAACAGTAATCACTGTCCCCATAGCATTAAAACTCTTTTCCTCTATGTATGTGCCACAAGATATTAAACTTACTAATGCGCTAATTAAAATAAACATGCTAAATATTTTCTTTTTCATATTAATAACCTCAATTCTTAAATATTATAACATATTATAAATCAAACTTAATCTTTATGATTAAAAAGATAGTTATGTTATAATTATTATAGTATTTTACTGGAGGTTTACATTAAATGAAAAAAGAGAGAAGCATTGAAGTTTTAATGAATAAGTTAAAGGGCGGAGTAATTATGGATGTTACTTCTCTAAGCGAAGCTAAAATAGCTAAAGAAGCTGGAGCGGTTGCTATTATGGTTTTAGAAAAGGTTCCTGCCGATATTAGAAAAGATGGCGGTATCGCTAGAATGAGTGACCCAAAACTTATTAAAGCAATAAGAGCTAATATAGATATTCCTATCATGGCTAAAGTAAGAATTGGCCATTTTACTGAAGCGCAAATCTTAGAAGCTTTAGATATAGATTTTATTGATGAAAGTGAAGTTTTAACAAGAGCTGATTATATGTATCATATCGATAAAAAGGCTTTTGAAACTCCGTTTGTGTGTGGTGCGAAAAACTTAGGCGAAGCATTAAGAAGAATAAACGAAGGAGCTTTAATGATTCGTACAAAAGGTGAGGCTGGTACCGGTGATGTTAGCCAAGCAGTTAATCACATAAGAACTATCACAAATGAAATTAAAAACTTAAAACATCTAAGCGGATTTGCTGAAAAAGAAAACGTTCCATTAGAACTAGTAAAAAATGTAAAAGATAGTGGCAGACTCCCTGTCTTAAACTTTGCCGCAGGCGGCATTGCTACTCCTGCTGATGCAGCATTGATGATGCAACTAGGCTGTGATGGTATATTTGTCGGTTCAGGTATATTTAAATCAAGCAATCCAGCAAAAATGGCAAAAGCAATCGTAGACGCAACCAAACACTATAATGATAATAAAAAACTTGCTGAAATAAGCGAAGGTTTAGGCGCAGCAATGTCAGGAATAGATCTGGCTAAATAATTATATATCTAAAGAGAAAAACGAGAAATAGTTTCTCGTTTTTTTTATAATACCTACAATATGAACTTATAAAATAAGCATCTAACCTTATATTACCTATCGGTATTATTAGTTAAAATAAACGCATTATTATAATTTTTATTCCTTTTCGGTAAAATTTGTTGCTTTTAAGCTTTAATGTTAGTATAATTATACCGAGAGGTAATATTATGGATGTGAAAACAATCGGAAAATTAGTTAGAAACAAACGAAAAAAATTAAATATCACACAAGCTTATTTAGCCGCAGCAGCCAATACTGGTGTGCGTTTTATTAGCGATTTAGAAAACGGCAAACCTACTATTGAACTTGGAAAAGTGCTTCATGTTTTAAAGACCCTTAACATTAAACTTGAGGTAATTGATAATGACTAGATTATTGAATGTATACATGAATAAAAATAAAGTTGGTGTATTAAAAGAAAAAAATGGCAAAACATTTTCTTTTTCATATGATCATAATAGTAAAAGTTTTATTTCTTTATCTATGAAAAGTTTGGATAAAGAATATGATGATAAAGTAGTGCGTCCATTTTTAGAAAACCTTCTTCCGGAAGGCAAGATTATCGATTATATCGCTAAAGTGCATTTAGTCTCTAAAAATAATCCCTTTTCTTTGTTATCAAAAATAGGTGAAGATTGTGCTGGCGCCATTTCTTTTACTAATAATGATGTTTTTGTTTCACAACCTTTAAACTATTTACCTAAAGATGATTTTTTATCTTTACTTGAAAATAACGAAAAGGGGCTTTCTTACTATAAAAAAGGCATGAGACTTTCTTTGGCTGGTGCACAAGATAAAATATCCTTGTTAATTAAAGATGGCAATTACTATTTGCCTAGTTTTGATAATCCTTCCACTCATATAGTTAAATTTAATAGTCCAAATTTCCCTAGTTTGCTTATTAACGAGTTTTTTGTAACAAAGCTTGCTAATAAATTAAAAATCTCTGTTTCATTAATTGATTACATAAATGAACCATACCCACACTTAATTATAGAAAGATATGATAGATCTAACAATTTAAGGATTCACCAAGAAGACTTTTGTCAAATATTGAGCGTCAGACCGCATAATAAATATCAAAAGGAAGGCGGCCCAAGTTTTAAAAATATAGTGGAAATTATAAACAAAGACTTATCAAATCCAGCACTAAATATAATCAATCTTTCACGCATCTTAATATTCAATTATCTTATAGGTAATTGCGACTATCACTCTAAAAATATTTCAGTTTTATATAAAGACGACTTAAACTTAAGCCCTTTTTATGATTTATTATCAACATATATCTACGATGATTTGTCTAAAGATATGGCGATGTCAATTAATAAAATATATAACATTGATTTAATCACCAAAGAAGACATAATCAAAGAATTTGATAGTTGGGGTATTCACGGGAAAAACATGTTTTCTTTAATTATGAAAGAGTTTAACAATATCATTCCAATTGCAAAAAGCATAGTAAACGATACTAAATATCATCAAACCGAACTATTAAAAATAGTAGATATCATTGAAAAAAACTACAACAAAATTATTTAATATTTAAAACAAGCCCTTTAAGTTCTACAACAAACTTTAAAGGGCTTATTTCTTTTTTTCTATTATTTAACTCTTAGCGTGTGCGATAAAGTTCATATGATCAGCTGCACGCTCTAAGTTTGAAACTAAATTGATTAATACCGGGCTTGAATCAGGCGAACAAACTCCTTCTTCTAACCTTGCAATATGAGATTCAATAATTGTTCTTCTAAGTTCGTCTACTTTATCTTCTAATTCATCAACTAGTTCTAACTTTTCATATGATGGCGAATTAAACGCATCTAACATAGCGATAAATAGGTTTTCAATCACTTCAAACATATGTTTTAAATCTTCTACGGCAACATCGGTAAAATGAAGTTTTTCATACACATATGTGTCTGTATATTTTGTTAAGTTATCTGCTAAATCGCCAATTCTTTCTAAATCATTTACTGTATGATATAATGCTGAAACTTCTAATTTTTCATTAAATCTTAAGTTTTCGCCAGACAACTTAACTAAATAGGATGTAATTTGTTTATTAATTCTATTAGTGTTTCTAATCTTCGTTTGAATTGTTTCTTTTCCTGTTACATCTTTATTGATAAAGGAATGAAAACCACTCCTTAAACAATCCATTGCGTTTTCTGCCATAACTGTCGTTTCTTTTTTAAGTTGATGAATTGCGATTGATGGTGTTTGCAGCAATCTTTCATCTAAAACAACATTTTTAACCTCTAATCCTTCTTTATCAGGAATTAATCTTTCACTAATCTTAACAAATACTTTCGCAAAAGGTAAAAATAAAAACGAACAAGTTAAATTAAAGAGTGTATGGAACATTGCTATTTGCGTTGCTTCTTTTGTAAATGCTATCCCTAAAAAGTCATCTTTAAATCCTGGAAGAGCAAGTAAAATTATAAAGAATATCGCGCTACCAAACACATTGAAAAGCAAGTGAATTAACGATGCTCTTCTAGCATTAGTGTTTGCTCCTATTGACGATAACATTGCTGTGACTGTTGTACCAATGTTTGTTCCTAAAATAATATATAAAGGCGCGTTCCCGCCACCGCCAATCGTCATGCCGGCAATTGACATTGAAATAATAATTGCAGTAATTGCACTGCTACTTTGAAAGATTGCAGTAATTGCAGCACCTATTAATAATAGTAAAAGCGGATTTGAAAGAGATGTTAATAAATTAGTAATCTCCGGTGAATCTTTAAATGCATCCATTGAACTACTTAATAAATGTAACGCAATAAAAACAACACCTAAACCAGCTAAAACATTTCCAATTACTTTTGTTCTATCTTTTTTAGCTAATAATGTCATAAAAGCTCCAATAAATGCAAACAACATCGCAAATATAACAAAGTCAAAAGCTTGAAGTGATGCTATTTGAGCAGTAACTGTTGTCCCAACATTCGCCCCCATAATAATTGCAGTTGCTTGAAGTAATGTTAATACCCCAGCATTAACAAGTCCTACTACCATTACCGTAGTAATACTTGAAGATTGGACAATTGCTGTTGTCCCTAAACCTATCCCAAACCCAATTAATCTATTATTGGTCGTTTTGTTGAACATTTCTTCTAGTTTAGTGTTAGCAATTTTTCTCATATTACCAGATAGCATTGCCATACCGATTAATAATGCTCCCACTCCACCTAACATTAATAAAATTGCTTCTAAATACTGCATACTTTTACCTAATACTCAAAAAATGAGTATATAACATTAGCACATGTGCGCGCGCACACATGTGCCAGTATTCCTTTCTTTATAGTTTTCACTTATATATTATATAATATCTTTTAAAGTTTTTTAAAGTTTACAAATTCTTTTTTATATTTTTATAACAACTGCCGAACCATCTTCATTTGGATTGTTTTTTAAATATTCCATAATAGGATTAAAGTTTTCATCGCGTTTGCCTGGTTTACAACGAGATAAGTTGCCTGCTTCACCATTTACGATTTCAGTTGCGAAAGCATGACAGCTTGGCGTTCCACACGCTCCACAATTATAACCTGGCAAGAGTGCTTCTACTTCGCCTATTCTTTTATCTTCTTCTACTTGTAAATATTGACTTGCTAAAGCTAATATTACTCCAAAAATTAGTCCGATTGCGCCTATAATTAATGTTGACCATAAAATTGTCATAGTGAGTTTTCCTCCTTAAATTCGATTATTACTTCTTCAGGAATTAAATGTTGTCGTTTAGCGTGACATCCTGAACAAGTTTGAGCTTCTTCATATCTTTCTTGTAACTCTTCAGGAATTGGTGTTTTTTCATTAGCCGTATAACTAATAAAATATACCGATACCACTAATACTATTATTCCAATTATTACTAAATAGATCATTATATCAATCCTGCAAATCCTAAAAAAGCTAAACTCATTAAAGCTGCCGTAATAAAAGCAATCGGTAATCCTTTAAATGCTCTAGGGACATCTTGACTATCTAATTTAATTCTAATTGCGCTGAAGGCGATTAAAACTAGCGAATAACCTAATGCACTGCCTAGTGTAATTACCATAGCATCTAAAAAATTAACTGCTTCACCGCCGCTTGCAACTCCTAATGCAATACCTAATACTGCACAGTTAGTTGTAATAAGTGGCAAGAAGACCCCTAAACCTCTATAAAGACCTGGAGAAAACTTTTTAATTACTAATTCCAATAATTGGACAACTGATGCAATTACTAAAATAAATGCGATTGTTTCTAAAAATACAATATTTAACGGTTTTAAAATATAAAAATATATTGGATAAGTAATCGCTGTTGAAGCAAGCATAACGAGTATAACTGCTGCGCTCATTCCAAATACGTTTTCTATCTTTTTAGAAACTCCTAAAAATGAACATACGCCTAAGACTTTACTTAATAAAACGTTGTTTATTAATAAGCTTGCGATAAGTGATGCTAATAAAACTCCTACTAATTCCATTATTCAGCCGCCGCCTTTCTTGCTTGTAATTCTTTCGCTCTCTTAATGCCTGCGCGATACTTCTTATTATTGTCATATGCAACAAACGTTGCTAATAAAACTCCGATAATTAAATATGCTCCCATTGGTTGAATTAACATACTAATTCCATATTCGCTTGGGAATAATCTTAATGTTACTTCAAATGGTAAAGGTAATAATACACCTAACTTAATTGCGCCTGTGCCTAATGCTTCTCTAAACACAGCAATCAATAGAAGGGCCAACATAAAACCTAAACCACTGCCTAAACCATCTAAGATTGATTTACCTACCGAATTATCTTTAGCGAAAGCTTCTGCTCTACCTAAAACGATACAGTTAACTGTAATTAAGGCAATAAATACTCCTAAACTACTTGCGAGTGCTGCCGCATACGCATCAACAAACATTTTCATCATTGTAACAACTGTCGCAATTATCAAAATATATGCTGGAATTCTAATCTCATCAGAAATAACTTTTCTTAACATTGAAATGATTGCATTAGTAATTGCTAGTACTATTACAACCATTATCCCCATCCCTAAAGCACCTTCAACTGTGTTAGAAATTGCAAGTGCTGGACATAGACCTAATGTTAAAGTGAATACTGCGTTTTGTTTAAAGATTCCACTTAAGAAAATATCTTTATTTGATACTTTTTGTTTATCTTTTACTTTTTTACTCATTAGTAATCACCTCTTTAATCGCGTTGAATATAGCATTTAATGCATCAGCTGATATTGTTGAACCTGTAACACTTTCAACATTTAAATTTTCAACTGCTAAACCATTTAAAGCTTCTAGCGCACTATAATAATTTTCATAATGATTTAGTGTATGCTCATTAACTAAATGAATAAGTCCCACAACTTTTCCTTCTGTATCTACTCCAACCATTATTGTTAATAATTTATCTGGGACATAATGGTGTAAGTCCATTAAAATAGTACCCGTATAAGTATAGCCAACTAAATTATTTTCTGCATCATAAACTGCTGCTTTTTCAATAACTATTTCTGTAGCGGTAAACTCTTCATCAACAACTCCTGTATGTCCTTCGCCAAATATCTTTTGATAAGCCGTTCTGATATCTGGATTAGCCGTTGTCCTAATTGCAGCAAACAGCGTATTTAAGGCGTTTCCAACCGCTTCGTTGCCTGCTACAATAGTTATCTCTAAGTTTGCCATCATCTGTCCACTTAAATTATTAAGTGCATCTTTATATGCCTTAGTGTCTAATGTATGTTCTTCTTCATAAACACCTTTAAGTTCGCCATCAATTGTCATACCAACAACTACTGTTAATGCTTTCTCGTCAACTAGCGTTGTTGCTTTATAAGCATAACCTAAAAACTCATTATTTGCATCTTTAACTTCTAGTTTTTCTCTAACTACATCTTCAGCACCAAACTCTAAAACAACTGTCCCTGTTGCACCAATTCCAAAGAGTGTTTCAAATGCGTCTAATTGAACTGATACAACATAATTATGTGCAACTTCTCCAACCTCTTTAATTAATCTATCTAAGAGTGAACCTGTATCTGTTGCACCGGCTAAGTTATTGATGCCTGCCAAACCATCTAATGTGTTTCCTCTTACTCGGTCATTATCTAAGAACCCATCATCGCCTTCATATTTTTCAGGATAACCTGGTGTGTGTTCATAACTTAAAACTTTAATTCCTTTAATTGCTCCTTCTGGTGTAGCAGCAACTAGTAAGTCAATTAAACCTCTAGAGTTTGAACCTTTAGTTCTAAATGCATGACCAACTACATTTCCGCTTTTGTCAATGACTTTAACATATTCATATACATATGTGCCATCAACTTCTTCAATTTCCACCTTATCTAATTCAGGGAAAAATTCTTTATATGCTTTTCTAGCCTCTTTTGTTTTATTTTGTTCAATGATTGGTTCTGTAATCCAGTTAGCAACGCTAATTAAAAGTCCACAAACCAAACCAATGATTGTAAGTATTAAGGCTGATTTTAATATGTTTTTATTCATTAGTTAAAACCTCCTACTCCAGCTACAACAATTAAAATTGCAACTACTAATGTAGCTCCATATAAAGTCCATGATTTCCAAGAGTAGTTATTTTTTGACCACTTATGATAATCGATTAATGGTGAAAACATATTACAAATTAAAATTGTATATGCTACCCCTTCTGGGTTTGGCCCAAACAATCTAAAGATTGCTACTAATGAACCAATTAGTAACCCATAGAGCCATCTACCTGGTTTAGTTGTTGGGGCAGTCACAGGATCTGTCACCATATAAACAGCACCATATAATAATCCGCCACCTAATAGTTGATATAAAATAATTAAATGAGCATTACTTGCATCTAAGATTAGCGCTGCTACTCCAATTAAAACTGTAAATGATAATAACATTGAAGCTGTAATGCGCCAATCTGCTGCTTTTCTAATAAATAAGTATAAACCACCAACAATAATTAGTAGTGCACAAATCTCTCCCATTCCCCCAGGAATTTTTCCCAAGAAAAGATCTAAGAGAGAATAATTATTAAGCATATCAGGAATATTCATAATTGAATCTCCGATTGCTGTGAGTGGTGTCGCTCCTGCTACAGCGTCTAATTGTGTATATTTAAATGACGCCGCAAATGACACGTGTGCGATAACAAACGCTACTGCTGCAGGGTTAAAGATATTCGCTCCTAATCCTCCAAAGACTAATTTACCAAATAAGATTCCTAAGAAGGCCGCAACGATTACAACATAAATTGGTAATTGTGCAGGGACCATTAAAACAAATATTAAACCACTAATTGCTGGTGTAATAATGTTTAATAATCTTATTTGTTTAAATCTTTCAATCATTCTCACTTTAAAGCCTTCAAACTTTGGATGAGGACGATGTCTAATCATTACTGTTACTACTTCTGTTAAGATCATTACAGCTACTGCAATAATAATTCTTAAAAAAGCATCTAATCCAAACTTCCATACCGCAAAAACAACTAATGGAAATAATGCGATTAAAACATCAATCATCATTCTTTTAGTTGATGCTGGTTTACGGATATAAGGACTTGTTTGTTTCGTAAATGTTGCCATATTAACCTCCTATTTCACTAGCGCTTTTGCTAAACGCATATATTCTGTTAAATGTATTTTAGATGGACATACATAACTACATAAGCCACACTCAATACATTTATTCACTTCTAAACTATTAATTACATCTTTATCTTTTTGTTTATAAGCTCTCATTATTTGAACTGGTTGAATATTAACCGGACAAGAGTACACGCATGATGCACAGTTAACGCACGGCTCTTCAACAAATTTTTCTTCGTTTAAAACGACTAGGCTAGTTGTTGTTTGGCTAACGATAAAATCGTCAGAGGTTAAGTTAGTTCCCATCATTGGTCCGCCAATGATTAAAACTTTATTTTCTTCATCTCTATATCCGCCACACATTTCAACTAAATCTTTCACAGGTGTACCAATTCTAACATAAAAGTTTTTCTCTTCTTTAATGCCATTGCCAGCGACAGAAAAATATCTTAACATCATTGGCAATCTTTGCGTTACGGCATTATATAGTCCATATAATGTGCTTGTGTTAGAAACAATTATTCCATGATCAACTGTTAAATCACCAACCGGAACTTTAATTCCTAATGCTGATTTGATTGTTTGTAATTCCCAACCTTGCGGATAAAAACATTTGATCATTTTAACTTCTAAATCATAATCTGGAAAATCTTTGAATGCTTCATTAAATTTAACTGCTAACTCAGGGTATTTCTCTTTAAATACTACAACTCCTTTTTTAGCATCTACAGAACGCATCGCATAAACTAAACCTTCTGTAATTTCACGAGCGTGCGACTTCATTAACTGATAATCGCTAATGATGTATGGTTCACACTCAACACCGTTTGCTAATACATATTCAACCGGTTTATCAGTTTTGTATTTAATAAACATCGGGAATGCTCCTCCGCCAAGTCCAACAAGTCCCGCTTTTTCCATTATTTCAACTAAATCTTTTTTAGTTAATTTTTTAATTTCTTTCTCTGTTCTTGGTTTAACATTTTCGTGTAGTTCGTATTTAAAATCATTTTCAATTTTTATACATTCTACTTTACTTCCTAAACCATGAAGTTTTTGTTCTATTCCTACAACTTTACCGCTCACCGTTGAATAGATTGGTTGATCAAAGAAACCTCCATGACGCGTTCCGATTAATTGACCCATCTTAATTTCATCACCAGGAGCTACACAAGTATCTCCTTTTGGACATCTTAAGTCTGTAATCGGAATATAAATGTATTTAGGGTCTTTTACTTCTTCTACCAACATATCTCTGCGCATTTCTTTAAAATCAGGAATACATCTAGTTTTTTCGGTCATAGTATCACCTTATTTACCCGCATTAATTGGAAAATCAACAACTAATTGGATAACCCTTTCTTTTATTCTATTTAATTCTTTTTTATTATCTCTGTTTTTAATTGCCAAATCTATTAACTCAGCAACTATAACCATTTCTTTTTCTTTTAATCCTCTAGTAGTCATCGCAGATGTTCCTATTCTAATTCCCGAACCAACTGCTGGTGGTTGTGTATCAAAAGGAATGGTGTTTTTATTAACTGTAATATTTACTTCTCCTAATAAATCTTCTGCATCTCTACCTGTAATGTTTGCTGATGTATACACATCTACTAAAAATAAATGATTGTCTGTTCCGCCTGAAACGATTCTATAACCGCGCTTGTTTAACTCATCGGCTAATAGTTTAGAGTTAGCAAGAACTTGTTTTTGGTATTTAACAAAACTATCACTCATCGCTTCTTTAAATGAAACTGCCTTTGCGGCAATAATGTGCATTAATGGTCCACCTTGAATGCCTGGAAAAACATTTCTATCAATCTTTTTTGCAATCTCTGGATCATTAGTTAAAATAATTCCTCCGCGTGGCCCTCTTAATGTTTTATGTGTGGTTGATGTTATTGCGTGAGCATATTTAGCTGGTGAGGGATGAACTCCTGCTGCAATTAAACCAGCAATATGCGCCATGTCAACTAATAAATAAGCCCCTACTTCATCTGCAATTTCTCTAAACTTCTTAAAATCAACAACTCTTGGATAGGCACTATAACCAGCGATAATTAATTGTGGTTTTTCTTTTTTCGCTACTTCTAATACTTCATCATAATCAATCATTTCTGTCTCTTTATTGACAGAGTATGTAGCTCCTATATAGTCTTGACCTGAAAATGATAATCTATATCCGTGCGTTAAATGTCCACCACTATCTAAGCTCATTCCTAAAATCTTATCTCCCGGCTTAATTAAACTTCTAATCGCAGCCATATTAGCTTGCGAGCCAGAGTGAGGCTGTACATTAGCGTATTTAACATGAAAAAGTTTTTTCGCTCTCTCAATCGCTTCAGTTTCTACTACATCTGCGAACTCACACCCACCATAATATCTCTTGTTGGGATAGCCTTCAGCATACTTATGAGTAAAAACGCTCCCTTGTGCTTCTAACACATCTAAGGAGACAAAGTTTTCGCTTGCGATTAACTCTAAATTTTCAGTTTGTCTTTTCTTTTCATTTAAAATCGCTTCTTTAATTATCTTATCGTTCATTAACATTCCTCATTTTCTTTATTCTTTTCTTTTACAAAGAAAAACTCTCTAACTCCAATTACATATTATATATGATTCTCAAATTATTTGCAACGAAGTTTAAAACGCCTATTTCTTTTTGTCTATTTATAAACACATATATGGTTTTTTCAACACATTTTTTGAAAAAAATGACCATCAAAGTACACTGAACTCCTTTCTCCGGCTGGTCTAGATTTAGAAGCTATACAAAACAAGCGTATTTTTTTACGACCGCAAATACGGCCGTTTTTTGAGTGTTTTTTTGTTTTGCGGCCGTTTTTATCATGTTTATAACAAAAAAAGGCTTTATAACAGCCTTTTATCTTTCTTGTTTTAAGTTATCTTAATCTCTTTTTAATTAGTCTTGAATATTGTGATAAACGTTTTGGACATCATCCACTTCATCTAACATCTCTTCTAGTTTAGCGAATTGTTCTTTTTCTTCATCATTTAATTTTTGATAAGTGATTGGCAACCATGTTATTTCATCAACTTCTAAAGATGCTTCTGGATAATCATTTAAAATTGCTTCTCTTATTTCGTGATGAAGTGTTGGATCGGAAATAATACCTAATTGTCCTTCTTCGGTTTCTAAATCTTCAACATCTAAATCGTTATTAATTAAAGATTCTAAAACTTGTTCTTCTGTTAAATTGGTAAATCCTAAAACTGATTTATGCTCAAACATATGTAAAACCGAAGCGCTCTTTCCACCTGTCTTAGTAAAACAAGCTCTAACTTCATGAATTGTACGAGTAACATTATCTGTTAAACATTCAACTATAAATAAACTGCCGCCTGGTCCAATAAACTCATATCTTGTCGCTGTATAATCTTCGCCTGTGCCGCCTTTAGCTTTTTCGATTGCTCTTTCGATAACATCTTTAGGTACTTGATCTTTTCTAGCTCTTTCTAATATTCTTTTCAGTTCAATATTTATTTCTGGGTCTGGCATACCCTTTGCCGCAATATATATTTCTCTTCCATAGCGAGCATAAATTTTACTTTTCTTCGCTGCGGTTTTTGCCATTGATTGTTTGCGGACTTCAAAAGCTCTTCCCATTACTTATCAAACACCTCTTCATACTTCTTCATTGCTTCAGCAATTATTTTTTTAGCTGCTTGTTTATCTTCAATCTCTAAAACATGAGTTTGTTTACCTTCTAACACTTTATATACATCAAAGAAGTGATGCATTTCCGCTAACATATGCGGCGGTAAGTCTTCTAATTCTTCATAATGTGACAAAGATGGATCACCAATCGTTACTGCAATAATCTTTTCATCTTTATATTTTCCATCAATCATTGAAATAATTCCAATCGGCTTACAATTTACTAAACTCATTGGAACAAGCGTTTCACTACATAAAACTAAAACATCAAGTGCATCTCCATCACTTGCAAATGTTTTTGGAATAAAACCATAGTTAGCTGGATAGTGAGTTGATGTATATAAAACTCTATCCAAAACTAATAGTCCTAAATTTTTATCAATTTCATATTTACATTTTGAACCTTTAGGTATTTCTATATAAGAAACAAATTCATTTGGGTTTATTCTTTCTTTTTCAATATCATGCCATATATTCATAGAATCACTCCTTACTACTACATTCTAACATTATTTATTAAAAATAACATCTTTATTCTTTATTATTCTTTTTAACTTTACTATCTATTGTTTTAATAGTTACTAAATATTCTTTCTCAACCTCTGTTAAGGTTTTAACTTGATATTTTTTATATTCTTCTGTTGCTTATTCGATAGCCTAGTGAAATTATCATATCTAAATTATAATGCATAACGTTATAGTTTTTTCCATCAGTGGCAGTTATTCGGAATTTCCGAACAACTGAATTTTTGTCTAATTCACCTTCTGCAAAAATATTACTAATATGCTCACTTATATTAGATTTACTTGTTTGATATAATTCTACAAGTTGATCTTGAGATAACCAAACATTATCATCTTCAAGTTTTACCTCTATATTAGTTAAATCATCTTCAGTTTTATAAATTATTATTTCTCCTTTATCATTTTTAGTTGACATAGAATCCCTTGTATACTCTAATATGTAAAACACAACCATTATTTTGAATATACATTCCTTTCTTTAAATACTAACCTTTTTTTATAAAATGTTCGGCACATTTAGCCGAACACTTTATTTCTTTTATTTTTTAGAGTTCTCCATCTTATTTAAAAACGCGTCCATAGTATTATGAATTAGAGCGCTGATTGTCATTGGGCCTACCCCGCCTGGAACCGGTGTGATGTAACTTGTTTTTTCTTTAACATTTTCAAAGTCAACATCGCCAACTATTTTATCGCCTACACGATTAATCCCAACATCGACAACTATCGCTCCTTCTTTTACCATATCAGCAGTAATTAAATTAACTACTCCTGTTGCAACAACTATTAAGTCTGCTTGAAGTGTATAGTGTTTTAAATTTTCTGTATATCTATGTGTTACAGTTACCGTTGCATCATTATTTAAAAGCAGTTTTGCCATTGGTGAACCGACGATATTACTTCTACCAACCACGACTGCATGTTTCCCTCTCAAAGGAATGCTGTAATGGTTTAATAACATCATTACTCCTTTAGGTGTCGCTGGTACAAATCCACTTTGTCTATTCATCAATTTTCCGGCGTTCAATAAACTTAATCCATCTACATCTTTCTCAGGTGCAACTTCATTTAAAATTGTACTTTCATCAATGTGTTCTGGTAATGGTAATTGAACGATAAAACCATCTACTTTTGAATCTTTATTTAAGTCTCTAATTACCTTTAATAAATCATCCTGTGAAACTGTTTTTGGAAGTTTAATTATCTTGCTGTCAATCTTCGTTCTTTGACACGCTTTTTCCTTTGATTTTACATAACTTAGACTTGCAGGATTATCGCCTACCAATACGACAACCAGCTTTGGAGCTCTGCCGTGCTTTTCAATCATTTCCAAAACTCTTTCTTGAAGTTTTCCTTCTAATTCACGAGCTGTTTTTCGACCTTCTAATAGCTGCATATTTTTCACCTATAACCTTTCATTAATTGTTCCGTCAGGATTGATAGTAATTTTTTCTGCATTTGGAATTTTTGGAAGTCCTGGCATCGTAATAATACCTTTAGTTAAAACTACTACAAAACCTGCTCCTCTAGATATTCTCGCATCACTTATTGCTAAATCAAACGGATAGATTGATCCGCGTTTTTTCGTATCATTTGAAAAGGATAAAGGTGTCTTTGCAATACAGACAGGAAGATGTGAATAATTTTTATTTAACTCATCTAATATCGCTTTTGCATTAGCACTATAAACTACATCATCAGCACCATACATCTTTCTGGCAATCTTCTTAACCTTCGTATATAAATCATCTTTCAAATCATAAATATACTTAAATTCTTCTTTTTCTCTATTAGTTAACTTAACTACTTTTTCTGCTAAATCAATCGAGCCTTCAGAACCCTTTAAGAATCCATCAACGAAACTAATTGGATGGTTATTTTTGTTAGCCCACTCAATTAAAGTTTCTACTTCTTCTTTTTTATCATCAGCAAAATGATTAATCGCAATTATATAAGGGACATTATATTGTTTAATATTGTTTACATGCCTTTCAATGTTTGATAAACCTTCTTTTAATGCTACGATGGAATCTTTACCTTCATCAACAAAGCCATGATACTTTAACGCTCTAATCGTTGCGACAATAACGATTGCATCAGGTGTTTGATTAATTCGTCTTGTTTTAATGTTTAAAAATTTTTCCGCACCAAGTTCAGCACCAAACCCTGCTTCCGTAACTGTATAATCGGCTAACTTTAATGCTAACTTAGTTGCGATAATGCTATTACAACCATGAGCGATATTCGCAAACGGACCACCATGAATTAATACTGGTGTGTTTTCTAATGTTTGAACTAAGTTTGGCTTAATTGCTTCTCTTAAAATCATCGTTAAAGCATCACTTACATTTAATGCTTTCGCGTAAACTTCTTCACCTTTATTGTTATAACCAATTAAAATGTTCCCAAGTCTTTCTTTTAAATCTAATAGGTCGCTTGATAAACCTAAAATGGCCATCATTTCGCTAGCTGCTGTAATAATAAATCCATCGTTTCTATACTTAGTAGAGATTGTTCGTAAGGCTCTATCATTAACATCTAATGTTCTAGGCCACACAATTCTATCTTTATTTAAATCAAGTTCATTTCCATAATGTAAATGATTGTCAATCGCTGCACTTAAAAAGTTATGAGCTGTTGTAATTGCGTGGAAGTCACCAGTAAAGTGTAAGTTAATTTCTTCTCTTGGCATTACTTGTACCTTACCACCGCCTGTTGCTCCGCCTTTCATCCCTAAGACTGGTCCAAGCGAAGGCTCTCTTAATGCGCAAACAACATTTTTATTTAGTCTATGTAAACCATCTGATAAGGCAATTGAAATAGTAGTTTTACCTTCGCCTGAAGGTGTAGGAGTAATAGCTGTAACTAAAATTAATTTCCCGTCTTTTTTATCTTTTAAGCGGTCCATTACCTTTAAGTCCACTTTTCCCATTAAGTGCCCATAAGGAATAAATTCATCGTCCTTTAACTTTAACCCTTTTCTAATTTCCTCAATTGGTTTTAGTTTTGCTTCTTTAATTGCTTTTTCTTCAAAATTCATATCTGTTCTCCCTTTTTTTATTCATATTTAACACTTAACTCGTGTTTATCATAATAAACGCGATAAGATGTTTCCACTGTTGTTAATTCTAGTTTGTAAACTATTTTAAATTCTTGTAGTTTTTTACCCTTTATTCTTACTTCAATAGAGACATTACTTATATTTTCATCAATTCCGAAAAACTCTTTTGTATATTCGTCTTTAATATCCGCCTTCAACAATAAATAATCTGCAAGTTTTGTTAAGGTGTGTTCGCTTAAATAAGACTTTTTAAATTTTAATTTAGGTAAGGTAATGCTTTCGCTAAACTCACTAAATGCCTTTTTAACCCAAGTGATATTATCTTCGTTTTCTGTACCGATAGAGTCTTTATAATAATATTCATTATAACGAGTCTCAGTAAATTGACTATCTAAACTAAACTCATTTAAATCTTTTTTAAAATAGTATTTGTGAGCCATTATAGGAGTATCACGATTAATTTTCATATCTAAACTTTATTCATAGATTATTACTCCATCTAACCTTTGAATTTTTGTATAACGATGTCCTGCTGTTTTACTATAATCATAGCCTTTAAAAGCCGCACTAAAGTTAGTTAGTTCATCTGATGATCCACAACTAACAATAAACATAAACATCAATAAAATTATAACCATTTTTAGTCGGTGGCGTTGGTGCGCTTATCACTTCTCCATAATCATGTGTCTCACCATCTATTAAACTGCCGCCGTTCGTATTAAACGTAATTGTGTATGAATTAGGTGTTGCATCATAAAGAGCGTAAACATCTAAATCACTTGTAATATAATTAAACGCTTTATCCCATCTATCAAATGTATATGTATATTCAGGCGTAGCTGCCTTACTTGGATTAGCTGGCGCTGTTGCAGCACCTTCATAAACTATTTCTTGTGAGTCATGTAATACACCATCATTATAAAAGTTTACTGTATACTCTCTTGGGCTACTTGAATATTCTGCATAAACATTTAAATCGCTTGTAATATAATTAAACGCTTTATCCCAACCTGTAAATGTGTATACAAGCGCAGGTGTTGGTGTTTTAGTTGGATCATCTGGTGCTGTTGCAGCACCTTCATAAGATACTAACCTAGTAACTATTAATACAGATTCATTATAAAACTTAACTTCATATTTTCTTTCACTGCTTGTATATGTAGCATAGACATCTAAGTCTGCAGTAATGTTATCAAACGCTTTATCCCAACCAGCAAATGTATATACAAGCGTATTTGTTGGTTCTTTAGTTGGATCATCTGGTGCTACTGCTGCTTCACCATACTCTACTTGTCTAGTAACTATTAATGTAGATTCATTATAAAATCTAACCGCATATGTTCTAGTGTGTTCAGTAAAGACTGGATAGATTTCTCTTTCTTCTGTTACATTTAAAATATTTCCGCTCCACTCAGAAAACTCATATGTAAAATAAAGAGTGCTAGCTTTTGTTGGAGCACCTTCAGGAACTGTTGCGTTATTTCCATGCTCAACATAAACAGTCTCAAAAACTACTTTAGGAGTAACTCCTGATTCAGTACTATAAAAATGAACAGCATAACTTATTATATTCCATTTAGCATATAACGTTACATTCTCTGCTGGCATTGTAGAAGGGAATGTATAAGCGTTCGTCAAATCTTCATTACTATACCATCCAACAAATGTGTGCCCTGTCTTAGTTGGATCTGCCGGTTGTGTAATTGCCTCGTTATAATTTTCAGTTATTGCTGTAACACTCGTTCCACCATTAGAGTTAAAACTAATTGTATAACTATTAATTGTCCACTTCGCATAAAGAGTTTTATTCTCTGCTGGCATTGTTGTAAATTCATATAAGTTATTTAATGCCGCTTCTGTGTACCAACCACCAAAACTATGACCTGTCTTCGTCGGTGCCGCCGGTGGTGTAAGTGTAGTACCATAAGCTTGCGTAATACTGCTTACAAGACTGCCTCCATTAGAATTAAAACTAATCGTATAATTATTCGCACTCCACTTAGCATATAACGTTACATTCTCTGCTGGCATTGTTGTAAATTCATAATCAACCAAGAGATGTTCATCGCTACACCAATTTACAAATGTGTGCCCTGTCTTGGTTGGGTCTGCTGGTTTAGTAACTGCTGTGTTATATACTTGTGTAATAGGTAGAACACTACTTCCGCCATTAGAGTTAAAACTAATTGTATAACTTCTTAAGGTTGCTGAGTATACTGCATTTACTCTTAAATATCCCTGAATATTAGTAAAAGTTTTATCCCATCCTGTAAATGTATAGTGGTATTGTGGTGTTGAAGCTTTTGTTGGATTAGTTGCTGGCGCTGTTGCATCTCCCCCATAAACAACATTTTGTTCATCATAAAGTACAGAGTCATTATAAAACTCTACTTTGTATGTTCTTAAAGTTTCTGTGAACTTAGGATAAACATTTAATGTTCCTGTTAATGTTCCTGGTGTAAAGGCTATCGTTCTGAGAACATCAGTGTACCAACCAGCAAATGTATATGTGTACTGAACTGTTGAAGATTTTGTTGGGTTGGTTGCTGGCGCATTAATCATTGTCCCATATCCTAAATAATCATGAGAAAAGAAGTTCGTATCATCATGTTCATAAAATATTACTTCATAATATCTTAATGTTTCGGTAAAGACTGGATAAGTATCAACATCACTAGTAATATTTGTTAGTGATGGGTTCCAATGACTGAACTCATATGTATACTGAGCATCCGGTGCTTTATACATCTCTGACGCATACCAATCATTATTTGATTCATCTTCTCCATACGGAAAACTTTCTATAGCGTAAACATTTCCACTTGCATCATGGAATGTAACAGTGTAGTATCTCAAAATACTGTTATATGATGCTGTAACAGTCAAATCAGAAACAATGTTAGTTAAACTTCCACCAGTCCAACTATTAAAAGTGTAATGATATTGTGGTGTTGAAGCTTTTGTTGGTGTAACATTATAGGTTGCATCATTATTAAAACTAACAGTCTCTGTATGTAAAATTGTACTATTATCATCATCTTTATAAGTAACCGTTACATTGATTAAATCATACTCCCCTACAACAGCATATCCGCCCATGTTCCAATTAGTATCCCATGTCCCAGGTATACTTGCAACAGGATCTTGATAATAAATATTTAAAGAAGCATTTGAACCACCATAAGCATTGCTTCCTACAAATGTTACAGTATTAGGGATCATCGCTATTTTTAGATTCCCATTATTTTTAAATGCTTCTGCTCCTATTGTTGCTAAACTGCCATTATTAACTACAACTGTCTCTAAACCACTATTACCTATAAAGGCTTCATTTTCAATTGTTGTAACAGAACCATCTATTATTACTTTCTTTAAATATGCTGTATTATAAAACGCATGCTTTTTAATTGTTGTAACAGTTGATGGTATTTCAAAATTCTCCACATAATTTTGCGCAGGGAAATGAATTATTTCTGTTTTTGACTTATTGTATAAAACTTCAAGTTCACTACTATAGTTTGAATTGTCTTCGTCAACATAAATCATCATTAAGTTAGGTAAGTTGTTAAATGTTCCCGCTTCTATTAATGTAACTGATGCAGGAATAGAAACATATACTGGTACATTATTATTTAAAAAAGTCGCCGAACCTACACAAAGAATATCTTTTACTTCGTATAAACCCGTGACTCCTGCTTCTTCATAATAATAACCAGGTATTGATACCATATCATTAGTTCCCGTGTATTCTGTTAATTTATAACCCGCGCCATATGCTTCTACTGTAAAATCATCAATATTATATTCAAGATACGTTAACGCATAAAGATCTGTTGGTGTTGCTGCACTGACAACAGCACCATAATAGTTCGTTCCCGTATAATTTACATTATCATACCAACCCTCAAAAACTCTACCGGTAAGCGCTGGTATCTCCACAATTGTATCATTAAGATTATAGATAACTTCATAACTACTGCTGTTTACATGAAACGTTACCGTGTGTGTTGCATGAAGCTTTTTATTATCTATAAAAAACAAGCCTATCAAAAAAATAAACACGCTTGTAAAGATAATTTTTCTTATGCCTTTCAAAGACTCTTTAAATGTTTTTCTCATTAGCATCACCAAGTTATAACTTCTTTTTACTAATTTCAATCCCCAACTCTTGTAAAATTATTATAACATAAATCAATAGATTTATAAACAACTCAATTATAAAAAAATAAAACGCTTACTTTTTATAACAAATTGATTATGTTATAATACTTAATATACATTGATATGCGAGGTAAAAAAATGGAAAAAATTAAAAAAATGGATTCAAAAGATTTGTTGGCAGTCCTTGCGATTGCAGTATCAGGATTTTTATTTCTTCTCCTGAATGTTATTTATGTGTTCCAAAGTAGTCGTGGGAATGTCTGGATGAATATTGGAACATTGTTAGAAGTTATATTGATAGTTGGCGCCTTAACTTTTGCCATCCTTGAAAAGAAATATTTAGCCGGTTTAGTCGTTGCCAGTTTAAAAATTACTTTACCACTAGGAAATGATTTTTTAATGCCTTTCTTTAGATTCGGAATATTTGATTTAGATGGTTTAACAGAAACCTTTGACTTTATTTTTGCGTTACTTTCAGTAGCCGTAATTGCCGCTATTTTAATACAAACAAACAAGTCAAAACTCGTTATAAACAAACTTGATTTAAAGATGCTATTAAACCCTTTAATTGTCTTAACTTTCTTAATGCTTTATAGCACTTATGAGAACGCGGTTGTCGCATCTCTATCCGAAATTCTGGCTCTTGCACTAGCTGCGTATATAACTGCAAAATTATTATTTGTAAGTGTCTTTATCAATGTTCCATTTATGTTCATTCAAAGACTTGCAAATGGTGGTAATGTGAACCTTGCGGTTATAACTCATTTCTTGTTAGGTTTACTATTGCTTGTTTATGGCTGTTATTTACTATTTAAAGCATTCAAACCTAAACTTGAAAGCCATAAAGCTGCTAAAGCAAAACCACAACCAGAACCAAAGGCTGAACCGCCAGTTGTTGAAGAAGTTAAAGTTGAAGAAAGCGAACCAGAAAAAGAGGGTTCAGTTGATTAATTTTTAACACTTAAAATGAAAAGACCATTCAAGATGAAATGGTCTTTTTTTTATTAACTATAAAACAAATGTGGTTCTTCTCTTTTTACATACTTTGATTGAGTCTTATAGTAACTTATTAATACTTCAACATAATTTACATTTGTAATTATTTCATTATCGCTTGCGACAGTATATGAAACTTGTGCTGAACCCCAAATTAAACTAACAAATTCTGGATGATCAATAAATGGATTTCTATTTTCTTGTTCTTGATATAAAACTTCATTTCTGTTTCTTTCAAAATCATCAACTGGATCTTCTATGTGCCATTGTTTAAACATTGAAAGTGAACCCATAGTATTAACATTTAATTGACTATAACGAGTTATCATAAAGAAGATAATTCTGGCAATGTCTCCTTTATCTTGATCACCTGGATACCAACCACCAGATACATGACCATAACTTCCGCTACCTGGCGCAAACGGACTATTACCTCGGCTGCTATTAATAGGATTGTTACATGGTTTTAAATTGTGAAGATCAGAATCGCTTGCTCCAGCTAATAATGATTTTGGCCAAACGTGTTCTCTATTCCATGTATTTCCACTATCCCAAGTACTATTTACAGAGGCTCTATTATATACTAATATAACTTTGCTTGAATTATTAGGATCTTGATCAGATACTGGTAAAACATATTTTGCTGCATCATAACTTCTATGTCTATAACTAGATATTATAGCTCTTAGTCCTGATTGTAGGGCACTACCTGATAAACCTTCAACAGAACTATAATATGGCATAAGAGTTTGCTCGCTCCATTTAGCGTGTAAGGTCGTATTAGCATACAAAGCTGAACTAAAATTAAATAGATAATTAAAACTTGCATCTTCGTACCATCCATCAAATGCATAACCGCTTTTTGTTGGGTTTGCTGGCTCTGTTGCTTGTCCGCCTTTTACTATTGTTTGTGGGCTTACTGATGAACCACCATTAGAATTAAATGTTACTGTTACATAATCTGGTTCTGTTTCCCAATGAGCAACTAATGTTATATCACTATTAATTGGTGTATTAAAATTAAATGGCACGCCATTTAATTTCCAATGACTGAAATAATAACCACTTCTTGTTGGGTTTGCTGGCTTAGTTGCTAATTCACCTTTTTCTATTTGTTGAGGAGAAACCACTGAACCACCATCTGAATTGAATGTTACGGTATATTTTACTAAAGTTTTAACTGTTAAATTAAAAGTTTTAGTTATTTTCCCTTCATATTCTGGTAAAGAAATTAAAGCTGTAAGTGTTACAACAACATCTCCGGTAGTTGTTGGTCTAGTTACAACACCATTGTTAGGATTAATTACACTTTCATCACTTGAATACCAAACGACATTTGTCCCATTTGAACCTGTAGTTGGAAGTATCACATTTTGTCGAACGCTATTTTCATTATCGCTACCATTATAACCAATTGTTAAATTATCTTTTGCAGCTTTAACTTTTCCTGCATTATTAACATTACTATAACTTGTCCAACTAAAGTTATCAGCAGTTGTTGCTCCTCTTTTACCTGTATTAATAGAAATAACTTTAATTGTTACATCGCCAGGAACATTTATATCATCAATTTCCCATTTTTGTGGAGTATCGCTATTTACATCTACATCAAATGTTCCAAAACTAACATCATTTACAAATAGTTCTAATGTTCTAGGATGAGTGTTCGTAAAAGCTCTAACAACATCTAATGAGAAAGACTGAATCCCGCCTGTCGCTTCTACTTGTATAACGCTATTATCAGCAGCGTTTCCAAAAGTCCAAGCCTTACCATCTAATGTTTGATCGTTTCTACCTTTTAAATTCCATGTAAAACCATTTAAATCCACACTATTAGTTATGGTTGTGTCATAACTTGAACTGTTCGTTCCACCTATAGTTGCAAAATCTTGAATATAACTATTTCCTGGTGAATAAACTACTTCATCCCAAGTTAAACTTAAAAGGACATTATCAATAGGGAAAACAAACGATTCGTCAATGTTATAAACTATATCTCCATGTTTATAACCTAAAAATAATTGATCTACTTGTTCGGCTGGTATTGGTAAGTATGTGCTTGTTACTTCTGGTGGATAAAAATCATATACGTTTAAATCTACATAATTATCTGTTATATCTTTTACACCTTTAGCAACTTCTAGATTTACACCTACCATCCCAACTCTTCTAAAGTTGGAAAGTTCACTTAAAACATCTTCTACTCCTTGCGGTAACGGATCTTGCGTTGCTTGATCCATCAATATTGCAACTTCGCCAACAGATTTACGAATAGGATTAACAAATGAAACAGTAGTCGTACCTTCTCTTACAACATAAGGTATAACGGTAACATCATCTAAATAACCTTTTACGGGTATCCCGGTTAAAACAATACTAAACTTATTTTCTGTTGTTATACCAGGAACAGGCACTTTATAAACTTCTTTTCCTTTATGAAGTATAGTATCGCCAACAGAGTTATCCAACGCTGCTTGTAAGTCAATAACTGTTGCTTGACCATAAAGTATATAAAAACCTTTTTCACTTATTTGTTCAGCGTTTAATACTCTGGCACTAAATCTTAACCCTTGAACTCCTTCTGTCCTAATAGCTGCTCCTTCAAGACTTTCTATCAAGTCAGGTGCAGCAAATGTTTTACTCTCTGTTAAGAAAAATCCAACAGTTAATAATAGTAATAATCCAAATATTTTTTTCAAATGTTTCATCTCGCTATCTCCCTATATTAAAACCTGTTTTTTTATTATCCCTATATAGCATAAATATTATATCACACTTTAAAAATAAAAAGGAAAAAGACTATAAAGTCTTAATGGTTATTATTTCCATGACTTTATAGTCTTTTTTTCAATCAAATAAATTGCTAACCTTATTATTCTGATACATGTACTACGATTTTATTAAACTTTAATCCTGCTACAGAACCCATTGCAAATACCTCAACAACTAATTTTAAATATGATCCTGGCGGAATGTTTAGATTATTAAAGGTTAATGTTCCACCACTTGATGTAGGTACTACTTGGATTCTTGTCCAACTACTTCTAGTTTCTGATATTTCTAAATATATATCGCCAACTTCAGTTCCCATACCAAGATAACTTACGCCCATTATCTCTACTTTTGTAACAACTTCATAATGTTTAAAATCTGTTCTAATATTTGGTGTGCATACCGTTTCTGAAGCTAGTAATGTCCCGTCTGTTAAACTTAAATCCGCATGAGAAGCAACCCACCATGTAGCTTTTGGTTTTCCGCCCGGATTATCGTCAGCATATGATACAAGGGTTGAAATATTTGTTAAAGTTAAATCGCTATTATTATGATGCCCTCCATCTAAAAAATCATATGAATAGAAATCAGCGTTCCATTGCGCAACCAATGTCATATCTTCAATAATTGGCATACTAAAATCATATGGCACTCCATCTAATAACCATGCTCTCAAGAAATGGTTAGTTTTAGTTGGGGCTGTTGGCATAGTTGCTAAACTTCCATGCTCAACTGTTTGTGTGCTTGGAACCGGTGTGCCACTAACAGTATCAAATGTAACTGTATAAGTGTTAATTGTCATGTTTCCATAACAAACTACTGTATCGACTATATCCGCTGCTAAGACGCTTGTAATCGGAGTGTTAAATGTCTCATCAGAATACCAACCGTTAAAAGCATATCCTTCTCTAGTTGTAGGCAATATTATTGTTGTCATATTTGGCGGATAATAAGTATACAACTCAATATCAATATAATTATCTAATTCATCTTTCATACCTTTATTAAGTTCATAATTATTTTCTACATAACGTGCTCTTACAAAACTTTGTAAACTAGTAAGTACATCTTCTACTCCTTGCGGTAACGGATCTTGTGTTGCTTGATCCATCAATATCGCAACTTGACCAACAGATCTAACTATTGGCGTGCCATAATCTGTCACACCAACATTAAGACTAGCATAAGGTATTACAGTTATTTTATCCATATAACCAACTACAGGCATTCCTGTTAAAACAATACTAAACTCATTACTCGCTGATACACCAACAACCGGAACTTTAAATATTGTTTTCCCATTATAAGTCATTGTAGGAATCGCTGCTGTTAAATCAGCTAATGTTTTTCATTTTCTAAATCTCTTTAAACTTATTACGAATTATTTTATCATAAATAATTTGTAAACAAAAAAAGAGACTGCAACCTTACAAGAAATTTACAATCGCCCGTTTGTTGCAGTCTCTTTAATCTTTTTTGTTTTGCTTTTTCTTACTATTATGACTCTGGATTTAATACTGAAGTTTCTGACCACTTAATATTATCAATCACTGCTTGTCTACTTGTTGTGGTGCTTCCTACGTTTTTAATTCTTATTGTTATAACACCTGTTTGA
>DUNK01000001.1 GCA_012839355.1 Acholeplasma sp.
AAGAAGATGGAGTAACATCGGATGGTGAACAAGCAGATGTTGAAGAATGCAAGATGATTGCTAGTCTAGGTGTAGATTTTTCTTCGCCGCCGATTCCGCCAACTTCTGCTTCAACTGAAACTCCCATAGCGTGTGCCTTTTTAAGTACATCACGTGTTTTTTCTACGTTTTCTTCAATTGGATAATGAGAACCATCAAACATAATTGAACTAAAGCCTGCTTCTAGTGCTTGAAGTGATCCTTCATAACTGCCATGGTCTAAATGTAATGCTACTGGAACAGTAATCTTAAGATATTCCATTAAATTTTTTACCATATTTACAACGGTTTTAAAACCACCCATATAACGACCAGCACCTTCAGAAACTCCTAAGATGATTGGTGAATTAAGTTCTTGAGCAGCTTTTAATGCAGCTTGCGTCCACTCTAAGTTATTAATATTGATTTGCGCAACAGCATATCCTTCTTTTCTCGCTTTGTTTAACATTTCTTTTGCAGAAACTAACATAATATTATTCCTCCTTTTTATTCCTTAAATATTATACTCTTATTTAATCTGTTTTACAAACAGCCTACTTATTTCTCTTAATAATTACTTCTAAAAACTTAACAAATAACGGATGTGCTCTTAATGGTCTAGATATAAACTCAGGATGATATTGAACAGCTAAGAAAAAATCATTTTCTGGATATTCTAGTGCTTCTACTTTGCCAGATTTACTTTCAGCACTAAATACTAATCCTGCCTTTTCAAAAGATTTTTTATACTTTAAATTAAGCTCATAACTATGTCTGTGTCTTTCTTCAATTAAATCCTTTTTATATATATCATACATCAGTGTATCTTTAATGACGTTAATTTCATGAAGACCTAATTTTTCTCGATTATTTACTCCGTTGGTATTTTGTTTAGAGATTGCTTCAATGACTGGAAACTTAGTGTTTGGTACAAACTCTCTAGAAGTTGCTCCTTTAATATCTAATACATTTCTCGCAAACTCAATTGCCGTTAATTGAAATCCTAAACAGATTCCAAAGAACGGGATATTATTTTCTCTTGCATGTTTAATTGCGAGAAGTTTACCTGTTAGTCCTTGACTGCTAAAACCACCAGGAATAATTATTCCTTCTACATCTTTAAATTTGCTTTTTATGTTTTCTTCAGTTAAATGTTCTGAATCAATCCACTTAACTTCAACACTTCTGTTTGTTTGAAATCCTGCGTGTTTAAGTGATTCAAAAACAGATAAATATTGATCGTGTAAAGAAATCGATTCGCTAATAATTCCGACCCTAACAGTCTCTTTAATTTGTTGTATTTTCAAGATTAAATCTTCCCATTCAGATAGGTCTGGTTTAGCCTTTGGTTTAAGTTTAAAATGTTTCAATATTTCATCATCAATCTTTTGTTTTTTCAAATTTAAAATCATCTCATAAATAATCTCAACATCGACTGATTCAAATATTTTATTGTTTGGAACATCGCAAAACCGCGCGATTTTCTCTTTGTTTGCCTTTTCGATGCTTTCTTCTGATCTTAAAACAATCATGTCAGGCGAAATACCTAAACTCATCAACTCTTTTACTGAGTGTTGTGTAGGTTTAGTTTTAATCTCGTTAGCCGCTTTTAAGAACGGAACTAATGTAGTATGAATATATAATGTGTTTTCATAACCGAAGTCTTTTCTTGCTTGTCTAATTGCTTCTAAAAATGGTAGCGATTCAATGTCCCCAACTGTACCACCAACTTCTGTGATTACGATATCGGCATTCGTTTTTTTAGCTACCTTTAAAAGTCTTGATTTAATCTCGTCAGTAATATGTGGAATTACTTGAATAGTTGCTCCATCATATCTCCCTTGCTTTTCTTTTTCGATAACTGCTGAATAAATTTTACCTGTACTTACTGAAGAGTGTTTATTTAAGTTCTCATCTAAGAATCTTTCGTAGTGTCCTAAATCTAAGTCTGTTTCAGCACCATCATTGGTGACAAAAATTTCACCATGCTGAGCTGGACTCATTAACCCGGTGTCAACATTAATATACGGTTCAAATTTTTGCATCGTTACTTTAAAGCCTTGCTTCTTTAGTAGCTGCCCAACACTAGATGCCATAATGCCTTTACCTAGTGATGAAACAACCCCGCCTGTAACAAAAATAAATTTAGTTCCCATATTAATTCTCTCTTTATTCTATTATCACACTACTTGATTATAACAAAGGTTGTCTCTTTTCGCAACGAAATACTGAATATTTTCACAAACAAAAAAAATACTTCTGAAGTTTTATCTCTAGAAGTATTTTCTCAATATTAATCATCGTACATATCTTCGTAGTCATCCATGATATCGTGATAATCTTCATCATCAAAATCTAAATCTGGTTGTGCGATATCATCATCGTCTGTACTATAAAATGGAATATCATCATCTAATAAGTGTTCAACATCATCTTCATCATCATAGTCTTCGTCTTCTTCGTCTTCGTCATCGTAATCCTCATCATCGAAGTCTACATCATCTTCATCAATTGAATAATAATCGTCTAATTCAGTTTCTTCATCATCATCTTCATCGAAGTCAACTTCATCTATTCTCATAAAATATGATCCGTCTTTATCCCATAACTCTAAATTGTTTTCTTTTAAATCCCATTCATCGTTTCCACAATAAACAAAATTTCCTGACAAGGTCATGTCTAAATATAATAGTGTAACCTTTTCTGCATCCTCGCTAGTGAATCCTTTAATTTCTCCAACTTTATTTACTAAATCATTTAGGCTTTGTTTGCCGTTTTTTCTAATGATTTCCTCAGCAATTTCAACCATTGGTCTATATTGGTCATTACTTGCCATTTTTTTGCCCCCTTATAAAAAACTCTACGCTATTATAAACCATCTTTTTATATAATGCAAGTTTTTTATAATTATTTTATTTATTTACTATTTTTCCCTTTACAACCAAGTAATTAAAATGATAATTCCAAAGACAATAAGTAGTATGATCATTACCTTAAATGATTTTTTGATTAATTGAATCATTCCTATTACGAGAGCGATCAATACTACAATAAGTCCTAATATCTTTACCCATTCTGGTAATGGTGCTATGGCGAAATTATAAAAGTCAGTTATTCTTTTATCAAACTGAAAAGTTGATTTCATCCATGCATTAAAATCGGTAAATAAATTTTTAAACCACTCATAAACATCTTTAAAAAATTCCACTTTATTCGCCCCTATTTATTATTTTACTTTCATTCTGTTTTGTAAAGCTACTTTTAATGTTTTATCATCAGCAAACGATAAATCTGCCCCTACTGGTAGTCCGTACGCTATCTTTGATAGAGTAACATCTTTATCTTTTAATAACTCTTCTATATAGTTACTTGTTAACTGTCCATCAACAGCGCCATTTAATGCTAATATTATTTCTTTATTAGAATTCGCTCTTTTAATTAAAGAATCAATTTTTAAATCATCTGGTTCAATTCCTTTTGAAAAATCAATTGTGCCACCTAAAATGTGATAAAGACCAAAATAGTTATTAGTATTTTCAAACACTAATAAATCTTTAATGGTTTCAACAACCATTATTGTGCTTTGGTCTCTTTTATTATCTTGACATATCGGACATGCATCTTCTTTAATCACACCACATATCTCACAAAAAGATAAGTTTTCTTTAACGCTTATTAATGCTTCACTCAAAGAAGCGGCTTCTTCTTTTTCTAAATCGTTAAGAATAAATAACGCCAATCTCAGAGCTGTTTTATTACCGATGCCAGGTAGTCTTTTTAAATTTTCTACTAAATCATTTAAAGGTTTTGGTAAGTTCATTAAAATCGTAATCCTAAACCCGCAGTAAACTTGCTCATTTCATCGTTAGTTGTTTTTCTAACATTTTCAACAGCATCATTTATCGCTAGTAAAATTGCATCTTGTAACATATCTTTGTCTTCAAAAAGATCTTCATCAATGTTTATATCTACAACTTGATGTGAACCTAACATAATAACTTTTACGCCCGAAGCTTTACCTTCAAACTCAGTCATTAATAATCTCTCTTGAGTTTCATTCATTTCTCTTTGTAAGTCTTGAAGTTGTTGCATCATTTTCTTGTTCATATTTTATTCCTCCACTTTTATTTTATCATCACCGAAGAAATGTCTCGCTTGTTTAACTATTTCTGCTTCCCATTTTTCGACCTTCGCTTCATAAATATTTAAGTTTCTTTCTTTTAACTTAGGTTTTTTAATATTATTGTTCCATTGATCCGTAAACTCTTTTAAAAGTTCTTCCCATGTTTTACTATCTAAACAAATATAATCTTCTAAATATTTTGTTTTACCGTTTAATAATCCTAAAGCTGCCTTTTTGTAATTTTCATTTAACATCATATTACAAAGCGCTTTATCAGGATAGACTAAGATTGCTGTATCTTTTGTAGATGCGACTACTTCTGAATTGCTTAAAGACTTAGCGATAATTTCTTTTTTTGGATCTTTAACATCTTTTAATCTTGGCCATATTTTTAATAATTCTTCTTTTTTCTTTTTATCGCCATTGTTTAAAATATCTTCTATTTCTTTAACTGTTACAGCTTTCTTAAGTGGGTCTTTTTCTTTAGGCTCTTTTACTTCTTTCGTTGAGTTTTTAATCTCTTCTTGTTTGATTACTTTTATCTCTTGAATGCTAATGTTATTTAAATCTCTTTCTAGTTGATTGATTCTACTTACTAACATCTCTAATTTTTCGTTAGCGTTAATTCTATCAATAGTTTGATGATCAATCATCTTCACTAACGCTAACTCTAGATATGCACGTTTTTGGGTTGTCCATTTAATGTCATTTTGAGTTTCGTTTAACACATCTAAATAGAAATATATTCTATCGTTAGAAATGCTTTTGGCGAATTGTTGTAGTTCACTGTTTTCGTCTTCGTTTTCAACTGAAACATTCTTAACAATTAAAGCATCTCTTAATAGGGAAATGAGGTCACTAACTATTTTCCCAATCTCTTTCCCATCTTCAATCATAGTATTTAATACTTTAAAGGCACTAGAGACATCTTTGTTTAAAAGGTCTGTAATTAACTCTAATAAAACATCTCTTCTAACACTTCCGGAAACATCATAAACCGCATCTACTTTAATACTACCCTCTGAGAAAGAATACACTTGGTCTAATAAGCTTATTGCATCTCTCATACTACCATCTGCTTGTCTAGCAATTTCTAAGACCGCTTCTTTTTCTATGTCAATTTTTTCTGTTTCAATAATTATCTTTAATCTATCAACGATGTTCGTAATTGTAATTCCTCTAAAATCAAATCTTTGACAACGCGAAAGAATCGTTAACGGTATTTTATTAGCCTCTGTTGTTGCAAGGATAAAGATAACATGTGCTGGCGGTTCTTCTAATGTTTTTAAAAGAGCATTAAAGGCTTGAATCGTTAACATATGAACCTCATCGATAATATAAACTTTATATTTACCTTGAGCAGGCATGTACTTAACTTTATCTCTTAACTCTCTTATCTCATCAACACCATTATTACTAGCTGCATCTATCTCAATCACATCGCTAACAGCATCTTCTAAAATGGCTTTACATGTCTCACACTCACCACAAGGAACTTTACTCGCTTCAGCTTCACAATTAACTGCATTCGCAAAAATCTTAGCAACGCTTGTTTTACCTGTTCCTCTAGGCCCACTAAAAAGATAGGCGTGTGCTATTTTATTATTGATGATTGCATTTTTGAGCGTTTGAACGATTACATCTTGTCCAACAACATCACTAAATGTTCTTGGCCTGTACGTTCTATACAAAGCCTGATAAGTCATAATATTCTCTCCTATTTTTTAATTATATCATATAATTAACAATATCATATTATTTTCCTAAACAAAATCTTCTAAATAGTTCATCAATCAAATCTTCAGCATAATAATCGCCTGTTATTTCCCCTAACAATTCCCATGCTTTTCTAATATCTAACTCAACAATATCAATTGGATAACCAACTTCTATTGCCGCTAGGGCTTTATTTAATGCTTCTTTTGCCTCTTCTACTTTTTCAATATGTCTTACATTGCTTAAAAATTTATAATCTTCATTAATTTCGCTTAATTTTAATTCT
The DNA here is from genome assembly GCA_012839355.1 of Acholeplasma sp. GTDB lineage: Bacteria > Bacillota_I > Bacilli_A > Acholeplasmatales > UBA5453 > UBA5453. Next base: position 6,144 of record DUNK01000001.1, read on the forward strand.
TCTAGTATAGCAAACTCTAATCTTTTAATGTCTTCTTTTTCTAATGTACTTAAATGTAACATATTAGGAAGTTTTGTTTTAATTCCTAAATCTTTTTTATTGCCAACAATTATTCTTCTTTTATCTTTTGTTAGTTCGATTAAACGTTCGTCTTCTTTTGAGAGAGTTTCGCTAGCGTCTAAAACTAAAATAACAAGTTCTGCTTTCTTAATTGCTTCTTTACTTCTCTTAACTCCTATCATCTCAACATAATCACTTGAATCTCTAATCCCTGCTGTATCAATTAAATTTAGTGTAATACCACCGATATTAACTCTTTCTTCAATCGTATCTCTAGTAGTCCCCGCAATATCTGTAACAATCGCCCGATCTTCTTTTAAAAGAGCATTTAACAAACTTGATTTACCAACATTAGGTTTACCAATAATTACCGTTTCTACTCCTTCTCTTACTAGCCTACCTTTAACTGACTCATCTAACACTTCATCTAACTTACTAATAAATTTAATTATCTCTGGTTTAATCTTTGCATTAGTTAACGCTTCAATATCATCATACTCAGGATAATCAATATTTACTTCTATTTGAGCAATGATAGCTAACAATTCTTCTCTTAAATCATTAATAAGTTTTGTCGTTTCCCCTCTTAACGCTTGCATAGCAAGTTGCATCGCTTTCTCATTCTTCGCACTAATTAAATCCATCACTGCTTCACTTTCAGCTAAATCTATTCTTCCATGAATAAATGCTCGCTCTGTATATTCACCAGGTTTTGCCAAACGAATGCCGGTCTCTAAAACTCTTTTTAATACTTTTTCAGTAACTAAGATTCCACCATGAGTAGCAATCTCAACCATATCTTCAGTAGTGAAACTTCTTGGTGCTCTTAAAACAGTAACCATAACTTCATCAATATGATTATTATCTTTATCTACAATAAATCCATAGTGAACAGTATGAGACTTAACTTTTGTTAGATCCTTGCCTCTAAAGATTTGATTAATTTTTATAATAGCATCATTACCACTAACTCTTATAACTGATATACCAGCCGTTCCATAAGCAGTAGATATTGCTGCAATTGTCTCTAAATGCATAACTTCACTCCTATGTCCTATTATACCATGTTTCATCCATTCTTTCATTGCATATATAGTAGAAAAAACAATAAAAAAAGGCATATCACTTTAATATAAGAATATGCCTTTAATAACTGCTTTTTATATTGTAATATAAAAAAGAATCAAAAATATACACTTTTCAATATAAAACGGAGTCCAAAATATACACTTTTCAAGTTTTATCTGTTGTTTTTTAAAAAAAAAACAGCGTCTTCTTTCGCTGTTTTTCTAATTTTTAGTTGTGTTGTGGTTTTTCTATCTCATAAGATTTACTTAAGTGTAGTGATAACTTCGCGCTTGGTGGACCGAATATTTCATATAGGACACCGGCCGCTACGATAATTGTTGATAACATTGCTGCTTCTGTTGCTAACCCTACACCATCTAAAACTCTAGATCCTAACGCCGCAAGACCGATTGCAACTCCGGCTTGTGGAATTAACGCAAGACCAAGATACTTTTTGTTTTCAGGTGTTGAGTTTGACACTAAACTTCCAAGCGATGCTCCGCCATACTTACCAATAATTCTTACAACAAAGTAAACGATACCGATTAAACCAATACTACCTAACATATCTAGTCGTAGTTTCATTCCTGATAAAACAAAGAATAAAGAAAGAATCGCAGGAGAGAACTGATCTAACTGACTAAATATAGAAGTATCTTTGCTGAGGTTTAAATAAACCATTCCCATCGCCATACATCCTAATAAAGGAGAAACATTAAAATAAACTGCAAATCCCGTTAAAGCCATTAATAGCGAAAGTAATATAATTAACCTATTGTCTGTAGTTCTTGATTCAATAATTAGTTTATGTAAGACCCAACCCACTAATCCACCCAAGACCAATATTCCTAAGTTAATTAAGATTGGCATAAAAATATCCATTGCCGTAAAACCGCCAGTTGTTTCGTTAGATGTAACTATACCTAAACTAATACTGAATAGTAAAAGAGAGATTGCGCTATCTAATGCAATGACTTGAAGTATTGTGTTTGCAAAATGTCCTTTTGATTTTGTTTGACGAATAGTCATCATTGTTGATGCTGGTGAAGTCGCTGAAGCTATCGCTCCTAAAAGGATTGATAACTGCCAACTTAATCTAAAGATAAAAAACATTACAGAAAATACTAAAATTGCAGCTAAAAGAGCTTCAAAAAGAGCAATTACAACAACCTTCCCTCCACTCTCTTTTAATACACTAATCTTGAAAAATCTACCTGCGTTAAATGCAATAAAAGCTAAGGCAACATCCCCTAAAAAACCCATCCCATTTACAACTACATCACTCACCAAAGTTTTACCGAAAATTAGATAAAAAATTGGTCCTAAAATAACCCCTGTAACAATGTATGCCGTAACATTTGGAAGCTTAAGTTTTTTAGTTACACGAGTCAGCAAAAAACCAGCGAACAACATTATCGCTATACTGATTAATAAAATTGCTGTAGAGTTGTTTAAAAAGTCAAAAATTGACTCTCTTGGTTCTGCTGAATATATTCTCATGTCTCTCTCCTTGCTAAAATTATATCATTAAAGTGATATAATGTAAACTTATTTAGGTTTCTTTTATTATAAGAACATGTTATAATATTATAAATAATAAAAAAGGAGTTATAAAAAATAGAAATGATAAACGATAAATTATATACTTTAATTGTTTTAGCAAGGGAAAAAAATTACACGAAAACCGCAGAGCTACGCAACATCACACAACCGGCAGTTACCCAGCATATCCAGAGTTTAGAAAATCATTTTGGAATTAAAATCTTCATCAAAAAAGGAAAGGAATTAGTAATCACTCCGGAAGGCGAAACGTTAATAAATGAGGCTCGAAAGTTAATTTCTATTGATAAAAGAATCAAAGAAAAACTAGCAAGAGAATTAGATGCGTTTAAAAGTATCGACATTGGAATCACTCTAACCGCAAGCAATCATATCATCCCAAAAATGGTTCAAGTCTTCAAAGATAAATTCCCAAATATTACCTATTCTGTTCATACAACAAATGTTAAAAATATTTATGAGAAGTTGCGCTTTGATGAGTTTGAATTTGCGGTCATTGATGGTACTCCTCCAACACAGGAATTTGAGTCTGCGTTATTAGAAAAAGATGAGTTGATTTTTATTGCTTCTCCTAATCATCCGTTAGCTCAGAAAAAAGAGATTACTTTAGTTGATTTAAAAAAAGAAAAAATGATTCTTAGAGATAAAAATGCGAATACACGAATCGTGTTTGAAAATTATCTTTTAAATCATTTTGAAAATATTGATGAATTCGATATTATTTTGGAAATCGAAAGTACTTCACTAATAAAACAGTTGGTTATTAAAGGTCACGGAATAAGCATTATGTCTAGAGTTATTTGTGAACATTTAATTGAACAAGGTGTGTTAACTGCTTTAAATGTAAAGAACTTCCGATTAGAAAGAGGCATATATCTTATATATCCTAAACAACGAGAGAATGATACTATTATTCAAAGTATTATTAAACTTTAAATATTATTCTTTGATATAATTCTCTGCTAATAATCTTGTTAGAGTGTTAATTGTTTCTAACAACTCATCATCCATCAGTTGCGAAAGAAGTCCTTGTTCTTCTGCGCGATGAGCTCTTATAATTTCTAGTTTTTCAATTATTTCTAAGGCTACTTTTTTTAAGTCTTCCATTCTAACAACTCCTTTTACACTTATTATTATAACACGCTAAAAATATTTTATATGTAAATAATTCTTTACATTTGAAAAACCCACTTTGGAATTTCAAAGTGGTTTTTTTGTGTTTTTTAAATGTTCGTTAATATCTTTTACAAACGCATCTAGTTCATCATAAGACTTTAGTTTTGCCCCTGCTGCTTGAGCGTGCCCTCCGCCTTCATATCTTTTGGCAACCGACTCTATTTCTGGGCCGTTACTTCTTAGTCTAATTCTTACTTCATTATCTGATTCAATAAACAGTGCCCACACAGGATAACCTTCAATTCCTGCTAAAGTAGATACTGTAGCTGACGCTTCTTCATTTGTTAAATTATATTTTTCTTGAATTTCTTTTGTCATTCTAAAATAGGCAAATCCTTCTTCTGTTTGTTCAAAGTTCATTAAAATATAACCTTTTACTTTTACTTCGTCTAACGATTTTGTCGATAGTTTAATATCTACCTCTGCAACATCAACTCCAAAATCTAATAACATACCAGCCATCTCATGAGTCTTTCTATCAACTCCACGATATCTAAACCCACCAGTGTCTGTAACTATTCCAACATACATCGCTAAGGCTCCAGCATATGTTAACTTTAACTCTTTTTTAAATGTATCATAAAACTCAGCAATCATTTGACTGCAACTAGGCTTATCTGTATCAACCCAATAATAATCAGCATAATATGAGTTTTCAGAAGGAATATGGTGATCTATTTTAATTATTTCTTTTGCAAGTTTATAATTTGGTTCACTTATTCTATCTTCTACTGCTGTATCTACTACAATGCTTAAAGCTCCTTCGTATGTGCTTTCTGGTATTTTATCTATCTTTCCAACAAAACCAACATAATCACTTTCTTCTCCTACTGCATATACTTTTTTATTAGGAAAAGAGTTTTTAATTATATCTTTTAAACCAAATTGTGCTCCATAGCAGTCTCCATCAGGTCTATTATGTGCATGAATTATTATTGTTTCATATTCCTTAATTTTATTTAAAATAACTTTCTTTTCTTTCATGTTTTCACTCCTTTAATAACTTTTTATATTCTTCAATAACTAAATCTGCTTCTGCAAAATCCTTTAGTGTCGCTCCGCACGCATAAACATGTCCGCCTCCACCAAACTTTTTCGCTACTTCAACTATATTTATATCTCTACTTCTAAACTCGCCCATAACCTTGTCTGTTTCTTTATTATATGTAAAGTTAAGCCAAATTTTAATTTCCTCAATACCGCTTGCTAAATTAGCCATGCCTCTAGAAACTGTAAAAAAATCTACACCTAATTCATCTAAAACATCTTGATCATTTTTTAAATAGGCAATTCCTTCTTCATAAACCAATCTTGCTTCAAAGAAGGTTTTTATTTTTCTGTTTTCTAATGATTCTGTATATAACCAATTATAAAAAGGTTCAATAACTGCTCCTTTTGATGCTAAGAAACTTGCTGCTGCAAATGCCGTTTCAGCTTTTCTCATCCATTTAAATCTACCTGTATCAGTAACCATTCCATAAAATAAATAACTTGCCGCTTCTTTATTAAATTTGTAATTTAAACTTTTAAATATTTCTGTAATGTATTGTGTTGCTGATGAACTCTCTGGATCAACAAAAAGGATACAATCTTCAATATCTGAAGGGTTGGCGTGATGATCAATAACGATTACTTCTTTCGCTAATAGATATCTTTCATCACAAACCATTTCTTTTACCGCTACGTCTAAGATAAACACTAACGCATCTTTATAATATGAGTCCGGAATATCATGCATTAAGTTTTCCATATCAAACTTATTGCTATCACCAACCATATAAACTTCTTTCTTAGGAAAGTTTTCTTTAATTAGATAATATAGTCCCGCCTGACTCCCAATAGCGTCCATGTCTGGGTTTTTATGTCGGTGAATTATTATCCTTTCATACTTTCTTATTTTTTTATCAATCAACTTATACATTTTATCCCTCCGTTTTTTCCATATTATAGTAGTATAACATATTTAAATAATTTGTCTAATCATTTAATTGTTTTATAATCTTAACATTTAGTAATAGTAAAATTTGAAATCGTTTTACCTAGTCTTTTTATGTGATTTATGTTGTATTTCTAGCCCTTTATGTTATAATTACTTTGGAAATATTTTTCAATAAAGGAAAGGATGAAAAAATGAGTAAAAAATATGTTTATTTATTTACCGAAAGTGATGCTTCAATGCGTAACTTATTAGGCGGTAAAGGTGCTAACCTCGGTGAAATGTTAAAGTTAGGTCTTCCTGTACCAGAAGGTTTTACAGTATCAACTGAGGCATGTACAAGATTTTATGAAGACGGAAAGCAAATTTCAAAAGAAATCCAAGCTGAAATCTTAAAGGCTCTTAGCGTATTAGAAAAACGCTCTGGCAAAAAGTTTGGAGATATTAATAATCCTCTTTTACTTTCTGTTCGTTCTGGTGCGAGAGCATCAATGCCAGGCATGATGGACACTATCTTAAACCTAGGTTTAAACGATAAAACTGCTGAAGGTCTAGCAAAACTAACAAACAATCCTCGTTTTGCATATGACTCATACAGACGCTTCATTATGATGTTTGGTGAAGTTGTTATGGGCGTTGACATGGCTCACTTCGATGAAATATTCGATGCTAGAAAAGAGGAAAAAGGCGTTGCCGATGACGCTGGATTAAACGCTGATGATATGATTTATATTTCAAATGCATTCTTAAAGAAATATAAAGAAGTTAAAGGCGAACCATTCCCACAAGACCCTGTTGAGCAATTACTTGCAGCGGTTGCGGCTGTATTTAGATCATGGGACAACCCAAGAGCTCATACATATCGTAGATTAAACAACATCCCTTACGACTGGGGTACTGCAGTAAACGTTCAAATAATGGTATTTGGTAACATGGGTGATGATTCTGGTTCAGGAGTTGCATTCTCAAGAAACCCTGCAACAGGCGAAAACGAATTCTTTGGCGAATACTTATTCAATGCTCAAGGTGAAGACGTAGTTGCTGGTATTAGAACACCACACCAAATTGCTGAATTAGAAAAAGATAACAAAGAAGTTTACGATGAGTTTAAAGACATTGCTCATAAACTTGAAAAACATTATAAAGACATGCAAGACTTAGAATTTACTATCGAAAGAGGTAAATTATATATCTTACAAACAAGAGCAGGTAAAAGAACAGCTCAAGCAGCTATTAAAATCGCTGTTGATTTAGTTAAAGAAAGTTTATTAACTGAAAAAGAAGCTCTTTTATCTCTTGATCCAAGACAATTAGACCATTTATTACACCCTACGTTTAATGCTAAAGTTCTTGCAAAAGAAACACCAATCGGTAGCGGTTTAGCTGCTTCTCCTGGTGCTGCGTATGGTCGTATCGCTCTTTCAGCTGAAGAAGCTCAAAAACTAGTTGATAAAACAGGTGAACCTGTAATCTTAGTAAGAATTGAAACTTCTCCTGAAGATATTGAAGGTATGCACGTTGCTGCTGGTATTCTAACAGCTCGTGGTGGTATGACAAGCCACGCTGCAGTTGTTGCAAGAGGTATGGGCAAATGCTGTGTTGCTGGTGCAGACGGTGTTGTTATTAACGAAGAAGCTGGCACAGTTTTAATTAATGGCAAGAAGTTTAAAACTGGCGACTATTTATCATTAAATGGTACAACAGGTAATATTTACGCCGGTAAAATTGAGACTGAAGAACCAACAGTTAGCGGCGAATTCGCAGTTGTTATGGGTTGGGCAGACAAATATAGAGCGTTAGAAGTTCGTACAAACGCTGATAACCCACACGATGCAGCAGTTGCAAAAGGATTTGGTGCTGCTGGTATCGGTTTATGTCGTACAGAACATATGTTCTTTGAATCTGACAGAATTAAATCAGTTAGAGAAATGATTGTTGCGAAAACAGTTGAAGATAGAGAAAAAGCCTTAGCTAAATTATTACCAATCCAACGTCAAGACTTCGTAGAAATTTATAAGGTTATGGATGGTCTTCCTGTTACAATTCGTTTCTTAGACCCACCTTTACATGAGTTCTTACCTCATACAGAAGCTGAAATTAGAGATCTTGCAAAAGACTTAAAGATGCCTTATGAAGAATTAAATGAAACAGTTGAAGCTTTACGCGAAATTAACCCTATGTTAGGACATCGTGGCGTTAGATTATCATTAACTTATCCTGAAATCGCAGTTATGCAAACAAGAGCGGTTATTGAAGCTGCTATTGAAGTAACTAAAAAAGGAATTAAAGTTAAACCTGAAATTATGATTCCTTTAGTTGGTGAAGTTAGAGAATTAACATATGTTAAAGACTATGTTGTTAAAACAGCTGATAAACTAATTAAAGACGCTGGTGTTAAACTTGATTATAGCGTTGGTACAATGATTGAAATCCCAAGAGCAACATTACTTGCTGATGAGATTGCAAGAGAAGCTGAATTCTTCAGTTTTGGTACAAATGACCTTACACAAATGACATTTGGTTTCAGCAGAGATGATGCTGCTAAGTTCTTAGGCGACTATTACAACAAACAAATCTTCACATTAGATCCATTTGCTCACATCGACCAAAAAGGTGTTGGTAAATTAATGGAAGTTGCTGTAAGATTAGGCAAAGAAGCTCGTCCTGATATCCACTTAGGTATTTGTGGAGAGCATGGCGGAGATCCAATGAGTGTTGAGTTCTGCCACAAAATCGGTTTAGATTATGTTTCATGCTCACCATTTAGAGTTCCTATCGCAAGATTAGCTGCAGCTCAAGCAAACATTAAAAACCCTCGCAAATAAGGTTTAAAGACATTTTAAATAAAAAAAGGTTATTAATTCTGGACGAACTAATAACCTTTTTATTTGTTTACTTCTTTTTGTTTTTCCGATTGTTTAATACTTTCTTCTAGTGCTTTCGTAGGTTTAACATGTCCTAAATGTTTTCTGCCTCTTCTAAAGAAAAAAACAAAATAAGCCGTTATACCAACAATTAAAAAATATGTCATAAACCACTGAACAAGAACCCCATTATATTTCGAAGCATTATGGAAAGCCGGATAATATATTCCTTCTGCTTCTAAATTAACTTTATCTTCGGCAGTTATATTTAATGGTTCTTCATTAATTTCTTTTTGATGGAATAATTCAATTAGTTTGTTTCTAACCGGAAAACTGTTTTCTGTTATTGTAAAAGGGCTGACTAAAAGACGATTTGTATAAATCTTTTTTACCCCATCTTCTCTTTTAACTTCGGCAGTAAATATTTCAAGTCTAATCGGATTTTCATCTATTAAATCGCCTTCGCTTGAAGTTATAACAGGAATAAGTTCTCCATAGCCTGTATCGGCTACATAAAGATTAAGTCTAATAAACTTAATTATCTCAAACCAACAAACTTGATTTTCTTCTTTGTCATCAATGATTATTTCTTCTTCTCCACTTGCAAAATAAATCCCGTACATTAAATCTTTATTCGCAAACACTTCTTCATCTGCTGTAATAATTGGCATCAAATAAGTTGCCACTTTATGAATGTCTGTTTTTGAGTGGTTTGGATAACTAATTTCATATATATCTATTTTGATTGTTTTTTCATCATTCTCAAACTGAAAAAGAGGGGTCATTTGATGGAGACCTTTTGCTTCATAGAAAAATAAATGTTTATTTATTTGGTATTTTTCTACACTAGATTCTCCATTAAGAATAATTTTTCCTTCTTCATGGTAAAACTTATCATGTCTTTGCATGAACGCTTGTTTATATACTATAACAAACACCGCAAGGACAAGTATTACATAATTAATTTGGAGTAGTTTTCTCATTAACTTTGATAAACGCCACTATATAGACCCAGTTTGTTTTCTTTAGCATAATTATCTGCTCCATGAGCCCAAGAATATAAGTAGCGATTACTAAAGATTGGATAGTTTTGATAATTGCCTATCTTCGCTATTTGAATTTGACCTAAACCTGCTTTAAGTAACTCATAGTTTAGTAACTTCCAGTTTGGGTTTTCTGCAGTACCAACATTGGCCCAAATTAATGCTAGATGTCTACCATAAGTATCAATTATTCCTGCTTCCTCACAAGCTTGGATATAAATTTCTAAAGCGTTGCTTAACATATTTCTTGTAAAATCTGTTGCAGCATTTGCATATGGTTCACCATCTACTCCTGGTTTTTCGGTCTCAGGTGTATCAATAATTAAAAATCTAACTCTTGAATTTCCATTATAACTTGTTGGGTCTCTTGAATCGAGTGATTCGAAATAAACTGTATCACCATCGGCTGCACTTAAGTACCTAACCTTTGTCATACCATACTCTTGGAAAGTTTTATCAGCAATTAAAACGAACTCAGGATCTTCTGGACCATCGTTTGGGTGTGTTCCAACAACATCAAAATAAGTTGGCACATAACCTTTCCATTCAGTATAAACAAAGTCTCTTCTTCCATGTGTGATATGACCTTTTCTAACAAAGATTTCTCTATCTAAAGAAGTGCTTGTATTGGCAATATTATAGATGGTATCAATGTATGTTCTATTTCTAGTTCTTCTCAACTGAATTGTTGAGTTTGCTCCAAAATCCATCTGCGTTGTTTGCATGTTTGATTTGTTGCGAAGTTCTGTGTCAGCATTAGTATTAACTATTGTGTAAACCGCATTACTATGAAGTATTCCATCTAATTGAATTACTTTATCAACAGTTATTTGCCCACCCGGAATAATCGCTATATAATAGTCTGCTAAGTCAATATCTTCATCAGTTGGGTTCCATAATTCAATACCCATATTCCAACTAAAACCACCAATATATTTTGAGATCATTAATTGCTCTTCAACATTAACTTCTTCATAAGCATTTGCGTCATCATTTTTATATAGCGAAACAATAACGTTCATGCCTTCAACAATCTCATCGCCTATCTCATAATTTTTGTATCCTGCGAATGTGTCATATTCTTTATCATTATCTAAAATATATTCAAAACTAATATTAGCGCTTAAACTTTCAAATTCTTTTTCGATTTGATATTTATTGTAATATTCTAAGTCTTTAAGAATTGGTCTAATATCATAAACGATTGTTATTTTTTCGGTAGTATTAAGGTCGAATTCATCCCCTATTTCATATCCTTGATAACTAATAAATTCTCCTGCTTTAACATATTGACTATAGTCAGGAACAAAATTTAATTTGTTTAAAGAAATAGAAAATTGTTCAAATAAATCTTTTATCTCTTCTACTTGTAAACCATTTAAATCTGGCAAATAAAATGTGTGCGAAGCAATATTTATTTTAATATCTAAATCTCTTATTTCTTCTTCAGGTTCTCCACCAACATAAGAATGGAACTCTCCTTCTTCTAAATCAGGCGCATAATAATTTAAAAAAGTTATTTTATAATTAAGGTTTTCATATTGATTAAATAAAGAACCGATGTATTGTTGCATTTCTTCTGTTGTTAAAGTGGCTATGATTGGATACTTAACATAATTACCATACATCGATATGTTTATTGTTGAACCCTTTCTTACTACATCGCCAGCTTTTGAACCATTTAAATAACCAATAAACTTATCCTCTTCATCAACAGGATAACTATATTTAAACTTTAATGTTACGCCCTCTGAACCAAGCGAAGAATTAATATTATTAAATAGAGTTTTAATCTCTTCTTCATTCTTACCTGTTAAGTCTGGCAAATGAAGTTTTTCCGCTGCTAAAACGATAGTAAAACTATCGCCTTTTTTAATTTCATCACCAACTTGAACTGTACCTTGATATCTAACGAAAACATCTTGATCAACATCATTTGCATATTCATATTCAAAGTCTAACGTTAAATCTTTTTTAAAACCATCAAAGATTGTTTGGATTTCTGTTTTTGTTTTACCAGTTAAGTCCGGTATTACCTTTTTTGATTCCTTACCAAAACAACCACCTAATAAAACTAAAGCAAATAAAACCCCAAATATTTTAAATATTCTTTTCATTCTATTCACCCCTTATTTACGTCTTCTAAAGACAATATACATTACTACTCCTATAGCAGCCACTCCTAATACAACTCCGTTAACTATTAATATGCTTTCAGTAAACGAAAGTCCATCTGCTACTACAACACGATAAACTGCACTTGCAGTATTTCCGTACTCATCCGCAACGTTTACTTTAACATAATAAACTCCGACCTTATTAAAGTTGATTGTTGGTTGTTCGTGTTTATCTCTATAAACATTTTCTGTCTCTTTAATGTAGACAAAATACTTTTTGTTTGTTGTTAAATCTAAAGTTTGATAATAATCATTAACTCTAAAGCCTTCTTCGTTTTCTACCATGGCATAATCTAATAGTTCTGCTTCTGACATTTCAAATGTTTCAAAACTTTCTAATTTTCTACCTGTAGCTAAAGTTTTGTTTGTTGTTATTTCCCAAACGTTTGTATCAACTTCTGAGCCTTCAACAGCTTCTTTTCTTGCTATATAAACATAATGCATTTGATTGTTATCTTTAATTTCGTAATAATCGCCAACAACATGAACCGTTGGATAATTTGTTTCTACATATGTAAGGAAGCTATCTAACCCTGCATTAGTCAACCTTAGATAGTTCTTAATTTGTTCTCCATCACTAGGTTTCGCTCTTCTAGGACCTGACTCCCAAGTGTTTTTAACTACTAATGTACTATAAATCTCATAAACTGCGTTGTTTTTAATCTCAGCTTCATCAGAATAATTATCTGAAAATCTTAAATGGTTTGTTAAATTAATTCTTCTGCCTTTTTGAGTTGTAAGTGTTCTCACGTTATGAATGTTTGGTGCCTTTAAATCAACAATTGTTAGTGTTACTGTTTTAGTTGCTTCGTTGCCTGCTTTATCTTCAACAGTTAGTGTGATATCTACATTTGCTCTCAAATCTGCAGTTCGTAAATTTTCAATATCATCAACATCAAAATCATCTATTGTTACTTTTATAACACCATCAACGCTATCATAAACTCTTGCTCTACGTAGGTACTGATTAAATTCTGCTAAAAATTCATCTCTATTTTCTACTCTAATTTTGTTGAAATTGCCTCCCACTAAATTAATTGTAGGCCCTTCAATATCTTCTTCAATTACCTCAAGTTCAATAGTTTCACTTCTAGATCCTGTAACTCCAGTATATGATAAAGTAACTTGATATGTCCCAACCGTATTAATATCAAAGTTCATATCCCAAGTATAACCACCTAAATCAATCGCCCCACCTACACTATGCATATTTAAAATAGTTTGAGCGTTATCATAAACTTCAAAATAATGTCTAAAGTCAGGTATTTGTTCTCCATCATATTCATAGAATTCTATTTCGCTTCCTTTAACATATTGTGTTGGAAGATCTTCTACATAAGAATATTTATAAACCAATGTTTCTCCTAAAATTGCTCCTTCAGCCGAAACACTAATTATTGAGATAGTGAATACTAACACTAATATAGTTATTAAAGATAATATTTTTTTACGCATTTTTAATACCTCGCTTTTAATCTTTTATACCCAATAAAATTATATCATACATCATTTTAATTAACAACGTTAATTACTTTGTTAAAGGGTGGAAAAGGGCTTGCAGTCATTTTTTGCAAGCCCTTAACTCACTTATTTTTTAATGTTTAAATTATTTAATTATGGTGTAGCTACTTTAGCACACTGATTCCCGTTATCAATGGCAAGCTGTGCTCCGTTATCCCAAGTTAATGTTGCTCCATCAACATTAACAACATCGCCTACCGCAAAATCAATGTTTGCTGCGTTTTTACCTGTGATTCTAAGTGCTATAGCGCCCGAAGCATCTTCAATTGAAAACGAACTATATGGGCCAACGTTTGTAACAATTCCTTGAATCTCTAGAACTTATTCACCTGTTGATTCTAAGAAGTCTGAAATCATTACTGATTCTGGTTGCGGAGCTCCAACACCAAGATATCTAATTACTATTTTACTTATCCAAATTTGACCATTTGTACTACCACCCATATGAGTATTCTTTAAAGTGAAGTTTGAAATGTTTAAATCTGAATATGTTTTAGTAGTTTTTAAATCTGCCTCTGTCAAGAGAACCTCTTCTTCCCCTAACATTAATGTAGCAGTTGTTGCTTGGTTGCTTGCTATTACAAAATAGATTTCAAGAGAAGTAATTGCGTTCCCTGCAGCTATACTTACACTTAATGTATTACCATCTCCAGTTGAACGATGTGAATAAAGCCTTAGTTGACCTGCAGCATTTAAACCAATCTCGTTAGACGGAGCGCCTTTAATGCTTTCTACACTGAATAATAATGGATGTAATCCAACCGCTGAAGCGTTGTTTCCACTTTCCATATTTGTTGTAGGGCCTGCGTACTCCATTGTAGCTTCTGCTAATACAGGCGAACCTTCAGGTTTAACGGTAATATAGAATATTGCGCTTGCTTCTGATTCGCCTTTTGTGGCTGTAGCTGTTAATTTAACTACTACATTTTCAGTTGGCAAGGTAACTGTGCCATCTTCAGTATTAATTATTGGGTTATCAGATGACCAAGTTATTACCGAGTTATGTAATAAACCTTCGTTAGGTAAGTTTAATGGTGAAGATGCTATTTCTTCCGGTAATTCAATCTCACGTAAATCTGCTGCTGCTTTTTCTTGATCGTTTAATTCAACTACTACAACTTCTGAAACGTTTCCGATTAAGAATTGTCCCTCATTATACCATCCTAAATGAATATTAACCAAGTTTACTTTCTTACCTGCTGCTGTGCCAATGTGTGTAACAATTGCAGCATCGTTAGGATCTACATAGGCACGAACTTCTTTTTCCCCATCTGTAAGAATTAAGTTTCTTCCGCTAACTGAAACTACCAATAGATTCTCAATATTGAATCTTCTGCCTTGATCATCCACTGTAAATTCAGGAATTGTATCAACTGTTATTGCAGCAGGGATTGGTTGTTCTTTTGCTAAAATTGTTACTGTAGCTTGTTTGCCAATTTGTATTAGGCCGTTATAGTCTGTTCTAGAACCTTCAACTTTAACTCTATCACCTACTGCAAGTCCTGCTGGTCTTGTTGGTTCAAATAACACTATAGTTGTACCATCAACGTCACTAACATATACATATCTAGTTGAGTCCATACCGCTTACAACGCCTTTAAATACAACTGCTTGTCCTGAGGCTACCGCTCTAGTTAATTTAACATTTAAAACCCCTGCTTCAACTTGTACAAACACGTAGAATTTTACTGCTTTCGTATATTCGCCAGATGTGATTTCCGCAGTTAATTCAACATCAGTATTTACTTCTGGCATTACTAATGTACCATCATCTGCAATAACTTCTGGAAGGTCTGAACTCCAAACGATTGAAGTTTCAAATCTACCTTCTGTTGGTAATGTTAAACTTGAAGTTGCAATTTCAGGAATATTTAAAGCTCTAATTGCTCTACTTACTTTTTCTTCATCTGTTTCAGGATAAATTGTTTCGATTTGTGATGCATCGTGATAACCAAGTTGTGCTCCATTGAACCAGCCAAGTGGCGCAGCATTAATTTTAAGTAGATCGCCTACTTCTATTGCTTGTAGTTTGGCTTTTGCTTCTGAAGTAAGCGTTACTCTATTATCCCATCTTAATAACAGTGTTTGTTCACCAATCTTTAATGTGATTTCTATTGTTCCATAATCATCTACCACTTCAGCTCTTGTTACATCTGCTTCAGCAACATTTACTAAATGGCTTTGGTATTTAACTAATTCTGTTTCATTAGCGAGAATTGTTTCTGTTAATTCAAGTGCTTCTTCTAATAACCCTTCTTCACCTTTTACAAAAGTTCCAGGTTCATCCATTCTAATTAATCCCATATAAATGTTCTTACAACCAACTATTGTATACTTATAACCTAGTTCAAGTGAAGTTCCTGATCTCATTCTTATTGCCATAGCGTCTGTACCATCATAAATTGAGTATTGACGGTTACCTGTGATACCTGTTACAACGCCTTCAATCTTAAATGGATATAAATCATAGTTTCCATCATAAGCAACTACTTCAGCAATATCGCTTAACGGTAATTGTGTTGGCGTTCCCACCCAAACTTCTCTACTAAATGTAATTGATTCTTCGCCTTTACTAATTTGTGCTGTTAATATAACTGTTTCAGCTGCCTCTGCAAATGCAACCACTCCTGTATTTGGATTAATTACTGCTTCATTGTCTGATGCCCAAGAAATTGTAACTCCTTCAGATTCTTTTATTAATGGAAGAGGTTTTTCTGCAATAACTCTATAAGGGATAGATGCGTTTAAGTTTCCGTTAACTAAACTAACTAACTCAGCATCACTTAATGGTGTTAAATTTATGTCTGATCCATCTCCAATATAGTTAACATACCAAACAACATTATTTGTTCTATAACCATTATTGATTAATAAAATATCATCAATGTTTCTACCATCTAACGACTTAATAACGCTTAAGTCAGATTGGTAATAAACCATAATACTATTTTTATCGGTTAATGGTGTAGTTGTGTCAAAATCCTTATTAACAAGGAATGTCTTATATTGATCGTTTGGATCTGCAACAAACACTTTAACATCTGTTAATTTTACATATGTATGAGGCATATTTTCATCTAGTGGTTTAGGTAACTCCACTAATTGATCAAGCGTCATTTCAATCGGTGTAATTACTGGTAAGTCTCCATCTCTTTCATTAATGAACACAGCATTCTTTAACTGATATGAACCATAGTAAATATCAAGTTCAAATATTACATCGTATAATTTATCATCTTTTAAGTTTGTCGGTATGCTAGCGTGAATATATCCAATCTTGTTATCTGCTGATGCAATATAATATCCAACAGGACTTGATGCTCTCGCACTGATTGGTGAAAAGAATCTTACACCTGTAACCATTAATTTTACGCCTTGATTTTCAGGGAAGTAAGCCTCTGTTAAACCTTCATAAACAGTTACTGGTTTAATCAAGAAAGTAATTGATTTAGATTTTGTAATTTCTTGATAAGTCATTGTTGCTGTTAACGTTACTTCTCTATCTTCTCCAACGAACGGAACTATTTCACCATTAGCTTTCATTGCTTCTTCATCTGAACTTTCCCATGAAATAGTAACATCTTCTTCGCCAATTCTATAAAGCGTTATTGTTTCAAAGTTTTGTTCTTGATAACCACTTGGCGTTGATGGAACAATTGTTACAAGATCTAAAATTCTCTCAAGCATTTCATCAACTGTTTCTTCTGCCGCTTCAATAACAAATAAAAACACAGTTGATTTAATCGGTGTTAATGATGCTGTTAACATAATCGTTTTATCGCCAACGCTGTATGGAGGAATTGTAACTTCTCCGTTGTTAGCGAAATATTCAGGATCGCTAGAACTCCATGTAACTGGTACTCCACAAATTTCATCAAGTAACTCAACGTTTTCTGTTGGGTGCCACTCCATATCTCCAAAAGTATTAGCATAATGTTCTTCTAGTTCAACTAAAATAGCATCATAATCAAAAGACCATCTTGCATGTAGTTCAAAACTTTGTTCAACTTCATTATCAAAGTTAAATTTTGTATTATTATGATACCAACCTAAAAACGTTGCGTGTTCTCTTGTTGGTTTTGTAGGTTCTTGAACGGTTGTTCCTTTTAATACAACTTGCTCAAAAGGAGCAGGTGTACCACCGTCAACGTTAAATGTAACTCTAACTCCCCATCTAGCAATTAATGTAATATCTTCCGTAACAGGATTATCAAAGTTATAGAATCTACCACTTAAATACCAACCTAAAAACTCGTTCCCTTCCAATGCTGGTAATGGTTCTGGTTCGGTTGCTTTGCTTCCGTGAGCAATTGTTTGCTCTGCTGGTGCTGGCGCTCCACCTCTAACATCAAACGTTACTGTGTATTCTTTTAATTCCCATTCAGCCTTTAAAGTTATATTTGCTTTAACTTTGCTTGTTTCAAAATCCCATCTCTCACCATCTAAAGTCCAGTGAGTAAAATTATAATTTTCTCTTGTAGGGTCTATAGGTTTACGAACCAACCCTCCACTTTTAATCGTTTGTTCCGCAATAGCTGCTGATGTACCATTATTTAAGTCAAACTGGACTTTATATGATTTCTCAAAACAGCCAACTAGCAAGAATAACGTTAAAACAATACTAAATAAACCTAATAATTTCTTTTTCATAGTTCCTCCTTAAATGTTTAAAATTATTATGATATGGAAAGCTTCTCTCAGAAAAACTCTAAGAGAAGCTCCTCTTCTCTAATTCACGTAATAACTCTTTCTGTCGCTTCTTTAGCAGCCTGTAAAGCGTTATTAATTATTTCATCAATATTTGTTCCTGTTGACAACATTACTCTTTCAAAAGCATTTCCAACTTCTTCTCTTGCTTTAGAAGAACCAATAAATGCTTCATCATAGAACGAAAACGCTGTTTGTTGTGCCGCTACTCTAGCGCCCATCGCAACTAATTTTCTCTCAGCTAAATCTTTATATTGAGTAGCTGTTAAACTCATCGCTGATGCACTGTCTCCTAACACAGTATCTGCTGTCTGTAAAAACTCTTGATATTCAGCTGTTTGAATTGCACTTAATCTAACTGGTGTATAGCCTGTTGCAATTCCAAAGTCTGCTTGTACATTTGTACTCGTTAAATATTTCAAGAATAACCAAGATGCTAATTTTTGGTCAGCAGTTCCTCTATTTGTTAGAGAAATGTTAGTTCCTTGTTGGATTACTGCTCTGCTTGAAGGGTTTTGTGAGTCATATGGAACCGGTGCAACACCAACCTCATATAATTTGAACCCTTTATTAACAGCGTTATTATATCTTAGCCCTGCTGTAGAACCAACACTAAAGATTGTTGTTCCATGGAAACTAACATTGTTAGCATAGTCAACTCCCCAGAATTGTGGAACTGTAAATGTTCTTCCTCTATCTTCCGCAAAGAACTTTAACATTCTTATTGTGTTAGGGTTAATAAATTCAACCTTTCCTTTTCCTGTTTCAGGATTGCGTGAAGTATATTGTCCACCAAACTGTCTTGTTAAAGTGATAAACGAGTTCGCTTGGCTATCATATGTAAATGGTACGAATTGATCTTTTGCTTTTTGAATATCTTGAGCTGATAAAGCTTCGCCTGATGCTGCCCAATTAGCTGCAATTGCATCAATTTGGTCATTTTTAATAGCTAAGATATCATCTACTAACGCAAATAATCCTTGCCATGTTTCTGGGAATGATCTTCCTCCTAATACAGCATCAAAGAATGTTTTGTTATATACAGCAACTTCTGTTGACTTGTTAAATGGTAATGATAAGTAGTCACCAATTAAGTTGTTGTCTCTGTTTTCTTCTCTATACGATCTAACTATATCTTCTAGTCTTTCGTTTGGATTATTTGGATCTAATCCATGAACTGGGTGATATATGTAAGGAGTTAACGATTCAATAACACCATTATCATGATATTCAACAACATGGTCTGGATAGTTTTGAACTAAGTTTGGTAATTCCGCACCTTTAATTGCGTTAATTACGTTTGTTCTTAATTCGTCATATCCTGAACCGTTTTTAGTAATGTTTACTTTTATGTTATAGCCTTGTGATAACATTAACTCTTCAAACTCTTGAGCGTATTGAATTAGTTTGTTTTCAATTGTTGTTCCGTTTGCGTGCCATAATGTAATTTGAATTTGATTTCTTGATAACTCATTTGGAATAGCTACTGCTGGTTTAACTGTTAATTTAACTTCCTTGGTAATCGCTTGGTCTAGCAACACTCCAATTGTGTATGTATATGTGTTTGGATAGTTTGGATGATAGAATCCGCTAATAACTATTAACTCATATTCTGCGCCTGTTAGATTATCAATCGCAACATATTCTCCAACTGGGTTAAACTCTCTAGCACCAACATAATGAGTGATTGCATCTGGACCGATAATTGTTGCGCTAATTTCTTCGCCTGCCACTGTCCAACCCGCAACTAAGTTTAAGTCTCTATAAACTGGATTTTCAAAATTATATAATGTGCTTCCATCTAACCAACCAATGAAGTTATAGCCTGGTCTTTCTACTTCTGTTGGTTCATCAACCGTTCCGCCAACATCTAATATTACAGGAGCTGGATGTTCTTCTCCAAAACCTAAATCAAATGTCACTATCGCAACTAACTGATTCCATTTTGCAACTAAATGAACATCTCCTACAAGAGCCTCTTCGAAGTCATATTCGTCATCGCCTAAATACCAACCTACAAATTCAAATCTATCTCTTTCTTCAACTATAGGCTCTTCTGCTTTTTCACCTATATCTTTTATTTGATCTGCTGGATGATTATTTCCATAGCCTAAGTCAAAAGAAACTTGTGCTTGCAACTGTGTCCATGTGGCTGTTAATACTAAATCTTCAGTAACCGGCTCATTAAAATCGTAAGGTTGTTCATCCAATGTCCAACCCGCAAATTGATATCTATCTCTTGTTGGAGCAGTTGGTTCATTTGCAGTGGTATTAACATGAAGTCTTTGTGGCGCAATAGGGTTAGCGCCTGTATAACCTAAGTTAAACGACACTATCGGTTCAACAAGTTCCCATTTTGCAACTAAAGATGTATTTTCTTCAATTGGTGTATTAAAATTGAATTTTTTTCCATCTAAATACCAGCCTTCAAATGCGTATCTATCTCTTTCTGGTTCTACATCAGGAAGAACAGCTGTTTTACCTTCACGTACGTTTTGTACTTCAGGAGTTGGTCTTCCAGTTCCAGCGTCAAACGTAACCGTATAGACTTCATAAACCAAACCTAAAACATGTACTCTAAATGTTTTTATGTCTGATTGCTTCCCTACTTTAATTGTCGCTGTCAATGTAACATCAACACTTTCATCACCACGAGTAACTGTTCCATCTACTGCAATAACATTTGGATTGCTTGATGCCCACTCAATTGTTGCATCATCAAATGTAGTATCTAAAACTAAGTTCCCCGTTACACTGCGGAGAGTATCTCCGTCTTCCTCAAATCTAACATTTAGTAGTCCTAATACACTTTCTAGTGCTTCTCTGTCTTGAGCTGAAGTGTCTTTTCCACCACAACCTACCGCAAATAAGCCTACTAATGCTACAACTACTAATACTAACAAATTACGTAATTTTTTCATTTTTCCTCCTTTTTTTTCAAAAATACCTAATTTTATATATTTTTTAACCTTTCGTTCCACTTCTTCCAACACCACTCATAATATATTTTCTTAGTAGCAAGAAAACTATGACAAGCGGTACTGTTACAATTGCTGAAGCTGCAATTTGTAAGTTAAACATTGGCAGCGGATCTGCTCCACTTTCCAATACATATGATTCTTCTCTTAAGGCAACAGAAATCAACCAATAGTTTTTCCCAAACTGTGGTTCAACACTCGTAATTAATCTTGGCCAAATAAAGGCACTCCATGTTCCTAATATGTTTAAAATTGTAATTGTGATAAGTGTTGGTGATGCAATAGGCAACATTACTCTTCTTAAGAATTTAAAATCGCTACATCCGTCTACCTTAGCTGCTCTATATAAAGCATCTGGTATTTGTTTAAATGATTGTCTTAAGAAGAAAATGTAGAAAACACTAACCATCATTGGGAATATCATTGTTGCAAAATAACCTGCAGCATTATTTGTTCCTGTACCTATCCAACCAAAACCAGCTCTACTAACCGTTGTAAAATTTGTAATGATGTATATTTCGCCCGGAATCATCATTGTCATAAGCAAGACAGAGAAAATCATATCTCGACCTTTAAAATCGATTCTAGAGAACGCAAACGCTCCTAAAATGGTTGTTATAACTGTTCCTATCGTTGTCAATATCGCAACAATCAATGTGTTTTTAATATACAACCCAAATTTCATTTCTGTAAATACATATTTAATGTTTACCCACTGTAAATCTTTAAACGCTACCCAAAACTCAGGATTTTGTGCTCTACTTTGATCAAAAGTCTTAAGAGCCGTCAATATCATCCAATAGAACGGAATTAAAATAAACAGCGCAAACAATATCAAAATTAAATATGTGAAGAAATATCTTAATATCTTAAAGAAAATTTGTCTTCTAACGCGTTTTTTAATTTCAATTTCTTCTGGCGTTAGCTCTGAGTGTTCAAATTGTGCATCGCGAGCTTTCTTTTCTTCTCTTTCGATTTTTATTTTCTTAAGTATGCTAATTAAGTTTTCATCTTCAGCATAACCTAAGATCATATTTGCAATCCATATTCTTAAAACTAAACCTACAAAGTTTAAAGTAAGAATATTTGTTAGACCTTTAACTATCGTGTTCCCCGCTTCCCATCTATGGTAGTCATAAACTTCTAATTTAAGATTATGTTTAATATTTACCACAAAGATCGAATAGCCAAACAACATGAAAACAGCAAATATGCCAATTAATAAGTTTACTTGTTCTGCTGAATATATTCTTCCTAAAACCATATATGCAGCATCCATTAAACTGTCTGGATCTGTAAAGGCAACATTACTTGTTGGAGTTTTAATTGCCGCAAACAATATTCCGAAAAACATCGTATACATTACCGGAACAATTAAATCGATTGCTATCGCTAAATTATTAAATTTCTTTATACTACTTAAACTATATCTTTTCATAGCAATCCCCCTTAATAATGAACTCGTTTCTTAGAAACTTGCATTTGGA
>DUNK01000006.1 GCA_012839355.1 Acholeplasma sp.
ACCCACAACAACCCTCTTAACCGCCAATCCTTTTAAAAAACTAATAAACTCTTCAGCACTCAAATTAGAAAACTCTCTCGTGAAATTGACAAAATACGCATACTGAAGAGGTGTCTGTTCAAGTAAAGAAATCTTTTGACTCATCGATGTTAACTCTTGATGTTTAACATTCTTTAATACTTTAGCAGGATGAGGATTAAATGTTAATAATGCTGGTTTAGTATCATAAAAACTAACTGTTCTATTAATTAACTCTTGATGGCCTAAATGTAAGCCATCAAAGTTACCAATAGTAATAGTTAGTGGTTCAGTATTCTTTAAGTTTTCATAACTATCAATAAATACTTTCATACCTCACCTCTATTTACAAGTTTTTTAATTACAGATCAAACAAGTCATCAATAGTAATTAAATCAAAACTCTTGTTATATAAATCGTTGCTAAAGCCGTTCTTTGAAAAGGCTCCATAATTAGTTGCGTTTACTTTTTTGCCTTTTTCTATTAAGTTAAACATTATCTTATTTGTAACAAGCGTATTGGTCCATTTACATTCATATATATATATTTTACCACTACTATCTTCTAAACAAACATCGATTTCTACATCTTCCTTTAGTTCTCGGTTATTATACCAATATCTGCCAATATTAATTAAAGGTTTATTATTACGATTTTTAAAGTTTCTTATTAAATATTGACTACAAATAGTTTCAAAACGTGAAGAAACATAGTCATCTAAATACTTTTCAATAAAAACCTCATAAAAATCAACCGGTTCCATAATCATTCTAGCAGATTCGTTTTTTAAAATAAAACGATAATAAAAAGCGAAAAAATTATTTTTGATCTTATATAAATATTTTTTTGATGTAGGACTATCTTTAAAACGATATTCTTTTTCGATTATTTCTAGATTAATTAGTTTGTTGACATATTTGCTTGTTTTAGCTGTATCATTAATATTTGATTTAGATGAAATTAAGGCTAAAGTTGAACTGCCACTATGGATTGCTTGAAGGATGCTTTGATATTCTAATATGCTTCTTAGTTCAGTTGTCAGCAACATTTGCACCTCAGACGCAAACTGTGCATTTTCATTAACGATTAAATTAATAATGTTTTCTTTCACCGATAAACTATCATCAATCTTACTTAAATAATAAGGCAAACCGCCAAAAACTGCATAAAGTCTTATTTTATCTGTGTTGTTAAAATTTTTATAATACTCGCTGCTTTCATAGTAATCACACTCTTTTAAATGTAAATGAAATGTTTGTCGGTTAAAAAGTGGTCTACTAACAGAAAACAAGTTTTCAAACATCCCAACCTCACTACCAGAGATAATAAGTTTAATTGAAGAAGTATCTTTATTGTTATCTATTAATCCTTGCAGCATAGATTCAAAAGACTTATCACTTTCTATTAAATAGGTGAATTCATCAATTACTACAATTAAATCTTTTTCTTTAAATATTTCACTAAACAATTCAAAAAAAGAGTTATAAACAATATTACCAACCCCTTTATAAGCCCCATATGTTTTACTAAACATTTCTAAATTAGTTGCTGTATTTGTTTGTTGGGCTAAAAAGTAAAGAGATTTTCTATCTTTTATACTTTCTTTAATCAATGTTGTCTTACCAACTCTTCTTCTACCATGAATAACACCAAACTCAAATGTCTTCTTATCAAAAAGAGTTTTTAACGCTTTTAATTCTTCATATCTACCAATAAACATAACAACACCTCTTTACTGAATTATGTTTCACTGAATTATGTTTCACTATAATTATAGCAGTTGTTTAGATTAATGTAAAGAGATAAAAAAAGCTGCATACACAGCTTTAATTATTAATTATGTTCTTTTTCCTTTATCTCAGCATCTAATCTTAGACTATGTTCAACAACATAAGGAATTAAATTAACTAAAACAATCTCTTTATTTAATTTTACATCATAATCATCTCTTCTAACAAGTTTTAGATCATGATTTTCAAAATCAATAATTCTTCTCATCTTATCAATAAACTCAAACAATTTAATAGTTGTTTCAGTATTTAAATATAATGGTGACATTAAAGAAAACTGATTAATACTTTCACTGTTTTCTTTAATAGTAATATATAAATACTCTAACCAATTAACATGATTAAAACCAACTAAACCACTATGCTCACAAACAAGTGAATAATCAAATAATAAATAAGGGTTATTCTTCTCACTTAATGAAGCAAAGAAGCCATTATTGGCTTACTGATTGAAATTAACTTTAAATGCAAAAGTTAATTTTCTCAAAAACTAATCGTTTATGTTCCTTATTATCATTTAAGTAAATTACACCACAATACTCAAAACCATTTTTAGTTAACATTTTAATCATTGGTATATTTAACTCATGAGTATCTATTCTTATAGAGTTTACGTTATAGTTCTCAAATATATAATTAAAGAACTCTTTA
>DUNK01000002.1 GCA_012839355.1 Acholeplasma sp.
AAGGGAAGCGAAAGTTTCAGTAAAGGAAAAGAATAATCAAAAGAAAACATCATTAGTAGAAATAACAATTACTGAAGGTAAAAATCACCAAGTAAGAGAAATGTGTGCGTGTTAATGACTTAACCGGAAAGCCAACGGCTTTGAACATTTCTCTTACTTGGTGATTTTTACCTTCAGTAATTGTTATTTCTACTAATGATGTTTTCTTTTGATTATTCTTTTCCTTTACTGAAACTTTCGCTTCCCTTGTTCGATAACCATCTAACTCTATCCCTGTTCTTAACTTTCTTTCAGCCTCTCTAGTTATAATTCCTTTAGCCGTTACTAAGTATGTTTTCGGAACTTCATATTCTGGCCTTGTAAGAATGTAGGCTAATTCTCCATCATTTGTAAGTATTAATACTCCTGTAGAATCATAATCAAGTCTACCAACCGGATAAACTCTTTCATCTTTATCTTCATCATTTAATAAATCTAAAATCGTTTTTCTGCCTTTTTCATCTTTGACAGTGCTAACTACTCCGCGCGGCTTATTAACTAAATAATAAACTAATTCTTCCTTTTCAACTACTTCATCTTTGTAAGTAACTACATCATCTTTTTTAACTAAATAACTAGGTTCAGTTACAACTTCACCATTGACTAAAACCTTACCATTTAAGATGAGTTCCTTGCTTTTTCTTCTAGAAGCAATCCCTCCATGGGCCAAATATTTCCCAAGTTTCATTTAATCACCTTATTTTATTATATCATAATAAATAAACCTTAGTAAACGAATTTCAATTATTTATTATCTCTTGATACATACGAACCATCTGCTGTTGAGATAATTAGTCTATCTCCTTCATCAACAAAAAGTGGCACTTTTACTAACAATCCCGTTTCCATAATTGCATCTTTTGATGCGTTTGTTTTAGTATCGCCCTTCACTCCTGGTGCAGTTTCAGCAACTAATAAAGAAACTTTTTCTGGTAAGACAAGCCCTAAAATCTCAGTGCCGTTAAAATACGTAATATCAACGCTTAACCCTTCATAAATGAAGTTTTTCTCATGTTCTATTTGACTGATATTTATTTCAACTTGCTCATAAGTTTCCATATTCATAAAAACATACTTACTACCTGTGTCATATAAATACTGCATCGGTCTTTTTTCAATATTTGCTTGCTCCATTTTCTCGCCAGAACGGAATGTTTTTTCAACAACAGCGCCTGTTCTTAAATTTCTTAATTTTGTAACAACGTTAGCAGCACTTCTTGCTGTTTTTGAATGTAAAAACTCAATAATTTGATAAATTTCACCTTCATATAATATCGTTAGACCTGTTTTAAAATCTGCTGTACTAATCATTTTTATTCTCCTTTTATATTAATTATTTTCTTAATTACTTCTATATAACTTTTTTCTTTTAAACCACAAACATAAACATCAGCTAAATCTTTCAGTAAATCTATTTTTCTAAATTCTTCCCTTTCTTCTATGTTTGATAAATGACAAACCCCTTTTTTAATCTTAACTAGCATAAAAGCATCTCTTAACGCAACTGAATAGTGTGCTAATGCTCCAGGATTGATAACTAAAAAATCATAGCCCTTTAAGTTTTGGAGCCTATCTATTATAGCACCTTCATAATTAGATTGGAAAAATTTAAACGAAACATTAGGAAATTCGTTTTTAATTAAATTGTTAATTTCTTTTAAAGTTAAAGATCCATAGTGTTCTTTTTCTCTTTTACCTAACATGTTTAAGTTAGGTCCATTAATTATTAAACCTTTCATATAAACTCTTCCGCTTCTAATATTTCGATAATCTCACTAACTACCTTATTAAGATCAGTCTCTGATAATATTATATCAGCAAAATCATAATATAAATCAATTCTTTCATTAAACATTGCTTCTAAAGAATTATCATCTTTTAATAATGGTCTTTTTTTAGCTTCCTTTTCTCTTTCTTTTAAAACTTCAAGTTCAACATTTAAAAAAACAACAATCCCATCCATTAAATCGTTATTATTTTCATCTAAAACGATTCCGCCGCCTGTTGAAATAACGGTATTTGACATCTTTAAACACTCTATTAATGCCTCAGTTTCTAATGACCTAAATAAATCTTCATGACCGTTTTTTAACATTTCATCAATGTTGACTTCATAAAGGTCTTCAATAAAATCATCCAAATCAATAAAATCAAACAATAATCTATCTGCCAGTTCCTTACCAACCGTGGTCTTACCACTTAAAGGCATTCCTACTAAATATATTTTCATTTACACCTCATAAAACTCTTCAATAATTTTGATTATTTTTTCTTTCGCTTCTAATGGATTACTAACATCAATTTTAACCGTATCCATCTGATTATTAAACCAAGTTTCTTGTCGCTTAGCATATCGTCTCGTAACTTTTTTTATCTCATTTACCGCTTCTTCTAAACTTATCTTTCCATCTAAATATTCATTTAACTGCTTATAACAAATTATGTTAAATGTTAAACCTTTTTCTTTTAGTTCTTTAACTTCTTCTAATAAACCCTCAGCCATCATCTCATCAACTCTAGCATTAATTCTACTATAAAGAGTTTTTCTATCTAATGTTAATTGAATAACTAAATTATCATAAATCGGTTTGTTTTTTCCTTTTTTCTTTGGTGCTGAACCACTTAACGCTCTTAAGACTCTTCTTCTATTATTAGGATGGATTTGCTGGCTCAACATTAAATCCTTTTCTACTAATAAGTTATACAAATCTTCATTACTATAGTTTATATACTTCTGCTCAAAACTTTCATCTCTTTTTTCATTACTAAAATCATAATCATTAATGGCTGCCTGAATATATAAACCTGTTCCTCCAACAATAAACGGTCTTTCTATTTGTTCAATTAAGTTTCTGGCAGTGGCTTGATAACTCGCCACATCATAAGTTTTTGGTGGCGTAACAATATTAATTAAATGATGTTTTACATCTTGCATTTCTGAAGCCTTTATTTTAGCTGTACCGATATTTAAATCTCTATATACTTGCGCAGAATCAGCAGAGATAATTTCAGCATTAAAATGTTTTGCGATAGCCACAGATATACTTGTTTTACCAATCCCTGTTGGCCCTGTAATAACTACTACTTTTTTCATACTATTCTCTTAAACATCTTTTCAATTTCATAATATGAGAAAAAAAGCAGTACTGGTCTCCCATGTGGACAATAATAAGGATTCTTTGTTTCTCTTAAAACACTCACCAAGTGATTAACTTCATCGTTAGACAAAGGTTTATTCGCCTTTATCGCACCTTTACAAGCTATACTTTTTGATAAATTATCTCTTAAATCTTTTAAATTAACTTCCTTATATTTTTCTAATGATTCAACAATATTTTCTATAAACAAATAAACATCATCATCAGCCAACCAATAAGGCATTTCTGTGAGTTCATAAGTGTTATCTTTTCTCACTAATGTTAAACCAAGTTTTTTAATCGCTACAAGATTGTCAACAATAATTTCCATTTGCGTAGGTCTAAACTCGAAACTTAATGGGATTAAGAG
This sequence comes from Acholeplasma sp., assembly GCA_012839355.1. GTDB lineage: Bacteria > Bacillota_I > Bacilli_A > Acholeplasmatales > UBA5453 > UBA5453. The sequence goes on from DUNK01000002.1 coordinate 3,547, forward strand.
TCCTTTAACAGGCGATTTTTCTCCTAATTTTTCATAATAATGTTCATATCTCACACGTTCAGCTGCAGCGTGTTGATCGATTAAATATAAACCGTCTTCATTTTGAAAAAGTAAATAGGTCCCTGCTAATTGACCAATATAATCAAACTGTGGTAACTTTTGCATGTTTTCCACATAAATATCTTTCTTAACTTCTTCATAATCTAAATCAAGTTCATTAATCTCATAATCAAAACTGCTCATCTGGGTAATGTTTGCAAGACTATCAACTATTCTTTTTTTAACTATTTGGAACTGCTCTCTAATGCTCGTTCTAATTAAAGAGGCAATTACATATTCATTTGATAGTTTAACTTCTCTTTTTTGCGGGTGAACATTAACATCAACAAAAGCAGGGTCAACAGTAATTTTAACAATACCAATTGGATATCTATTAACCATTAAGCGTGTATGATAACCTTCAATTACCGCATTAGTTAAAATGAAGTTATTAATCGCTCTACCATTCAAAAAGATATAAATATTATTTCTTCTCGCTCTCGTAATATCTGGACTACCTAACTGCGCTTCTATTTTTATATTATGAACATTTTTTTCAAAACTAATCATATTTTTACTTGAGCCCTTCCCAAAAACAAGTTCAAATAACTCTTCATAATCACCAGTTCCAAAAGATTGTCTTAAAACTTTATTTTCATGTCTTAAACGAAAAGAAATATATGGATAAGCTAAAATAAACTCATCAACTACTTCAGTTAAATGTGATAGTTCGGTTTGTGGACTTTTCACGAACTTTAATCTTGCAGGCACATTATAAAATAAATCATTAATTATTACTTCTGTTCCTTCATTTAAAGCCGCACTTTCGCTATCCTTAAGTTTCCCACCTTCATAACTTACTAAGTATCCATCACTATTTTTAGGTCTAGATTTAATTGTCATTTTTGAAACTGAAGCTATCGCTGGAATTGCTTCACCACGAAAACCTAAACTATCAATATGTGCTAAATCAAATTCAGTTCTTATTTTGCTTGTTGCGTGACGGAAAAAGGCAGTCTTTAAATCAGCCTCACTCATTCCATACCCATTATCGATTACTTTAATTTCTTTTAATCCATTACCAAGTAAATCAATATCTATTTTTGTCGCATCAGCATCAATTGCGTTTTCAATCATTTCTTTTAAAGCATTTGCAGGTCTACTAACAACTTCTCCTGCCGCAATCATATTGCTAATTCTTTCATCTAGTTTTATAATCTTATTTTCCATACTACTTAATCTCCTCTTGAAGTTCTTTTAAAATAAGTAGCGCTTCAATTGGCGTTAAAGAATCAATATCAAGTTCTTTAATTTTATTTATTGCAACCTCGTTAAAGACTTCTAATTTCTTTTCTTGTTCATGAATATCATAGTTAAAAATATTTAAATCTAAATCTTTTCTCTTATCAACCTCTAAATGATCTAAAATATCTTGACTGCGATTAATTAAAGATTTAGGTAGTTTCGCAAGTGCTGCAACATTAATCCCATAAGATTTATCTGTTGGTCCTTCTTTCACCTTATATAAGAAAAGAAGTTTTCCTTTTTCTAACACTGCCGATACATGAACATTTTTAACTCTTTTTAATACCGTTTCTAGTTTAGTCAACTCGTGGTAATGAGTTGAAAACAACATCCCAGCCTTAATTGCTTCATGAACATATTCAATAATTCCTTGGGCTAAAGCCATACCATCGTATGTAGCTGTACCTCTACCGATTTCATCAAATATTAAAAGCGAATTTGGAGTTGCGTTTCTTAACGCTTCATTTGTTTCTAACATCTCAACCATAAACGTAGATTGACCTCGCGTTAAATCATCTTGCGCACCAATTCTCGTATATATCGCATCATAAATTGGCACTTTCGCAACATCTGCTGGGACAAACGAACCCATCTGTGCCATTATTACTATTAACGCAACAGTACGCATATATGTTGACTTACCACTCATGTTAGGACCAGTGATTAATAATATACCACCATCAATAATTGAAACATCATTCGCAATGAAAGGTTCATTATGAAAATGTTCAACTGTTGGGTGTCTACCATTAGAAATAAAAAGTTCGCGATCTTCTTTTATTTCTGGTTTAACATAATTATTTTCTAAAGAAACTAACGCCAAAGACTGCATTACATCAATATACGCAATTTGATCAGCTAACAGTTGAAGACTACCTGCGTAAGTTGCGACTTCTTTTCTTAACTCTAAAAAGAGTTCATATTCTAAATCTAAACTTTTCTCTTCGGCTTCTAAAATTAATTCTTCTTGTTCTTTTAATTCTTCGTTAATAAATCTTTCACTATTAACTAATGTTTGTTTACGAACATAACCAAACTCATCTTGAACTAAAGAAATATTGCCTTTTGTAATTTCAATATAATAACCAAAAACACGATTAAACCCCACCTTTAGGTTTTTAATTCCTGTCTTTTCTCTTTCTCTTTCTTCAAAATCATTCAGCCATTTTTCGCCTTCTTTAGTTGCTTTATAATATTTGTCTAATTTTTCATTATAACCAAGTTTAAAAATTCCTCCATCTTTAATAGTTAATGGTGGATTTTCAGTAATAGCGTTTTTTAACTTGTTTTCTAATTCAGAATGAATATCAATACTATTTGCATATTCACTAATCTTCTTATTATTTAAACCCTCTAACGCTTCAATAATAATAGGTAATCTGCTTAAAGATTTTTGGAGTTGTGATAAATCTTTTGGTGTGCTATTTTCACTTGCGATTCTGGAAGAAATTCTTTTTAAATCATAAACACCTTTTAATGTTTCTTTCAACTCTTTCATCTTTCTAGAACTATTTCTTAGCACTTCTACAAAGTTAAGGCGTGAATCAATTTTTTCTTTATTCGTTAATGGTTGAACAATCATTTTCTTTAAAAGCCTTGAACCCATCGCAGTCTCACACTTATCTAAAACTTTAAATAAACTGTGATTAACCCTTAAAGGACTTTCAGTAAGTTCTAACGCATCAACGCTTCTTTTATCTAGTTGTAAAAACTCATTTTTATTGCTTATTTCAATTTTCGCAAATATATTATCTAAATTTTTCTCAATTTTTGTTAAGTAACTTAGTAATAGCGCTGCTGCATCAACAGACTCAGCTTTTTGTAAATCTTTAAATAATGGATGTTTTTTAACTTCTGTTTCTTGATAAGAAATTAAAAGATTTTCATTTAAATATTTTTCTAGATATTTCAAATCCTTTGATAAAACTAACTCTTTTAAACCTAACTTATTAATTTCTTTATCTAACGCATCTCTTCTTAAATCTTCAATCAAGTAAAACTCTCCTGTTGAAACATCAGCATAGCATAAAGAAAAATACACTCTTTTTTGACCTATACTACCAATATAGTTATTATCTTTAGTCCCTAAAATACCATCATCAATAACCATTCCAGGTGTAATTAATTTAACGACCTCTCGTTCAACTAAGCCCTTACCTGGTTCAGTGATTTGTTCGGCTATCGCAACTTTATAACCTTTATTAATTAACTTTTCAATGTATGGTAAAACACTATGATGAGGAACACCACACATCGGTATTTTTTCTTCAACACCACCATCTCTAGCAGTTAAAACGATTTCTAACTCTCTTGCTGCAGTTACTGCATCATCAAAAAACATTTCATAGAAATCGCCTAATCTAAAAAAGACTAAGCTGTCAGCATAGTCCTTTTTAATCTCTAAATATTGTTCGATCATTGGAGTATACTTCTTCATACCGACTCCTTAAACTGTGATAATATTAGTATTCGTCTTTCTCTTCTTCAACAACAATTACTGGAACTGGTGGATACTTACTCTTTTGATTTCTCTTAATTTCAGCTCGTCTCTCCATTTCAAGTTCTTTTTGTTGCTTTCTCTTCTTGAGTTTCTTGAAGTTTCTCTTACTAATCTTTATTTCATTTGGCATTAAGATGTAAGGTTGTTTAATTGATATACCTTTTTCTTCAGCACCTTCATAGCCATATTTTTCAGAAAAATCAATATCTTCTAATTGATCGCTCTTGCCTGTGTTATAAAACGCATCTTTTAAATCTTCAACTGATTGATTAACTCTTCTAATTTCTACGATAATTTCGGATAAATCTACACTGCCATAAACTGCTTCTTTATCTTGTTCTTTCCAATGAGCAAATAAGATTATATCTTCGTTAACTGGTAAATTGAAATCAAATAGTTCATCAGCTAAATACCATCCAGAAAACTTATAATCTTCTTTCTTCGGCGGTCTAATAGGATGTACTTTTTCACCTTTAATAAGTTCAACTTCTTCAGCCGACTCTCCGTCAATAAATGTAACTGTAACTTTTTCAGGTTCAAGTTCATACCACTGAGCAACTAATTCAATGTCTTCATAAACAGGATCTTCAAAATCATATAAATTGTCTTCTAAGAACCAACCAATAAATTCATATCCTTCTTTAGTAGGGCTTTTAGGTTCTTGAACTAAATGTCCCTTTTCAATATGAACTTCATTAGATTCACCTTTCGCAATGAAATTAACTTTAACCATTTCTGGTCCTAATAATTTATATGTAGCAACTAATCTTAATTCAGCATCAACCGCTAAACCAAAATCATATAGTTTATCGTCTAAATACCATCCCATAAACGCATAACCTTCTTTTTCTGGATCAGCTGGTTTAGCAACTTTTTCACCTTTAACAATTTCTAATGTTGTTTCTAAATCTTCATTTACAAAAGTGACTGCAACCATTTCTGGCTCTGGTTCTGGTTCCGGCTCAGGTTCTGGCTCTGGTTCTGGTTCTTGAATCATTTCATCAATCTTGTCTAAATCTGAAAGATCAAAATCTTCTCTTTCATAAACCTTATACGCTCCTGCTTGTGGTTTAAAGTATAATGCTTTTGTTTGATGAGCGTTTTTAAGTATATACTCAATAATTTCTTCTTTCTTTAGTTCAATTGAAACTTTAATATCGTTATTAATTGCAAATCTTTGAAGTGGAATAACTGTCATTTTGTTAACTTTTTCTTCAATCTCATCAGTTAATTTACCGCGATCTCTAAGCTCATCTAAAATAATTTCAACTAATTCTTGTTTGCGTAATCTTCTTGGAACATTAACTCCATATTTTTTGCCTATCTCTCTAACTTCAACTAAAGTCGAACATTTAAATACTACAGGTCTAAATATTTCTAGAGTTAATCCATCTATACAATTTTCTTCATCAAAAAACAGAGGGTTTAAAACATCGTTATAAGCTATTCCATCTAACTTTTCTAATGGCGGAACATTTTCTAGACTTTTCGCTAAATCAAAAAGTTTATTGATGTTATCGCTAGATACTTTTTTCTCTAACATATAACTAACAATCCCTAACCAAAACTCTTCTTTATATTCGTCTAATAATCTTCCGTCTTCAAAAACTGGCAATAAATTAACTAACTGTGCTTCTGAAAATGTATCAAACCAACGAATACGATAAAGTAACTCATCAGTCAATTGAGTCACATGAGGTCTTTCATTATTAACATATGGACTCAATACTTTTTTCAAAGCATCCATTCTTAATCTTCTCGGGAACATTAAACCTAAAACTGTAAAATAACTCAACATTGAATCTGCTGGTATATTTACAACCTTATCTAAAATATCGTTTATTTCGATATCTTGGTTATCAATTACAACTACGCTATCTTTTTCTAGTTTTTGCATAAAACCCTCCTAATAAATTTCTGTGAAATGGCTTATAACTTATTATAAGTATATAATAATGATACTACATAAAACAGCGTTTCACAACTTTTTTTATTTTTATTTTACTTTTTACAATTATTCTAAATAATTAAAGCTTCTTCTAAAATTTCTTTAATTGTTTTGAAAAGGTTATTTATTTCTGTTTGTAAAGTTAAATAATTGCTGATAATTGGATTTTCTTCCAATCTTTTTCTTTTATCCCAATACTCTTTTTCGGCTATCTGAAGCGCTTTATGCTTTTCAGCCGCTTTTAAATTAACCATTTCTTGTTGCAATTGCTGAAGGTGAATAATTTCTTTTTTCAGTGTCGCATCTTCATTTAGTGTTTTTTCTAAACGCTTGTACTCTTTAATATAAGGATTATCCCTTATTTCCGCAATTAATCTATCTTTACTTAACATATTCGCCTATTAAAAACCATGTCATTGGTTTAGTTATCTTAACATTAACAATTTTACCAATTAATGATTCATCACCTTTAAAATTAACTAACTTATTATGTTCAGAATATCCAGATAAAACCCCATCCTTTTTCTTAGAAAAGCCGTCTACTAAAACTTTTACCGTTTTGTCTTGAAACTTTTTAGAACCCTCCAAATATCCTTTATTAACTAAATCGTTCAATCTCTTTAATCTGTTTTTAGCTTCTTTTTCAGTTATATTATTTTCATAACTAAAAGCGGGCGTTCCTTCTCTTGGAGAAAAAATAAATGTATATGCGCCTTCAAAACCAACTTCGTTAACTATCTCTAAAGTTTCTAAAAAGTCTTCTTCGGTTTCTGTTGGAAATGCAACAATTATATCTGTTGTAATAGAGATATCGCTTCTTGCATCTTTTAACTTTCTAATTACTTCTAAATATCTTTCTTTTGTATAACCACGATTCATCTTCTTTAAAACTTTATTAGAACCAGACTGAAGTGGCAAATGCACATAAGGCATTACATGTTTAGATGTTCTAAAAACTTCAATTGTTTTATCATCAAAATCTCTTGGATGAGATGTCGTAAAACGGATTCTTTCAATGCCCGTTTTATCAAGATCTAATAATAAATCACTGAAGGTATAATCTCCTTCTAAATCTTTTCCATATGCATTTACATTTTGACCTAGTAGAGTTACTTCTTTATATCCTCTTTCCACAAGATGTTTAACTTCAGCAATGATATCATCTTTTAATCTTGACCTTTCTTTTCCTCTTGTATAAGGAACAATACAATATGTGCAAAACTCATCACATCCGTGCGTGATATGAACCCACGCTTTGTGAGTTTGTTCGCGTTTTTTTGGTAAGTTTTCAATGATTGAACCTTCGTACGAATAAGCTTCAATAACTCTTTTCTCGCCTTCGCTTAATCTATAGATATATTCAGGCAACTTGTAAAAGTTATGTGTCCCATAAACAAGACTAACATATGGATATTCATCTAAAATTTTTTCAACTACTCTTTCTTCTTGCGGCATACAGCCAAAAACACCTAATACTAAATTAGGTTTATCTTTTTTATAAATTTTTAATCTGCCTAATTCGCCCCAAATTCTATTTTCAGCGTTTTCTCTAATTGCACATGTATTAAGTAAAATTAAATCTGCATCAACTTCATCTTCTGCTAAAGTAAATCCTATCTTTTCTAAAATACCAGCGACTATTTCTGAATCAGCTTCATTAGCCTGACAACCATATGTTTGGATTCTATATTTCTTTCCTTCACCCAAACTTTTATATTTCTCATCCAAAATAAACTCTTTATACTCAATGTCGCTCTTTCTCATCCGTGCTTCTTTTAAGTTCGGCTTCAAATATTTCTCTAACTTTTTATCCATTAAACCACCTTTGGTAACTATTCTTCTAAATGGATTCTTTCAATTGTTTTTGCATCAAAATCCATAATAACTGCATTTAGTTGGTTTTTCGTTTCAGCAACTTTATTTGGCCTTGTATGACCGCTTATAAATCTCTTTATAACAATATCTTTATCAACTCCAATAATCCCATCAAGTGGTCCAGTCATACCCACATCAGTAATATAAATAGTCCCGTTTGGCAATATTCTTTCATCGGCTGTTTGCACATGTGTATGCGTACCAACAATCGCTGTAACTCTACCATCTAAATAATGAGCAAAAGAAATTTTTTCGCTTGTTGCTTCAGCGTGAAAATCAATTAAAATATAATCAGCTTCAACTTCGCTAATTATTTTATCAGCAACTAAAAAAGGGTTTTCTAAATTTGAGTCCAAGTAAGTTCTTCCAAGCAAATTGATAACTAGTAACTTTTTGTCATTATACCTAATTAAATCATAACCCTTGCCAGGCGCATCATAATAATTAGCCGGTCTAATAATATGGGCATTTTCAATAAAATCTTTTAACTTTGGATTGCCCCAAACATGATTGCCCATCGTAATAGTTGCAACACCAGATTTCATTAATTCTAAATAATAATCTTCAGTGATGCTTCTACCATTATTAGCACTGTTTTCAGCATTTACCACAATAATATTTGGCTTATATTCTTGTTTAAGTTTTGGAAGTTGTTCACTTAAATATTTTCTTCCTGGCGCACCATAAACATCACCAATAAAAAGTACTCTCATAATTCATTACCTTTCTATTTTATGCAACAAAAGGGGCAAACCTTGCCCCTTCAATTTTTATTTTGCAACATCTGTCGCTCTTGTTTCTCTAATTACAGTAACTTTAATTGTTCCTGGATATTGAAGAGTTGCTTCAATTTCTTCTTTAATCTGTCTTGCAATTTTGAATGTAGTTTGATCATCAATTTTTTCAGGTTGAACAACTACTCTTATTTCTCTACCTGCTTGAATCGCATAAGCTTTATCTACACCTTCAACGTTTGTCGCAACACCTTCAAGTGCTTCTAAACGTTTTAAATAATTCTCAACAGACTCACTTCTTGCGCCTGGTCTAGCAGCACTTACAGCATCTGCTGCTGCTACTAGTGCAGCAATAATTGTTTTTGGTTCCTTATCACCATGGTGTGATGCTATCGCATCAATAACTTCTTTCGGTTCTTTATAACGTCTAACTAAGTCAACACCAATATCAACATGTGAACCTTCCACCTCATGGTCAACAGCTTTTCCAATGTCATGGAATAGTCCTGCACGTCTTGCAAGCGTCTCGTTTTGACCAAGTTCAGCAGCTAGCTTACCAGCTAAAAACGCTACTTCAATTGAATGTCTTAAAACATTTTGACCATAACTAGTTCTAAAGTTTAACCTTCCTAATAATTTAATTAAATCAGGATGAACCTTACCTACGTTAGCTTCAAAAACTGCGTTTTCGCCAACTTCTCTAATAAATGTATCAACTTCTGCCTGTGAACGAATAACTACTTCTTCAATTCTACCTGGGTGAATTCTTCCATCATCTACAAGAGATACTAACGCTCTTCTAGCAACCTCTCTACGAATCGGATCAAAACCAGATAAAACTACTGCCTCAGGTGTATCATCAATAATTAAATCTACACCAGTTAACGCCTCGAAAGTTCTAATATTTCTACCTTCTCTTCCGATAACTCTGCCTTTCATTTCTTCACTCGGCAAATCAACTACACTTACTGTTCTTTCTGCTGTGATGTCACTCGCGTATTTTTGAATTGCTAAAGTTAATAATTCCTTAGCTTTCATATCCGCTTCATTCATTGCTTCTTCTTCTCTATCTTTTAAGTAAGCAGTTATTTCATCAGACATTGCTTCTTCAACATTTTTCATAATAATTTCGCGAGCTTGTTCAACACTCATTCCAGATATTTCTACAAGTCTCTGTTCTTGTTCAACTAATAATTCTTCCACTTTGCTGTTTAGAATATCAATTTCAGCCTTTTTCTCATCTAATTTTAGTTCTTTTAATGCTAAATTATCTTCTCTTTTATCTAAGTTATTAGAACGATTGTTTAGCATTTCTTCACGTCTGGCTAATCTTTCTTCAGAAGCTACAACGTTGGCTCTTCTTTCTTTTATATCTCTTTCAAAATCAGCCTTTTGATTGTGGATTTCTTGTTTAGCTTCTAAAATAATTTGTTTGCGATAATCATCGGCTTCTTTTTTGCCATCTTCAACAATTTTTTTAGCTTGTTCTCTGCTTTTCGTTAAAGTTTCTTCATGATGTTTTACACGAATTAAATATCCAAATAGGATACCTAAAATTAGTGTCAGCAAAATGGAGACAATTAGGGCTACTGCATCTCCCATATCTTTTTTCCTCCATTTTAATTTAATTTTTTTGAGCGTTTATTTAATATTTCAATAATAAAATAAGAATTAATTTAATGGATAAAATCCATCTTTGTTATTATACCATTTTTATGACATCTTAGTCAATTTAATAAATATTTCTTTTTTTTTCTTCCGTGTTAGTGTATAATATCGTAAGTGAGGAGTGATTGTCATTGAAAAATAATAAACCAAATAAATTCGTTTCGTTTTTTAAAAGACATGAAGTCTTTTCTATAACATTAATTTTATTTTTAGTAGTGGTACCTTTAATCTTAATTCCAACTACTTATATCTATCAAATAGTCTCTAGTAAACCGGTTCTTTTTGGTGATAAAAAGATAAAAGCTGTTAAGTTAGACAAACAAGAATATTTTGATATTACTGTTACTTTATATAACATTACAGAACCGATGGGTGATACTCCAGGAGAATACATATTCGACTACAAATTAACACCCAAATCAGCTGTAAACACCATTTCAAATGTTAGATTTACTGGTCAATTATCTGTTGTAAACGATAATTATACATCAATGAGCGGTGACACACTTACCAGTTTAGAATCCCACGAAAACAATAAATTAATCTTTAAATGGGATTACAACATGGGAAAAACGCTCTTACCGTTTTTAAAACCAAAAGGGCCAAAATTATATTTAAAAATTATGTTTTCATATGATATGGCTCCACCACTACAAGGTAATCCTCGTGAAGAAACAATCTATGTAGAGGTTCCTTATAGTTAATGTTTTATTTTTTAGTTTAAAAAAGTGCTAATTTGAATTTAGCACTTTTTCTTTTTATTTTATAAACTATAATGTTCTCTTATTTTGTTTTCTATTTCTTCTTTTACTTTTGGATTTTCATCAAGATACTTTTTAACGTTTTCTCTACCTTGGCCAATTCTTTCATTATTGTATGAATACCAAGAGCCGCTTTTCTCAACAATATTTAACTCCGAACCAATATCAATGATTTCGCCAGTTTTAGAAATTCCTTCGCCATAAATTAAATCTACTGTTGCTACTTTAAATGGTGGGGCAACTTTATTTTTAACAACTTTAGCTGTAACTTTATTGCCAACTATTTCACCCTTTTCTTTTAATTGTTCGCCACGTCTAATATCTAAACGAACAGATGCATAAAATTTTAAAGCGCGTCCACCTGATGTTGTTTCAGGGTTCCCAAAAAAGACACCTACTTTTTCTCTAATTTGGTTAATAAATATACAGATGGTATTTGTTTTACTAATTATTCCTGATAACTTTCTCATTGCTTGACTCATTAATCTTGCTTGTAGGCCTACATGTGAATCACCCATCTCGCCTGAAATTTCAGCTTCAGGTACTAACGCTGCAACTGAGTCTACCACAACAATCCCAACTGCACCGCTTCTAATTAACGCTTCTGTAATTTCAAGCGCCTGTTCACCTGTGTCTGGTTGAGATAAAATTAAATTATCAACATCAACGCCTAAACTTTTAGCATACTTAGGATCAAGAGCGTGTTCAGCATCAACAAACGCTGCATAACCTCCGCTTTTTTGCATTTCAGCAATTGCATGTAACGCAAATGTTGTTTTACCAGATGATTCTGGTCCATATATTTCTATAATTCTTCCTTTCGGATATCCACCAATTCCTAAAGCTAAATCTAACGCGATTGAACCTGAAGATGATGATTCAATATTTCTATCTACTTCATCGCCTAACTTCATGATAGAACCTTTACCGAATTGTTTTTCAATTTGTTTTATTGCTGTCTCTAAAGCTTTATCTTTTTCATTCATGTTTTTTCCTCCTTATAATATATACAAATAAATTATAAATTTACTCTTCTTTGTTTTTTGCTTTAATTGTTTTAGCGTATTTAAAAGCATAATCTAATCCGCTTAAAACTGTTGCTAATACACTAACATAAAATAGTATGTCTGTAACAATAGTTGCAGCATCTTCACCTATTAAATAATATAAACCAAAATTATTAAATAAGATTGCCACAATTGCGATCATTGTAATAGTTGTTTTTAACTTGCCATAAATACTTGCTGCGATAACGATATCATTTTTCGCTGCTGTCATTCTAATCGCTGAAACAATAAACTCTCTACTAATTATTAAAAGTATTAACACCCACCACCAAGTATGTTCTGTTCTAGATGCTGCAATGTAAAGTAACGCAGTAGTCGTTAATAACTTATCCGCAATTGGATCTAAAAACTTCCCAAAGTCTGTTACTTCATTTCTTCTTCTTGCCAATTGTCCATCAAGAATGTCTGTGAGTGCCGCTAAAACAAAAAATATACCAAATATTAATTCTGCCAAATTCAAATTGAAAATTGTCTCTATTTTTGTAAGAGGCTCAATAAACAAGATGATAATCATCACCGGTATTATTATCATTCTTGAGATTGTAATTTTGTTTGAAATCGTCATATTATTCCAACTTTCTATTTTTATGTTGCAAAACTTTTTATCTTTTGTTATAATCAAGTGGTGAGTTTATGGAGGTGAAATCATGGCAAACATTAAACAGCAAATCAAACGTAACCGTACAAACGAAAAGAAACGTCAATTAAACAAAAGTTATGTCTCTTCGACTAAAACAGCGATGAAGGCAGTTTTAGCTGCGGTTGAAGCGAATGATAAGGATAAAGCAATTGAAACTTTAAACTTTGCTAATAAAAAATTAGACAAAGGACAAGCCAAAGGTATTTATCACCGTAACTATGTTGCAAACAAGAAGTCACAACTTGCTAAACTAGTAAATTCTTTATAATTTAAATCACATCGGTCAGATGTGTTTTTTTTCTATTACTAACATATTTTCTCGCTGTGGGACATACTCCACATGCGGGATTTTATATTTATTAGGCCCATATTTAGGATTATAACCAATAACATTAATATATTTTTTTGTTGTATCTCGTTCTTTTATCATTTCCACTAAAACTTTTAAAGTTGTTTTAGCATCATCTAAAGCTCGATGAGCATCTTCGTTTATTATACCATATGTTTCTGCTGCGCTTTCTAAACGATGTGGATAACGATATCTATCTTTATAAATTGCCATCACATCTAGTAAATCGTTTTTAATATAATAACTACCAACGCCTAAATATTTTCTATATAGTTCATTTAAGAACCCATAATCAAACGCGATATTATATGCAACTAGTAAACAATCATTTGTGTATAACTCTTGAAACTTCATAAACGCTTCTTTTTCTGTTATACCTTCAGCAAACAATAATTCATCAGTAATTCCTGTAATCTCAACAATTTTATCAGGAAGTGGAAGATCTTGTTTAATTAAAACATTTAATTCTTTAACTATCCCAAACTGATTATCTGTTTTTTTCTCTAAAAGAATAGCTCCTATTTCAACAATCTTATCATGATACGGATCTAAGCCTGTTGTCTCAAAATCAAAGATTAATATATGCTTATATTTATTACTTAACATCATAACCTCCTAACAGCCATAACTCTAGACCTAAGTTTTTATCTATTTGGCCAGATTTAATCTTATAATCTAACTCAGCCAATGTCTTATAACAAAACTCTAAAAATTTAAATTCTTGATTATTAGCATTTTGAATCATGTAATATGCTCTACCACTACTAATATTAAAATAATCTGCAATACTTTGGTTACTTAAACCTTTTGATGTTAAATGTTTAGTTGTAATAGTTTCTTTTATTTTACCTGCCAAACTATTAATAATTGTAACAGCATCTAAACCTCTTTTTAATAAATCATAATAAGACTCAATCGCTTTTTGTTTATCTTTTTCAATTACCGCCGTTGTTAATTCAAATAAGTTATCTTCTAAGTTTCTAGATACTAATAGTTTAACATCTTCTAAAACTATTTTTTTTGTTTGTGTTTTTAAGAGTTCAAGTTTAACTAATTCATTTTTTAGTAGTTGATAATTACTATCTACTCTACTTAATAACTCACTAATTGCAGCTGCCTCTATTTTATAACCTTTTTTATTAAAGTACTCTTTAACATACTCTGGTAATTGTTGCTCGCCTATTTCCTCAACAATTTCAAATCTAATATATTTTTTAGCTTCTTTACTGACAAGTAAACTTGAATTCATTTCTTCTGTCAGCATAAAAATTAAAACTGTGTCTTCTTTCGGATTTCTAAAGTATTTTACTAGTTGCGATAAATCCTCATTTCTTTGTTCATGAAAAAACCACGGATTTCTAACTTTTATTACTTTTTCATCTGAAAGTAAACTTACAGTTGTGAGTTCTTGTAAAAGCACTTCTAATTGTTCTTCTTCTAAATCATAAGTAATTATATTAAAAGGTTCTACATTTAAATTCTCAATTATTTTGTCTACTTCGTTTTCAACTAGAAATAGATCTTTACCAATTATTGCATAAAGGTTTTCTTGCATAAATATCTTTCACTCCTAATAAATATTATACTATATCATTCCCTTTTTTACTATTAAAAAGTGATACTTCCTTTTAATGATAGTTTGTTCATTACTTGTTAAGTAAACTTTAACATTATATAACCTTAAATTAAGAATTGTCTCTTTATGTGGATGATTATAATAGTTATATTTGCCAACACTTATTATTGCTTCTTTAGCTCTCGTATATTCTAATAATTCTTTTGGTGTTCCGCCATACGCACCGTGATGTGAAACATGTAAAAGATCACATTTAAGTTCATATCTATATTTGTTAATTAAATCACTAATTGCCTCTTCTTCTATATCACCTGTAAACAAATATATTTCACCAAACATTTTAATTTGTAAAACTAACGAGTTATTATTTAAACTATTATATTTTCTCAGAGGACCTAATACTCTTATTTCTAAATCATTTATTTTATAAACATCTCCAACAACGCTTTTCTTTAAGCTATATCCTTTTAAACTACTAATAATTTCTGATTCATCATATGGGCTAACAATAATATTTTTTACATTAAAACTTTCAATAATTTCTTTCGCTTCATACGCATGATCTAAATCCCCATGAGTGATAAAAAAATAATCAATATTGATATCTCCTAATGTATCTAAAAAACTTTTCGTTCCCTTATTAGCATCTATCAGTACATTTCCATCATTAAATTTATTTTGAATAAAAGTAGCATCGCCTTGACCAACATCTAAGAAATATATTTTACTATTAAAATCTAATCTAGGCGACACATAAACAAACAAAATAAAAATCACTAAAAAGATACTTCTCTTAAAAAATATTTTATTATCTTCACCATAAATAGCATAAATAAATATCAAAACATAAACAAAGATTGAAATAAGACTTTGATATGGAACTTTAAAAGAAAAGTTGGTTTCAAACGCTAAAATTAAATTAGTAAAACCATTTAATAAAGGTTCAGTAATTATACTTAAAAAAGGGACAACGCTTATAAATATTAAAGGTAAAATTATAATAGGAAATATACTAGTAAACATAAAACTTGTCAGCAAGCTTAAAGGGTAAATTTTACCATTAATATTACTCGCAATTAACACACTAAGAAAGATGATTTTTAAATGTACAATAAACCTCTCTTTTAGTGTGTTTTTATAAGGCGTTATTATTAGTAGAAAACTCACTAAAAAGCTTAATATAAACCCCACTCTAAAGCGGTAAAAAGGATTAATTATTAATATCAATATAAAACTTATACTTAAGGAATCAAGCCTAGTTAAGCCTTTTTCCTTATAAGAATTAAAAAGTATATACATTAATACCGCCCTTAAAAGACTAACAGAAAAACCGCTGAACCAAAGATAGATTACAAAGATGATAAAAACACTTTTTTTATTAATATTTATCTTTAGTTTTTTCGATATAAAACTTAAGACTAAAATGATGAAATTAATATGCATTCCTGATAAGGCAAAAAGATGAATAATCCCTAAACTTACCTTCGCTTCTTTTACCTCTTCTTCAAAAGTATCAGTAGAGAATAAAAACATCTTTAAATACATGGATACATATGTTGGATACTTATCTAATCCGCTTATTAATTTATCTTTAATTTTATTAATATGAAACTTATGACCGACTACTTCTACATCTTTAACATTTAACTTATAAAATATTCTCTTAGATGCATAATGTTTTTTTAAATTAAAACCATTAGGTGTTCTGTTTTTCGTAAATTCTTCATAATTATAATTAAGTTTAACAACATCACCTACATTTAATTCTTCATTACTATAAAAAAGATATTTGTTGAAGTTTTCTCTAATATAATAAGTATAATAATCTCTTCTTTTATTTTTCTCTGTAACTATGAATGTATTTCCTTTAGGTGCTATTTTAAATACTTTTTCATATGTTGAAACATAAAGTAAGAAAACTAATACAACAATCAAAACCAAATATTTATTTTTATAGTTTCTTATTAAATAAAAAAAGGGAATATACAACATAAAAAACAAATAATTAGATATCCCTAATAGTAAAATTAATACAGCAATCGCATAATAATGAAAATAATTAAATGGTAATTTTTTCAAGTAATTGTTCATATGTTTTTTCGCCAATACCTGAAACATTCATTAGTTCTATTAGTTCTTTAAAAAGCCCATTTTTATTTCGGTAATCAATAATCGCTTCAGCCTTCGTCGGTCCAATGCCTGGTAGCGTCATCAACTCTTCTTTTGTTGCAGTATTAATGTTGATTAAATTTTCTGTTGGTAATTCTTCCTCTTCTATTTTCTTAAATGGAATATAATAGTTGCTATTACTTTTTAAGTATTCATCTTTATTTATCTTTTCTATATCGGCACTAGCTTTTAATCCACCAGCATAAAAGATTAAGTCTTCTAACTTTGTTGTAGGAGAAACTTCATAAGTTCCTGGGACTTTTATTGCTCCATCTATTTTAACTATTATTACATTATGAGTTATAGAATTCTGCTCTTCTTCTTTAAACGCATAAAAACCATAAAAGATTACTAAAACTAAAAAGATTCCAACAATAAAAAAAGACTTTTTCATAATATCACCCAACATATATATACAACGGGACTATGAAAAAGACTTTTTTTACTATATTTTATTTAAAGATCTTTAACTTCTTTAATATTAATAAATCTCTCTTCAAAACGATAATAATCTCTAGAAATATTATCGAAAACATGAACAACTAAATTACCTAAATCAACTAATAACCAACCTGAGCCTTTACCTTCAATACCTCTAACCTCGTATGCGTTTTTTAGTTCTTCTTTTAAATAACCTAGAAGTGCATTTGCTTGCTTGTTGTTACCAAAGGCAATAATTACATAATTATAAAATGGATTAGTGTTTTCTAAATCATAAGCTTTATAATCTGTAATATTGACCTTTAGAAATGCATTGATAGTTTTTTTAAGTAGATCCATTTATTTATCTTCTCCCCTCTTTGTAGTATCTATATACTTCTTTCTGTTCTTTTACAGGTTCTATTCCTTGTTTCTTTAAATGGTTTAGTGTTGATTCTATCACTAATAAATATGCTTCTTTAATATTTTTAAGCGACACCTCATAAACTTCATTAGCTTCAACGAAAGTTCTGTTTTCTTCACTAAAGTCGCTCACACATAAAATCATTGTTTCAATCTCCATATCTATTTTACCAAAAATATGATAATTAATCGCTTCAATTATTTTTTTATTTTTAATTCCTAACTCTTCTGCCAACTTAGCAGCACTATACGCATGCCACATCGGCTTTGGATATGATGATAGTATCTTCTCATCATCAATCATTTTAATATGATAATCATCACTTTCGTGTTTCGTTACATCATGAAGTAAACTAGCAACTTTTAAAACCTCTAAATCAGCGCCATAGATTTTACCTAACTCAATTGCTCTTTTGTAAACTCCAAGAGTGTGCCTTAATCTTTTTGGATGATCTTTAAATCTTTCTTCAACAAAACTTTTATAGTCCATGATAACTGCCTTTCTTTAAAATAATGTTAGCTCCTTTTGGTGCATACAATTCTAAAGTAATTGGTCCTTTAACAACTAAATATCCTAAATCAAAAAGACTTATTGTATACTTACTTGATTCTTCAAGTTTCATAAATCTTTTTTCTAACTTTTCTTCTACTGTTGGCTTAAATAATTCGCCTTTATGTTTTTCAAAAACACTATATACATTTTCATATTTAGTACGATGTAAATTTATATTTCCTAAATAAAAAGTAAAGTTTGTTTTATCGCCTTTAATGAAACTAACAATTAAGAAACCACCAACAATTATAGACTGATGTGGATCTAAGTTATAATTAACTGGTTTAACTCTTTTATTGATTATTAACTTATTAAATTCTTCATAAGGTAAATAATCACTAATAAACCCACCTTCAAACACTCCTGGTGTATCAATTAGTGTTTGATTATTATATTTAAAACTAATATTTCCTTGAGTTAAACCAGGAAATTTAGAAGTTAACGCAACTTCTTCTTTTTCTAAATGTTGAGCGATTCTATTAATAAGTGTTGATTTACCACTGTTTTGCAAACCAACAAAATAAACATTTTTATGCCCATAATGAGTAATTGTTTCTAAAAAGATTTCTAAATATTTTCCTTTTAAAGCTGATATCGGCATCACCTCTAAAAGCTTAATATGATTTACTGCCGCCTCTTTTTTTATCTCACTAGTTAAAACATCAAAATTAACAGTCATTGGCAGTAGATCAACCTTATTAATTAAAAGGATTATATCATTATCCGGATAAAACTTTTTAAGATCATATTTAAATAAAACATTCAAATGAAAAACTGAAATTAAATAAACCACAAGTCCTTTATCCTTTACAATAGGAAAATGTACTCTACTAATTTCTACTAAAGGTTTATTGTAGTGTTTTATACTAAAGCAATTTAAGCAATATTCATATTCTAAACTTCTTACAAAACCTTCTTTTTTATTATCTTCAGTTTGTAATATTGCCCCACAACCTTTACATACTTTCATAATCTTTTAATCTTTCCTCGTACAACTTTGGATATTTCTTTTTAATTTTTCTTAACTTTTTCTTTTCAAAGAAACGGTTTATTTTTGTTGTAATAACATCTGTCTTTTTCTCTATAGGTCTAACTAAAATATTGTAAAAACCCATTTTGTTAGTACCTTTAACATCTGTCATCAGTTGATCACCAACAGCGGCAACCTCTTCTTTTTGATAATTTCTTGAAGCTTTTCTTAATGCTTTTCTATACCCACATTTTAGTGGTTTTAAGGCATAATGAACAAACTCCACATCTTGAAATGGTTTAGCAAAAGTACTAACTCTCTTAAAATTATTATTAGAAATTAATATTACTTCAAAACCCATTTCTTTTAATTTTTCTACTAATTCTATGTTTTCTTCACTAGGTAATGCCACTTTATAATTTGCTAAAGTATTATCAATATCGATTAAAAGTAATCTTATTCCGCGCTCATAAAGAGCCAAAAAATCGATTTCATAAATCGATTCTTTAAATTCATTTGGAATATATTTCTTTAACCTATTTTTCATTTGTAATCTCTAAAATTTTAACGTTGAAACTCTTTCCGTTTTGAAGTTGCACTAATACAACATCACCTTTTTCTCTACCCATAACTGCTTGACCAATCGGTGAATCTACAGATATTTTATTTTGTATTGGGTTTGTTTCAACTGTTCCTACTAACTTATACTTAACTTCCTTTTTCTTTTCTATAAACAACAACTTCACAGTTTTCCCAAAAGCTACCTTGTTATCTTTAGTAGAAACTTGGATTATTTTTGCATTATCAATGATGTTTTCTACTTCTTTAATTCTGTTTTCAACAGTCGCCTGTAGATTTCTTGCTGCATCATAATCAGCGTTTTCTGACAAGTCTCCTAGTGCTTTCGCTTCTTGTAAAAGTTGGATTGCATTTGGTCTTTTTTCTTCCTTTAATATTTTTAATTCTTCTTTAAGGTTATTTAAACCTTCTAATGTCAGTTCATAGACTTTTCTGCTACTCATTTTTTACTTACTCCTTTTTTTGCGTTTTATGTATTATACAATAATTAAATGTTTTTTAATAGTGTAAATCTTTTATTAATTATTCTCTTATCTTTATAAAATCATAAAATATCAAATATTTAATCTTTTTTTCTTTATTTTCTTTTGATATTCTCTATGGTCTTTATACAATTTATTAAGCCCTTTATAAAAATCTTTTTGGTGGTTTTTAACCTTTTGATGGGCATATTCATGGTATAAAACATATAAAGTGAATTCTTTTTCTAATGTTGCTAAACAGACATTTAAAACAATATATTCTTCTTTCTTCTTATTAATATTATAAGAACCATATTTACTTCTTAAATACTTTAATTTAAGTGGCACTTCATAATAATTATTTTTATGCAGCTTTTCAACAACTTCATCTCTAATACTTAATAAATAGTTTTTTAATTCTTCTTTTAATATTCTTACTTTAATATTTAAATAATTGTTATCTTTTGAATTAACTATTATTACATCATCTACAATTTGATAACTAAATATCTTTCCTTCGTTAACAATTAGCCTATATGGTTTATTCCATACATACAAAATGTCTTCTTTAATTTTCTTAGTGCTTTCTAAATAATAATCAAACTTATCTAATAACCTGTTTGTTATTCTTTCTAAAGGCATATGTTTAGATTTGGTTATTAAAACATAACCATCTTGTGGTTTTATATAACTATGCTTAATGTTTTTCTCAATAACTTTATATAATAAAATCTTATCATTCTTTATAAGTTTCTGCATATACTTTTCTCAACATATCATACTCATTAACCTTATATGGTATCTTTAAATAAACTTTTTGTTGGGGATGTCTAGCTACTTTAAGAGGTTTCTTTTCTTCATCAAACATCTCTTTTAAAATGAATGTTTTATTTTCTCCTAACGGGCTAAATAGTTCTAATTTATCGCCCACTTCAAAATAGTTTCTCTGTTCAACCAACGCTAAATCTGTACTACCATCTAAAACTAAACCAACAAATAACTGTGATGGTCTTTCATCGCCTTCGCTATATAGTTGAAGATCGTTTATGTTTTCTTTATTGAAAAATCCAGTGTTAGTTATTCTGCTTTCAGCCTTCATTATTTCTTCTTCATAAATGCTAAAATCTTTAACTTTACCAGTACCTAAATATTCATCAATTAACATTCTATATGTTTTTACAACTGTTGCAATATAGTGCAAACTCTTCATTCTACCTTCAATTTTTAATGAATTAACATTACAATCAATTATTTTAGGTATTTCTCTTAATGTTTGCATATCTTTTGAACCCATAGAAAATGGTATTTTAGTACTTATTTTTTCTTCCCCATCATAAAGATTATAATCCCATCTACAACTATGCGCACATCCGCCTCTATTCGCATCTCTTAAAGTAAACGTATTACTTAATGTACATCTACCACTATATGATGAACACATCCCACCATGAATAAACACTTCAATATCCAAACCACTAATGGCAGTTATTTTTAGTATTTGTTCATAATCTAACTCTCTACCTAAAACTACTCTACTAGCTCCTAAATCTTCCCAAAAGTTTAGATGATAAGTATTTAATACTGATTGTTGAGTTGAAACATGAACTTCTAAATTTGTATGGTCTTTTGCAACCTTTGCGATATATGGGCTTGCAACAATTATTCCATCAACACTTGCCTTTTCTAACTCTTTTAAATATTCTAATAATCCTTCATAATTTTCATGATGAGGAACAATATTAGTTGTAACATAAAGTTTTTTATTTAACATATGAGCAATTTTTGCTCCTTCTTTTATATCAGCAAGTGAAAAATTAGATGCTCTCGCTCTTAGCGAAAATTCCTTTCCACCAATAAAACAAGCATCCGCTCCATATAGATACGCTATCTTTAATTTTTCTAAATCACCTGCTGGTGCTAGTAGTTCAACTTTCCTCATCTTTTTTATAGATAGTATTGATGTTTAAAAAACCATCATCCCATCTCTCCTCATATTTTTCTTGAAGGTCTTTAACTTTATCTTCATCATAACCATTTCTAAACATCTTGAGCATTTCTAGTGCATATTCATCATCTTTGAATATTGAGTCTATTAAAAAGTAATCAACACCTTTTAATTCATCTAAATGTTTAATAACTGTTGAAACTTTATCTCTAAAGATATGTGTGCCAAACTGATCTTCGGTAATTGGATACTTACCTTCTCTATTTAACTCTTCTATTTTTAATGTTGTCTTATGATAATTATAGGGTTTATCTATAAACTCAAAATAACTTTTCAATAGTTTTCTCTTTGAATAAAACATATTTAAATGCCCATGAGCTATAATATATATTTTCCCTTTTTTACCCTCAGTTATTTTAACTATATCTTTTAAGTTTATTTCTTTGGAAACAAATGTTCCTTTAACACCTATATCAAAATAACTATTAACATCTTCTACATTTGTAAGAAGCGTTTCAGGATTATAAATTATATTTTGCACACCATAAAACTTTAAGAGATAAAGATAACCAATATCACTAACAATAACACCAGTATATTCAACATCTTTTATCGCCTCAAAAAGCACATCAAAAAAATTTACATATTCATCATAAAGCAACGGCTTTAAACTAATGTACAATTCTTTTTTTTCTGCCTTTACAAGATTAGCAAGTTGTCTAAATTCTTCAACTTCTAAATTGCTAGTTTCTCTTGCAACAAAACCAGCCAATCCAACAACTAATCCATCTGCTTCTTTTAACAATTTTTCTGCGTTTTTTAACTTGTGAATTGTCGTTAATAATTTCATCTTTTTCTCCTTGAAACACTCATCCCATCACCGACATCAATGAAGGTTGTTTCAAACTCAATATTAGTCTTTAAAAACTCTTTAAAGTTGCTTATTTTTCTTAAAAGGGCTTTCGTATTTCTACTTACGTTTTCTGGTTTTAAATTATGAAAACTTAAATTATCGCAAACAATTATACCATCATCTGTTAAGTTATTTTTAAACTTATTAAACATCTTTCTATATTGAGCTTTTGCAGCATCAATAAAAATAAGATCATACTTATCTTCTAGTGATAATTCTAAGGCGTCAGCATTAATTAAAGTTATCTTCCCACTGCTATATTTTTCAATGTTCATCTTCGCAATTTTATAGATATAAATGTTTCTTTCGATAGTCGTAATTGAATCAACATATTCTTCTAATATAACCGCTGAATATCCTATGCCTGTGCCAATTTCTAATAGTTTTTTAGTTTCGTTTTCTTTAATTTTATCAATCAAAAAACCTAGTCCCTCATCACTTACAATCGGGAACTTCATTTGCAACGCTAAGTCTTTTAAATCACTCTTCGTCAACGTCGTCTTCGTCCTCTTCAAGAACTAACGAATCTAAATATTCATCTAGTAATTCTTCTAATTCGTCCCATTCTTCGTCCGTCTCGATATCTTCAAAATATCCGCCATCTTTTGAAGTTTGAACATATCTCGCTGCGCTTATTTCATCTGACCCAACAATTTGAAATACAACATATTGTTTTTGAGTTTCTTCGTTAAGGTGTGTAAATAAAATATCAGCTAAGATTTCTTCGTCATCACGAATGATTGTAATTTGATTATTTTCCATCTTTCTTTTCTCCTTTATAATCTAAATAGTTTTGCAGTATTAGTACTGCAGCTAACATATCTTTATTTTCATGTCTTTTCTTGCTTGAAAGACCTGCTTCTTTCATTGTGTCTAATGCTTGTTTAGTTGTCAGTCTTTCATCCCAAAGAATGACTTCTTTTTTCGTCTTTTCTTCCAATAGTTCTTTAAACATAATAGATACTTCTGCCCTCTCGCCAATGTCGCTACTTAAATGTTTAGGAAGACCTAAAACTATTATATCAATATTTTCTCTTTTTATATATTTAGAAATATAGTTGGCGGCTTGTCTATAATTACCTTTTGGAAACCTATATGTTTCTACTCCATTAGCAATAACTCCTGTGTCGCTTCTTGCGATTCCTAAACTAACTTCACCTAAGTCTAAACCTATATAAATCATCTTAAATAGTCTCCATTAATTCTATTAGTGCATCAAGCATACTCATCTCACTTGTCCCACCCATCGCAAAATCGTTTTTACCGCCACCTCTACCACCAGAAACTTCATTTAATTTATTGACAATATCTCTAGCATTGTTTTGGTTGGTGCGAACTAAATATGTAACTTTATCTTCTTGAATATTTAATAATAACAATGTGTCTGATTTAATCTTATCATAAAGTTCAAATAATAAACTTCTTAAAATATTACCTTCTAAACCTTTAGTAATAATTAAGTTGTTTCTCTTATTTTTAATTAATTCATCTTGATTACTTAAAAGTTCTTTTTCTAAACTTTCTTTAATGCCTACTTCTAATTGATGATTTAACTGTTTTAATTCATTGATATAGTTTCTTAAATTGATTGTATCTAAGTAACTCTTAGTTGGTTTAGGTTCTTCTAACTTATTATATTTAACACTAATCCCTTTTTCTTTTATTTCATCTAAAAGTGAATTAGTTTTTTGTTTTAATGTTTCAATCTCATTGAATAAGCCTTTATTTCTCTCTTTAAAATCATCAATGATATTTGCACCAGAAAAAGCCTCTATTCTATATATACCTGAACCGATAGAGAAAATACTTGAGATTTGAAAATCTATAATCTCTTTTGTGTTTTTAACATGCGTTCCACCACACAACTCAACTGAGTCTTTTCCTGCGCTTACAACTCTAACTGTATCACCATATTTTTCACCAAAAAGAGCTGTTGCGCCTTCTTTAATTGCATCATTATAACTCATTACATTGGTGGAAACTTCTAACTCTTCTTTTATCATATCTTTAACTCTTTTTTCAATCTTTAATATTTCTTCATCTGTTAAAGATTCATAATTGTTAAAATCAAATCTTAAAAAGTCATCGGCTACTAAACTTCCTTGCTGATTAACATGTTCGCCTATCTCTGTTTTTAAAGCATGATGCAGTAAGTGTGTTGCCGTATGATTTTTTCTGATGTTATCTCTTCTACTAACATCAATTTTCGCTACAACAATATCACCTTCAGCGAAGTCTCCGTCTACTTGATGTAAATGCTGACCATTTGGAAGTTCAATAACATCTTCTACTAAAAGATCATTGATTGTTCCAGTGTCCGCTATTTGTCCCCCTTTTGTTGCATAAAAAGGTGTTTCTTCTAAAACTATCCCACTATCAAAAACTTTAATGATGCTTGTTGTTACGGCAGTTTTTTCATAACCAACAAACTTTGATTCACCTTTAAAGTTTAAATAAGACTCATCTTGTAAAGACATTGATGAAACATCTTTTCTTAAATCACGACTCATCTTTTGTCTTTCTTTTAAGAGTTCATAAAACCCTTCAGTATCAATTTTAATTTTATGTTCGTTAGCATATTCTTCTTGTAACTCTAATGGAAACCCATAAGTATCAAATAATAAAAATGAATCTTCTTTGTTAATTTCATTTTTCTCTTTTGCTATTTTTCTAACTAACATTTCACCCTTTGATAATGTCTTTAAAAATTTTTCTTCTTCGCTACTAATTATCTTATTAGTTATTTCAATGTTTTGTTTTACTTCTGGATACCAATCACCCATTATTCTAACTACAGCACCTGTAAGTTTTGTTAGAAATGGTCCTTCAATATTTAATTCTTTGCCATGTTTTAACGCTCTTCTTAATAATCTTCTTAAAACATAACCTCTACCTTCGTTTGACAAAACTGCTCCATCGCTAATTGCCATCACTAATGTTTTAATATGATCGGCAATTATTTTAAATGATGTTTGACCAGTATATTTAACATTAGCAACCTTTTCTAACTCTTCAATAATCGGTAAAAATAAATCAGTCTCAAAGTTTGTCTCTGTGCCTTGTAAAACACTCGCAAATCTTTCTAAACCTGCGCCTGTATCAATGTTTTTGTGCGGTAACTCTTTATATTCGCTTCTTTTCTTGCCTTCTTCGGCATTAAACTGAGAAAAAACAATATTCCAAATTTCTACATAACGATCATTTTCAATATCTTGAGCGATTAACTCAATGCCACCATCAGCATATCTACTACCTCTATCATAAAAGATTTCTGTGTTTGGACCCGATGGGCCAGGACCAATTTCCCAGTAATTATCTTTTGTCGCAACTAAATGCGTTTCCGGAACTCCCAAACTTAACCAAACATTTTTAGCATCAATATCAGTTGGATAATAACTAAAATAAAGTTTTTCAAGTGGAAAGTTAAAATACTTTTCACTCGTTAGCAGTTCAAATCCCATTTCGATTGCTTCTTTTTTAAAATAATCGCCAACAGAAAAGTTGCCTAACATCTCAAAAAATGTATGATGTCTTGCTGTTATACCTACATTAGTAATATCATTCGTTCTAATACATTTTTGAATGTTTGCCATTTTCTTTGATGGTGGTACATGTGTTCCATCAAAATATTTTTTAAGTGGCGCAATACCAGCATTAATCCATAAAAGTGTAGGGTCGTCAAAAGGAATTAAAGGTGAACTTTCAATAATTCTATGCCCTTTATCTTTAAAAAACTGTAACCATACTTTTCTAATTTCATCACTACTCATAAATCGCATAAATAATCCTCCATATACATAAATAAAACCCTTAGAAAAACTCTAAGGGCGACATAGCCGCGGTACCACCTTAGTTCTACAAAATCGTAGCACTCGTTATGCTTTTAAGGCAAGCTTACCTCGTACTCATAAGCAGCTTCACTAAATTTAGTTTACACCATTTCACCAACCTGATGCTCTCTTAAAAACTTCCTTCAGTTACTCATCTTAATCTTCATACAAAACTATTTTATAATAACTTCTTAAAAATGTAAACATTTTAAGTTTCTATTTCTTGTTTAAATATCTTTTTAAAAAGCGCTGGTGCTCCTAAACTTGCCCAGAAAGCAACAAAGAAATATCTAATTGCATCTAAGATGTTATATTCACCAATTAATTTAAATAAAAGTTTTAAGCCAAAATATAATGCTAATGTAACACCTAATCCAATTAACACTTTAAATATTTGAATTTTAAGCGGAGCCTTAGTATCATAACCAATATACTTTTTCTCAAGCAAATATCCTGTCACTAAACCGATATATGCTCCACCTGAAACAAAGACTTGGTGCTCAGGAATAAAAATCATTAAAAGTATTAGTGCTGGCGCAAGCGCTAAACCAACATATTCTTCTTGGTCGGGAAGTCTACTATATAAAACTAACCCTAATATACCGATTACTAATCCTAGTGCCATACCTACTAAAACATCTTCTAAGTAATGCTGTCCTAAATACATTCTTGAAAATGGAACTAAAATTGCCAAAGCTATAAATGTCCATTTCACCCAATTAACTTTTCTATATTCATACACCATAAAAGTTGCCGCTGTAGTTATGTTTTGTGAGTGACCACTTGGCATACTTGAGCCTTCTGTTTTTTGTAAGATTGGCTTTGCGCCTTCTTCGTATGGTCTAGGTTTTTGAGTAAAGTTTTTTATTGCTCCGTTAAGACCAGCTGAAAACAGTAATGTTGTCATTAATTTATATGCTGTCTTTTTATCAATACACCAAAAAAGAATCACACCTAAAATTATAAATGCTAATACATCGCCAGTCTCAGTAATTATTCTCATCAACCAATCTAACACTGGATTTGATAACTTTTGAATTGCTTCAATAATTGCCATAATTTTTCTCCTTTTTATCCTTTATCTTTTTTATACATCTCTCTAACCTTTTCGTGAATTTTTTCAGGAATGGTTATGTTGTTAAAAGACTTTTCATCTACATTAAACTCATACTTGTTTTCTTTTCTAATTAAGATCTTCTCTTGTAGTAAATATTCTATCATACTCTTAGTTACAAAGTATCCATATTTGACTCTTCGTTCAAATAATCTTATGTCAAATGCTATCGATGACAAGAACCTTGTAAGTCTCAAAGCGGGCATAGAATACATACTAGTTAACTCAATTAAAGTTACATTTTTATCACTATATTTATTAATGTCCATATTCTTTTTAAACGAGGAACGAAAAATAACATCCACACCTTTCTCAACTAACACGTTAATCGGATTGTTATCAGATATTCCACCATCTACATAATAATTATCATCAATGTTTTGAAAACCGAAAACGACTGGAATAGAACCGCTCGCAATAACATAATCTAATGGGTTTTCTTTATAGTTTAAATGAACAATAACTTTCTTTCTATTAGATCTAAGTGCTAATTTTACCAAGGTAGGTTCTTTGATTTTTGTTAGTACTACATAAAAATCTTTATTTGATGATTTAAAGAGGTTTTCATCTAAATAAATCTTAGCCATTTCTCTAACGATATCCATACTATAAAACCCGCCGGTTTCTCTATCCATTCTTGAAAGTGGTTCTTCTTTAAATGGATTCTTTTTTATTCCGTTTAACCAAATATCATAAACAGTTTGACTATTATTACTACATAAATAAAAATATGCATTTATCGCTCCTATTGATACACCAGAAATAACATTAATTGAATCGATTAAGTTATACTCTTCAAGTGCTTTTAAAACTCCTATTTGATAAGCACCTTTAGCTCCTCCGCCTCCGAGCGATAATCCTACTTTCATTTCACACCTAGTTTTCTCATTCTTCTTTTTTGTTCTTCTTGTTTTATGCTTTCACGTTTATCATACAATTTTTTCCCTTTTGCAACTGCTACTTCTACTTTTAATAATGCTTGTTTAAAGTAGAGTTTTAAAGGTATTAGTGTATAACCTTCACGCTCTCTCCTTGTTTGGAGTTTTAATATCTCACGTTTATGCATTAAAAGTTTTCTATCTCTTGTTTCATCATGATTAAAACCGCCAGACTGCAAGTATGCTGCAACATGCATACCAATGATAAAAAGCTCACCATTTTTAATAGTGATATGCGCATCATTAATATTAACTTTTCCTGCACGAATAGACTTAATCTCTGAACCTTTTAATTGGATTCCCGCTTCATAAGTCTCTTCAATAAAATATTCGTGTCGTGCTTTTCTGTTTTGCGCAACAACTTTCATTTTATCACCTATTTTCCGACAATCTCAAAAGTGATTTGTCGTAATTCTACACTAACAGAGACTAGTTTTACTATTAATTTTTTACCTAATTTAAATACTTCGTTAGTCTTTTCGCCAACTAACATTCTTCTTTTCTCATCATAATTATAATAATCTTCTAATGTTCTTACTAATACTGCACCTTCAATACCTTTATCAATCTCAACGAAAATTTGGTTTTTCGTAACACCAGAAACTATCCCCTCATAGATGTTACCAACTTTATCTTCCATAAACTCAGCAATCTTTAACTTATCTACTTCTCTTTCAAGAGTCATTGCGAGTCTTTCCATTTTACTAGACTGAATAGCAATTGGTTCAATATTTTCTTCATAATAACTAATTGTTTTTTCTAAATTATTTGGTCTTATTAAAAAATCTTTAACTATTCTATGTAAAAGCAAGTCTGGATATCTTCTTATTGGTGCTGTAAAGTGACTATAATATTTTAATGCTAAACCAAAGTGGCCTAATGGTTCCATAGTATATTTAGCTCTATTCATCGCCTTTAACATTAACTCATGAACAAGCCTTTTATTTGGACTATCTTCAACATCTCTAATAATTGCTTGGAGAGTTTTTGGCGTAATATTTTTATGTTTTGGTGTATTAATATCTAAAGCTTTTAATTCTGTAAACAACTCTAATAGTTTTTCATCTTTTGGTTTTTCATGAACACGATAAATTGATGGTAAATCAAGATAAAACAAATGACTGCCAACAATCTGGTTTGTTAAAATCATAAACTGTTCAATAATTCCTTCAGAGATTCCATGTTCTCTTACTTGAATATCTACTATATCATTATTTTCATTTAAAATATACTTATATTCAACACTTTCAAACTCTAATGAGCCTTCTTTTTCTCTTTGTTCTTTTAAAAGTTTTGATAGTTTAAGCATATTATCTAACATATTTTCTTCTTGTTTATTTTTTAATGAACCACCAGCAAAATAAGCATTTACTTCATTATATGATAATCTTCTATTAACATTAATGACTGTTTCTTTTATCTCATGAGAAACAACTTCGCCTTTATCGTTAATAATCATAAAAACACTCAACGCATATTTTTCTTCTTCATTTAGACTACATAAATCGTTGCTTAATCTTTGTGGGAGCATTGGAATAACACGATCCGCAAGATATGCTGATGTCGCACGTTTTAACGCTTCTTTATCAATTGATGAACCTTTTTTCACATAATGAGAAACATCAGCTATATGCACACTTAAATGATAATTACCATCAACAATCTTTAAACTGATGGCATCATCTAAGTCTTTCGCATCTTCACCATCAATAGTAACTATATATTCATCTGTTACGACAAACCTATCATCCTTTTTGATTTCTCTATCTAAACTATTTGCTTCATTAATTACTTCTTTTGGAAACTTATATGGAAAACCATACTCATAAACTAAAGTTAAAATATCAATATCTGGATCATTAATAAAACCTATTCTCTCTTCAATCCTTCCATCAATATAATCAAGGTTATATTCAACAAACTTAATTAATACTACTTCTCCATCTAAAACATTTTGTCTACCAACTAATCTTATCGGTAAACGAAAATATTTATTTGGAGTTAAAAAGATTTGATTTTTAAACTTTTTAACTGTACATACAACCTCTTCTGTTTCTCTTTTTAAAACTTCTATAACATGATTATATCTACCCATTCTAACTAAGACTAAATCGCCATCTAAAGCAGTACCTAAATCTCTATCTTGTAGATATAAGTCTTCCATTCCTTCTAACAATAAAAAACCAAATCCTTCTTTTAAATCAAGTCTACCAATAATAAACTTTCTTTCTAAAGAATAATTATCTTTTTTTCTTCTTAATATTCCATTATCAACTTTTTCATTTAATAACTTTTCTAGTAGTTCATAATCCCAGTATCCCAACTCCAAAAGTTCAAGAAATGAATATACCCTTTTATCCTTAAAAGGTTCTAAAATGTGCATCTAATCACCTATATTTAATTATATCATTTTTCCTTAGTTTCTTGCAAAAAAAAAGGAGCAACTTTGAATTGCTCCTTTATTTCAATCTTATTTTTTTAAATTATATAAACTCTTTAATCCTAAATATTTACTAGTCATTCCAAGTTCATCTTCAATTCTTATTAATTGATTGTATTTAGCAATTCTATCTGTTCTTGAAGCACTACCTGTTTTAATTTGACCAGCGTTTGTAGCAACAGCGATATCAGCGATTGTTGTATCTTCTGTTTCACCACTACGGTGAGAAATAACTGCCGTATATCCAGCTCTTTTAGCCATTTCAATCGCTTCAAATGTTTCTGTTAAAGTACCAATTTGGTTAACTTTAATTAAAATTGAGTTAGCGATATTCTTTTCAATACCTTCTTTTAATTTAGCTGTGTTTGTAACAAATAAGTCGTCTCCTACTAATTGAATTTTGTTTCCAAGTTTTTCAGTTAAATATTTCCAACCAGCCCAATCATTTTCATCTAAGCCATCTTCAATTGAAAGAATTGGATATTTTTTAACTAATTCAACATAGAAATCACTTAATTGTTCGCTTGTTAATTCTTTTCCACCTTCACCAGCTAAAACATACTTTTTGGTTTCTTTATTATAAAATTCACTTGCAGCTACATCCATTGCTAAGTAAATATCTTTACCTGGCTTGTAACCCGCTTTTTCAATAGCTTCTAAAATAACTAAAATAGCTTCTTCGTTTGAACCTAAGTTAGGTGCAAATCCACCTTCATCACCAACGCCAGTGTTTAAGCCTCTAGCTTGTAAAACTTTTCTTAAATTGTGGAACACTTCTGCTCCCCAACGCATTGCTTCAGTAAAATTAGGTGCGCCTACTGGCATAATCATAAACTCTTGGAAATCAACGTTATTATCAGCATGTGATCCACCGTTTAAAATGTTTAACATTGGTACTGGTAATTGTCTAGCATTAAATCCACCTAGATAATTATAAATTGGAACTTCTAAATAATCTGCAGCAGCTCTTGCAACAGCCATAGAAACTCCTAATATAGCGTTTGCTCCAAATTTTGCTTTATTTGGTGTACCATCTAATTCAATTAATGTTTGATCAATTCCAACTTGGTCTAGAACGTTAAGTCCTAAAACTTCAAGTGCGATGATGTTGTTAACATTATCAACAGCTTTTAAAACACCTTTACCTAAATATCTTTTCTTATCTCCATCTCTTAATTCAACTGCTTCATATTCTCCAGTTGATGCTCCACTCGGAACTAATGCTCTACCAAAAGCACCCGATTCAGTATAAACTTCAACTTCTACTGTTGGGTTTCCGCGTGAATCTAAAACTTCTCTTGCGTATACGTCTGTAATAAATGGCATTTTTTTCACTCCTTTTATTTTTTTTCATTCATTTATTTACCATCTTAAATTATACTATAATTTTGATTTAATTCAACGAATAATGTAAAATTTTCACAAGTAAACACTTACATCTTTTTTATTTCATTCTTTGGTATGTTAAATAGATAATAATCCCATAAATAAATATGCTTAATAAATTTATTGCTATTTGAAAAGCATCAAATGCCCAGTAAAACAAAAAAGTATACTGATGAATAGGATTTAAAATGTGTATGCTAAGTGGTTGTTTAGAATATAATAATGTAATCATATCGCTAGACACACCCATTATATAATCCCCTATTAATAAAAACAAAACAGCTAAAATTGAATACCAAACGTGATAAACATAAAAACTGCCTCTCAACCTTTTAATGAGCAACATATAATAAATAACAAACACAAACAATGAGAGAAATGCAAAAGGTGTAAAAACAACTAAAAACCTTAACGCCCCAAGCATTGCCGCAAAAAGCGTAGAAAGCAATAATCCTTCAAGAAGAAATCTTCTCAATTCTTTTTTCATTATTGGCTCTTTAAATTGTCTGAAATAATTTACAATCCTTCTTTTCATTTATTAATTAAACCCCTATATAGTTTTTTTATCTTAGTAAAGCCACTATTTATTATACATAAAAAGTATAATATTCGCAAATTAGACACATTTTCAAACCTCGAAAAAATGAAAACACTTTCTTTACATATTGTTTATAATTATATGCGTTTTAATGTATAATTATTAAGGACAAGGATGTGAATATATGAAAAAGTTTGTAGGATTAGTTATTTTAGATGGTTTTGGAATCGCAAAACCAGGACCAACAAATAGCGTTTCTTTAGCGAAAAAACCGACATTAGATTATTTAATGAAAGAATATCCAAATAAAACTTTAAACGCTTCTGGTACATATGTAGGATTGCCTGAAGGTCAAATGGGCAATAGCGAGGTTGGCCATTTAAACTTAGGTGCTGGAAGAGTTGTTTGGCAAAGTTTATCACGAATTCATCAAGCGGTTAAAACTGGCGAATTTTATGAAAACAAAGCCTTTTTAAACGCTATTAAACATGCAAAAAAGCATAATTCAAAATTACATATTTTTGGTTTAGCAGGCGATGGTGGTGTT
This sequence comes from Acholeplasma sp., assembly GCA_012839355.1. GTDB lineage: Bacteria > Bacillota_I > Bacilli_A > Acholeplasmatales > UBA5453 > UBA5453. The sequence goes on from DUNK01000002.1 coordinate 37,235, forward strand.
CACTCCCATAGTAATCATATTATTGCCTTATATGAACTTGCGAAAAGAAACGGCTTAGAAAACAAAACTTATTATCATGCGTTTTTAGACGGAAGAGATACTCCGCCTACTAGCGGTTTAGGTTTCTTAAAAGATATTGCAAAATCTGGTTTAAATATCGCAACCGTTAGTGGTAGATATTACGCTATGGATAGAGATAACAACTGGGATAGATTGCAATTAGCAATTGATAATTTAACTTTAGGTACAGGCAAAAAATATAGTTCATTCGCAGAAGGCGTACAAGCATCATATGATGCTGGCGTTACAGACGAGTTTTTAGTTCCGTTTTTAGTAGATGAAAACGGACTAATCGGTGATAATGACGCAATTATCTTTGCAAACTTTAGACCTGATAGAGCAATTAGAATTTCAACAGCATTTTCAAACCCTACAGCTGTAAAAGAATATTATAGCCCTGGCAAAGCACAATTTGATGCTTCTAATATTCCTTCTAATATTTTCTATGTATCAATGATGCACTATGCTGATACTGTTAAAGGGGAAATTGCTTATGGTTTACAAGATTTAGTTAATCTTTATGGCGATATTGTAAGTGAAGCTGGCTTAACACAGCTAAGAGCCGCAGAAACTGAAAAATACGCTCACGTAACCTTCTTCTTTGATGGTGGTTATGATAAAGAATTAAAAGGGGCAAAAAGACTTTTAATTCCTTCACCTAAAGTTGCAACATATGATTTAAAGCCGGAAATGAGTGCTTATGAGCTAACTGATGCGGTTATTAAAGAGTTGCAGGAAAATAAATACGATACAATGATTTTAAACTATGCTAACCCTGATATGGTTGGTCATACAGGTTCTATTGAAGCGGCAACAAAGGCTGTTGAAGTGGTTGATGAGTGCTTAGGCAAAATTTACGAGCAAGTTAATAAAATGAATGGTACATTAATCATTATTGCTGACCATGGCAACGCCGAAGTTATGAGAACTGAAGCGGGCGAACCACACACTGCTCATACATCTAACATCGTTCCAATCATTATTACCGATAAAAACGTTAAAATTAGAGATAATGGCGCTTTATGCGATATCGCACCAACAATGTTAAAGATGTTAGATCTCAAACAACCTAAAGAAATGACAGGTGAATCACTAATTTAACTAAAATAAAATAAAAGAGTCAGATTTAATGCTAAAAATCTGGCTTTTTTGTTATAATAGATATGATTATAAATTTTAGGAGTTTAGATTATGGCTGATTTATTAAAACTAAGACAAATAATTATTGACAACAAACCTAATTATCCGATTAATTATGCGATACCTAGTCTTTTTAATGTCAATAATTATCCAACCCTTGCAAAAGTTAAAAGTGGTGAACATCTAATTGATCCATATGATTTTTTAGTTCATTTGTTAGATGATTTATTTTTAAAAGATTATAAAAAACTTCCACCTAAAAGTTTATCTGCTATTAAAAATAGCAAATATAGAAAAGGCGGAGACTGGATTAAGAAAAGTGTTGTTTATTCCATGATGATACGCGCTTCCACTGCTTGGGATCACGATAGAAATGGCTATTTAGATGAAAACAACTTTTATCATCTAAAAGAAACTGGAACTTTTATTAAGACTTTAATGCTACTTCCACTACTTTTAGAGATGGGAGTAGATGCTATATATTTACTGCCAATTTCAAAGTTTTCTACCAAAAACAAAAAAGGTAATATCGGTAGTCCTTATAGTGTTAGTGACTTTTTTGAGTTAGACCCTAATTTAGCTGATCCTATCGTTGGCGATAAACTCTCTTTAGATGAACAATTTAAACTCTTAGTTGAAGCTTGTCATTTATTAGATATTAAAGTTTTAATTGATATTATTCCTAGAACCAATAGCACTGATAGTAAATTAATTATTGACCATCCTGAATGGTTTTATTGGATAAAAACTAAAGATTTAGCGCGTTATAAACCACCAATCGTTGATGAAATACCACACTCTACTGTTGCCCCAACAAAAGAATTTATGAAAGAAGTCTACAAGAGTAAAAACGTTAGAAAACACTTAAGATTATTCCAATTTGATCCAAAGACACAAGATTCAGACAAGTGGGAAAAACTTAGAGAAGAATACAAAAGCAACCCTGAAGTTAATATTTTAACTTTAGTTGATAAATACTACGGATTAACTACCGCTCCTGCGTTTAGCGATCATATTAACGATAGCCAACCACCATGGAGTGATGTAACTTTTTTTAGACTTTATAAAGATCACCCAAAAAGAAATAAAAAGTTCTTAAAAGACCCTAATATGCCGCCTTATGTCCTTTTTGACACAATTAAAGCAAACCTACATCCAGGCGAAATTCCTAACTTAGACCTTTGGGAAACTTTAGCTGATGTTATCCCGCATTATCAACGAAAATACGGGATTGATGGGGCAAGAATCGACATGGGACATGCTTTACCGAAAGACCTAATTAGGTTAATCATTAAAAATGCACGAGATATTGACCCTGATTTTTGTTTCATCGCCGAAGAATTAAACCCAAATAACGATAAACAAGCTAAAACTTTAGGTTATAACATGATTATCGGTAACGGATTTATGATGGAATGGGAATTAAAACATTTAAGTATGCATAAGTTTATGCTCAATCAACATAAGTTAAGTATTCCTAGTTTTGCCTGCGGAGAAACTCACGATACACCTAGATTAGCCGCAAGAGATGGCGGACATCTTCTTACAAGATTCGTAACCATCATGAATATGTTTGTACCAAATACTGTCCCTTTTATTAACTCAGGTCAAGAAGTTTTAGAAGTTCAACCGATGAATACAGGTATCGGTGCTAGAGAAAACGAACTATATATGCTACCTGAAGATGATCCTCTTTATGGTAAACTTGCCCTGTTTGACAAATATGCATTTCACTATTTAAATCCAAATAGTCATGATATTAAAAATAATTTAAGAAAAATTAAACCTATTAGAAAAAAATACTTAAACTATATAGTTAATAAGAAAAGATATATTCCTCTGACATATTTAGAAGGGGAAAACTTAATAGGTTTCGCATATAAAACGAATAAAGAAATGCTGTTTATACTAGGTAACCCTTATTACACTCATTCACAATATGGCAAGGTTGATTTAACTAAAGTTAAAGAAGACTATCCTTTATTAAAAGAAGGCAAACTCCTTTATGCCACATACGAAAGAAAAGCGAGAACCCTCCATGAATTTGACCCTGACGGAAATCCATACTTCTTATTGGGAAGCGGAGAAATTAAGATATTTACAATCAAACGCGATAACTAAGAGAGACAATTTTTGTCTCTTTTATTGTAATTTACAATAATTAGGAGTATAATTACTTTTGTTAAATGCTCCCTTAGCTCAGCTGGTTAGAGCATCAGACTCTTAATCTGAGGGTCCAGGGTTCAAATCCCTGAGGGAGTACCAATTTAAATATAAAACACACGTCAGCAAAAGAGTGTGTTTTTTTGTTCACTATAGCAAATTTTTTCCTACTCGTTTTAATAATCCATTTATGACAACTTATACCTGAAAGTTAAAATGTCTAAAAAAAAGACATCTACGGTGTCTTCTTTTATTACTTTTAATTTTTAGTTGGATAGAATGTTACGCCAACCGCTGCTAATATTGCTAGTACAGAAACAACGATGAATATAATTTTCCATACTTTTGATAGGCCTTTAGCGTATTGCCAACCTACTCCAATTACAACGACCGTTAACATTATGTTTGCAATAAATGATAACCATCCTAAATTAATACTTCCATCAAATAGCCCTACTATAAAAACAATTAAGTGTATAGCTGCTGTTAACATTAAAGCTAAAAATGATATAATACTCATTAATTTTGCTTGATCTTTGTTCATTATTAATTCCCCCTTATTTAATTTATCTACATTATAGCATTTTTGTTTAACTTTGAAAAGATAAAGGGTAATTTTCTTTGATGATACCTTACTTTTACATTTTGGCGGAGAAAGAGGGATTTGAACCCTCGCGGCTTTTACACCCTACGAGCTTTCCAAGCCCGCCTCTTCAGCCTCTTGAGTATTTCTCCGCTTTTTTAATTAAATCTTTAAATCTCCAGGTTTAATTAACCCTTTCTTTCTAAATATAACATCTAAAATATAAACTAATACTATTGGTAAAATTATTTGTAAAATTACAATCGAATAAAAAGCATTCATTGTCCAACCCATTGCATCAATAGTGCCAAACTGCCCAACCAAGCCGCTTGTTCCCATTCCTGCGCCAATTGGTGTTGTTTCCGTTTTAAAGACTAATGTCGCTAATGGGCCTAAAATTGCTGAAACAATGATTGTTGGTAGCCAGATAATCGGTTTTTTAATAATATTTTTAAACTGCAGCATACTCGTTCCAATTCCAACGCCGATAACAGTTCCGATATTATTATCTTTTCTGCTCATTACCGCAAACCCTAACATTTGCACACAACAGCCAACAACTGCAGCCCCACCAGCAATACCACCTAAGTTAATCGCAATCGCAATTGCTGCACTACTAATAGGCATTGTAAGAAACATACCCATAAACACTGATATTAAAACTCCACTAATAAATGGTGCGTATGTTGTTGCGCTTTGAATAAAGTTTTCTAATAAGTTCATAAACCAAGTAATTGGCATTCCAACTATAAATGCTACAATAAAGCCTAATGTTACTCCTATTAAAGGAATTATTACAATATCAACTGGAGTTTTCTTTTTCATTACATGTGTAAAGAATAAATAAACTGAAATTACACAAAAATAAACAACCATTGGATCATTTAAAGGTTTTGCATCGGCAATATGTAAATAAGTAAAACGACTCGCTAAACCACCTACAACAGCTGTTACAACCATCTTTAAACCATCCATCTTTAATGTATAAGCCATACCAATTCCAATGCCTATGCCCATTAAACCTTTTAATATGGTTGATAATTGAAGAATGTAATTTCCAAACATCTCTAATGCATCAATTTTTAAAACTAGATTGCCAATTTGTTGAATTATTACACCAACTATTAATGTCGCGAAGAGTCCATAAGCCATACCGTTGAATGAGACAACTAAAAAATCAATAAACTTTTTAAACTTTGTTTTTTCTTTGGTTTCTGCAGTTTCGCTTTTCTGTTCAACTATTTCATTTTCTTGTTCAATCACTTTATTTTCTTCCATTTTTATTCTCCGATTTTTTCCATTTCACTTAAAAATATTTTCATTCTCTCATTAAATAAACGGTTATTATCTAAAAACACAATTTGTTTACTCTGTCTATAACCTTCCAGCGTTGTTAATGGGATTTTTTGTTCATATTGAACTGAAGCATCCTTTATAACATCTAAATCTTCTTCCCCACAAACAATATAACTTGGATATTCATTAGTGTTTTCACCTAAAGAATAAAATCTCTTAAATCCTTTTAAAACATTTTTGCTCTTTCTTTTGAACCCCACCATACTTTCTTTAAATTTTTCTCTTCCTTTTAATGTGTGTGCGCTTCTTTCAATAAACCATTTTTTATACTTTTTAAAATAGAAAATTCTAAAGAAGTTTAATTTAAAGTTTGTTAGAGCGAGTGATGATGATAATGCTTTATGTGAATCATAATAAATAGACATAGTAGATATTCCAATTAAACTACTAACTTTTTTTGGAAACAAGTGAGCGAATGCTTGGGCAATTTCCGCACCTTCACTTATCCCAATAAAGTGTGCTTTAGTTATTTTTTCTATTTCGAAAATCATGTTGATTATTTCCGGCATATCTTTAAGAAGCACATATTTAGAGTATTCACTTTGCCCATGTCCTGGAAAATCTACAACAATAATTTGGTATTGTCTTTTTAAAACTACTATTTGGTCGCTAAAAATTAAACCACTTGAACCAAAAGAATGTAACATCACTACATATGGTTTACCTGGGTTTAAATACCTTTCATAATAGATTCCACAATCTTTAAATCTTATTGTTTGTTTTTCCATTTATAATCACCTATGCTAAATTATATCACATTTATAAAATTTATTAAGTAAAATATGAAAAGTCTCTTTTCATAAATAAAAAGGGAACCACTAATCGGTTCCCTATTTTATATTCTTTTCTATTTTTTGTTTATTATATACTGATAAAGTGTTTTAATTCCAAACCCGTAGGCGCCTTCTTTATAATACTTTTTCTTAGATCCATATGCAACGCCTGCGATATCTAAATGTAAGAATGGTTTATCTTCAACAAACTTACTTAAGAATATTCCTGCAGTAATCGCTCCTGCACCACCAGGAATAGAGTTTTTAAGATCTCCAAATGTACCTTTAACTTTTTCATCAAGTTCTTTAGTCATTGGAAGTCTCCAGTTAAATTCACCTGCAGTGATACCTGCTTTATGTATCTCTTCATATAATGCATCATTGTTAGAGATAACTCCAGCCATATCTGTTCCTAACGCTGTTACAACAGCGCCAGTTAATGTTGATAATTCAACTATTTCTGTTGAGTCAAGTTTTGTTGCAGCATAATATAGTGCATCAGCCAATGTTAGTCTACCCTCAGCATCAGTATTACCAACTTCAATACTTAAACCTTTCATTGATGAAATAATATCACCATTTTTATAAGAACTGCCATTAAGCATATTTTCTGTTAAAGCCATAACTCCAACAACATTTTTTTCCACCTTATTTAGACTTAACGCTTTAAAGAGTCCAACCACTGCAGCACTACCGCTCATATCAGAGTGCATTGATGCCATTGAACTAGCTGGCTTAATTGCATATCCACCAGAATCATAAGTTAAACCTTTACCAACGATTGTAACATGTTCTTTTTCTTTTAAAGGTAATCTTTTTAATACTACAAGTCTAGGGTCTTTATCACTACCACTTGCAACCGCTAAAAGCGCATGCATGTTTAAAGTTTCAATTTGTTTTTTATTGTAAACTTCAACTTCAACATCAGTACCTTTAAACATTTCTACAATTTGTTTTGCATAGCTTTCAGGATATAAATCAATCGGTGGAGTATTGATTAAATCTCTTGCGGTAAATATCCCAGCCATCAGGTTTTCTAACTTTCCGATTGCTTCTTTATGTTCAGCATTTATAGATAGTTCAATCACATTAGGTTCATCATCCTTTTTAGATCTATATCTATCATATTCATAATTAGAATGTAAAACACCTTCTAATAGATAAATTAGATTTGGATTCATACATTTTAAGTGTGCTTCTTTTACTTTTGCACCTCTTAATGTGCCGGCTAAATTATAGCCTAACATTCTTAACCCTTCATAGTCATTCATATCAGCAACGAGATAAATTTCTCCACTACGATCTAAATTGAGATTTGAAAATAAACTGCCACCTTCTTTTTTCATCAATCCTAATTCCACTATTTTATCTAAGTCTTCATATGTTTTTTCCACATCAAAAACTCTTACGCGTGTTTTAAATTCTTTGTTTGTTGTTAATTTAATCATTTCTTTTTTTCTCCTTTTTTTATTATTTAGACATTACATTTTTACTTGCCTACTATTAATATTATATATTAAAAACCCTTTATTTAAAACATAATAAACTATCTAATTTTTTCGTGAAGCGTTTACATTGCCTTTTTTATTGACTATTCATTTTTTTTACTTTATTATATTACCAAACAAAAAAGTTAGAGGCAGCGATGCAAATGAGTATAATACCTAGGAGGCATCCGTAAGTATTAGAAAGGTAACCATCGCCGAATAATATAATTAGGCATAATTGTATTATGGGGTTATTGAGAACATCAATAACACTCCTACCCTTAAAATAGGTAGAGGCGCTAAATGATTTAATACTAAACACTTTATCATTTTGTGCCATATGGCACTTTTTTGTTTATTAAGGCAAAGGAGAATAAAAATGAGAAAAGTATTTATTTTATTGTTAGTCTTTTTTGCAACACTATTATTAGGTAGTTGCCAAAAAGATGACAGCGAAACATTTATTGTTGGTTTAGAAGCGGACTATGCTCCCTTTAATTGGATGAGTCCGAAAAAAGGCGAACATGGCGTTAAGATTTCTGGACAACCAGGATATGCTGATGGTTATGATGTTGTTATGGCAAAATATATTGCTGAAAGGCTTGGAAAACGTTTAGTAATTAAAGCAATTGAATGGGATGGATTAATAACTGCTCTTCAAAATGGAGAAATTGACGCGATTATTGCCGGAATGAGCCCAACTGAAACAAGAAAACAAACAGTAAATTTTAGTGATGTTTACTTTAGAAGCGAACAAGTTATCGTTGTTAAAAAAGGTTCTGTCTATGAAAACGCTACTTCTTTAAACGACTTTAATGGAGCGAAAATTGTTAACCAACTTGGAACTCTTCAAGAAGGGTTAACTGATCAAATCCCAAATGTTAATAAACAAACCTCGCTTAGCTCATACGCAGAATTAATTCAGGCTGTGCGTTCAAACGTTAGTGATGGATTTGTTGCTGAACTACCAATCGCTAGAAGCGCAACTAACACTAACTCAGATTTAGTTTATGTATCATTTACTGAAGGTAATGGTTTCGTTGTTGAAGATGAAGATGTTAGTGTATCTATTGCATTTAGAAAAAACGATGTTGAACTAATGAATCAAGTTAATGAGATTTTAGCAACCATTTCCGATGAAACAAGAAACGCCTGGATGACTGAAGCACTAGAAAGGCAGTAAGCATGTTAAGTGCGTTACCAGACCAAAGTCAATTTTTTCAAACCATTTGGTATATCATTAAAACCTTTTATCCGATTATTCTTTACGGCTTAGGAATTACTTTTTTACTATCAGTTGTAGGAACTGTCGGCGGATTCGTTTTAAGTATCAGTTTAACACAAGCAAGGTTGGTTAACATTGACAGAAAAAGAGATAAAAAAGCGAATATATTTTTTAAAGCGGCGACAAGATCAGTAGCTAATGGTTATGTTACTTTGTTTCGCGGCACACCAATGATTGTCCAATCAATGATTATTTTCTATGGGATTAGTGCCTTAAAAATCTTCCCTTGGTGGACTCCATTAACAGCAGGATTAATTATCGTTACAATTAACACAACAGCTTATATTAGCGAAGTCTTACGCGGTAGTGTTCAAGGTATTTCTGTTGGGCAAATGGAAGCCGGCAGAAGTTTAGGATTAACGCACGGACAAACAATGAGAAAAATCATTTGGCCGCAAGCAATTAAAAACTCACTACCAGGCATTGGTAATGAGTTCGTTGTTAACTTAAAAGATACTGCCGTTTTATCAGTTATTAGTGTTGTTGATTTATTCTACGCTGTTAGACAATCAGCATCAAGCAACTATCGTTATGTAGAAGCCTTTATAGTTGCTGCAATAATTTATTTAATTATTACTTATACTTCATCTAAAGTAATTGCGTTTTTAGAAAAAAGAATTGGTACTGTGAGGACGGAAAATGATTAAAATAGAAAACCTTTATAAGTCTTACGGTAAAACAAATATACTAAAAGATGTTTCCTTACATATTAAAGATGGTGAAGTAGTAAGTATTATTGGCAAAAGCGGTTCAGGTAAAACAACCCTTTTAAGATGTCTAAATCTATTAATAGAACCTGATGAAGGATCAATCATTTTTGATGGAGTTGATATAACTTCTCCTTCTATAGACATTAATTCTATTAGAGCGAAAATGGGAATGGTGTTCCAAAGTTTTAATTTATTCCATAACCTAAATGTTATTGATAATTGTACGCTCGCCTTAAGAAATGTTTTAAAGATGGATAAAGAGGCCGCTAATGAAAAAGCGTTACTCTATTTAGATAAGGTTGGTATGAAAGACTTTGCTTATAAAAGTGTTTTAACTTTATCTGGTGGACAACAACAAAGAGTAGCTATCGCAAGAGCTTTACTTATGGAACCAAAAGTAATGTTGTTTGATGAACCCACAAGCGCTCTTGATCCATTATTAGTTGATGAAGTTCTATCAATTATTAAAAGTTTGAAAGGACAAATGACACTAGTCATTGTCACTCACGAAATGCGTTTTGCTTATGAGATTTCTGATCGTGTTGTATTTATGGATGATGGCGTAGTTAAGGAAATTAACAGTCCTGAAGAATTATTCAAAAAACCTCAAGAACCTGAAACAAAAGAGTTCATTGATATCATCAAATCCCAAACACTTATATTATAAAAAACATTTATATGACCCTCCGGAACAACCAAACAAATTTACCCTTTTATTTGTTTGTTGTTCCTTTTTTTATTGCTTATTAAAACAACAATAACATCAAAGTTGCTATTAAGTAATAAGTAAGGATTGCAACAATATCCGCTAGTGTTGTAAGGATTGGACCTGAAGCATTATCAGCATCCATATTTTTACTAGTAAAAAAGATTGGTAATACTGTTCCAAGTAGTCCTGAAATAAACATTCCGCTGAAGAGCGATGCACTTACAACAATACCTAACTTATATGGTGAAATTAAATCCCCTGCGTTATTTTTTTGGCCTGTAACTGCTGAGAATATTGACACCATAACAAACCCAAAGACTGCGACCAACAAACAATTTAATAGCATAATAAATAATTCTTTTCTAAAGAATGAACGTCTATCATCTTTTGTTGATAGTTCATTTTTGTGAATACCTAGGATTGTAACAGCTAAGTTTTGGGTACCAATATTACCTGCCATATCTAAAACGAGCGGTTGGAATAACACTAATGCGAACACTTCGCTAAGCGTTAATTCAAACGCAGGAACTAACAAGAAAAGAATCGCTATCACCATGTTTAAAACTGTTGCTATAATTAACCAAGGCAATCTTTTCGCACTTCTTTGAAATCCTGTATATGATTCATCACGACTAGGTAATGATGCGAAACTAATATATAACTCATCATAATCTTTAATTAACTGTTCAAGAACGTCATCGGCTGTAATAATACCTAATAATTCTTCTTGATGATCAAGCACTGGAAGTGATGTAAGGTCATAGTCTTTAGCTATTTTAATCGCTTCTTTAATTGTTGTATCATTATAAGCATAATGAAAATCATCATCCATTAACTCTTTAATTGAATCATTAGCTCTTGCGACAATTAAATCTTTTAAATGTAAAACACCAACAAGTTTACTTTCATTATCTAAAACATAAATATTATCAATAAATTCATTTTCTTTAACATTACTAAAGACATACGAAGTTGCTTGTTTAACTGTCGTATTTATGTTAATGCTTAAATACTCTGTCGTCATAATTGAAGGTGCTAAATCATTTGAATATTTTAAAAGGTCTTTAATAATGTTAGCTTTCTTTTCTTCAACATATTCTAATATTTCTAATTGTTCTTCTTTATCATAAAAACCGATAAACTCTTTTAATTCGTCAACTTCCAAGTTGTTAAGTATTTGTTTTTTTCTGACATCATTAAAATCTTCAAACACTTCTGTCTGCTGATATTCTGATAATCTAGAAAACACTTCAGCAGATTTTTTAACACCAATTAAATCTAAAACACGAGTTTGTTCATCCTTTTCTAACTCATAAAAAACTTCACTTATATCATAAGCTTGCATTTTATTTAATTCTCTTTTGAGAGCGTAGTTAGATTTTTTAAAATCAAGATTCATCATATCATCCCTACCCCCTTCAAAATTAATGCCGCTAAACCAAAATAGACAAGCGATGAGAAAAAGTCTATCAATGTAGTTATGAGTGGACCACTTACTACCGCCGGGTCAACTCTCAACGCTTTAAACATATGTGGCAAAAGAATCGCTAATGAACTAACAAGCCCAATAACTATTACAAGCGATATTGTTATGATGCTTGCGAATATTAAGGCTGTCTGAACATTCGTATATTCGCCTGCACTTTCAGGCAAGCCTGCTTGTGTTAAATAAACAAACACAAAAGAAATTATAAACGTTATCACACCTAAAAGAACGCTAGTAATAAAACTGGAAGCGAACTCTTTTCTAATCTCGCTTTTTTTCATTTTTCCTTCATCAGCAATCGCCTTTAAAGAAACCGCCAGTGTTTGTGTAGCAACATTACTTGGAGAATCTAACATCAATGGTTGGAAAAATGCTAGTATCGTTACCCCACTAATACTTCCAATCATAACATCTGAAAAAGACATTAAAGGAATGGAGATAATCATTAAGACAATTAACCAAGGTAATCTTCTAAAAGCCGTTCTAATCCAAGTATGTGTTCTATCAGTAGCAGGTAAGGCTGCTAACTTTTCAAAGTCTTCTTCTGCCTCTTGTGTTGCAACATCAATAATATCATCAAGTGTTAAAAAACCAATTAGTTTGTTTTCTTCATTAATAACTGGTAGTTCATACAACTCATAGTTTTTCATGTCATGGACCGCTTCAGTTACTGGCGAATCATCATAAACCGTTGGAATATTTATCATTATCTCTTCAATCAACTTTGGGCTTCTCGCTTTAACAAGCGTTCTTAAATCAACCGCACCTAAATAGTTTTCTTCTTCATCTACAACAAATAATAAATTAATGCTTTCAGCATCTGGAGCTTGTTTAATTAAACTTGAAGAAGCCTCTTTTACATCCATGTTAGGAACAATGTGGACATATTCGTTTGACATATAAGCACCCACTAAATCATCATCGTACTCAATATTTTTTTGAATATCTTCAGCATCTTCTAAAGTTTCAATAAGTTTATCTCTTAATTCATCATCTTCGTATTCTTGTAAAATATCGACAGTATCATCAACATACATTTCATCTAAGATTTTTGTTTGTTTAGATATATCAAAAGTCTCTAAAAGATCCGCAGCAAACGCTGGGTCTAAATAAGCAACTATTTCTGCTATTTGTTCATCAGTTAATAATTGATAAAGTGTTTCTTGTTCCAGAGGTGTTAACTCCTTTAATTCATTTGCAATATCATATGCGTGTAACTCATCAATTCTTTCCTGAAAATCCTTCTTATTTAATTTTTCAGTTAAGAGTTCTTTAATCATTTGCCCACTCCTTCCTTCTAAATATTTTTTTTATTCCTCTATCATTATACAACACCAACCTTAAAAAAAAGAACTAAATTAAATTTTCAGTTCTTTTCTATCGTTTATTTCGCAATTATTATTACTGTTTTTTATAATTCATTTTCTAAAATTGTTATTGCTGCTTTATAACTTTGATTTGTTTTGGTTGTTAATATAACATCTTTATAAAACTTAAATCCACATTTTTCTAACACCCTTTTTGATTGTTTGTTATCTTCAAAATAACTAGCATGTAGAAAATCTAATTTTAACTTTTTAAAACAATATTCAACAACTGCCTTAACTGCTTCTGGCATCAGTCCTAGACCCCAATAATCTTTACTTAAAACATAACCTATTTCTCTACCAACCTTATTATCTAATTCTGGTGACAAACTCTCATTATATTTTTCTATCCCTAATGAACCAATTACTTTACCTTGATACTCTACCGCAAAAGTCTTTTTTTCTTCAATAAACATTTTTAAGATTTCTAAAGATTCTTCTTTGTTTTTGTGGTGAGTCCAACCAGCCATTTCTCCTACTCCTTCAACTTTAGCATATTCATAAAAATCATCTAAATCTTTTAATGTCCATGGTCTTAAAGTTAATCTTTCAGTTTTCATTATTACATTTGATACATCAATGTTCGCATTCATTTCTATTACCTTACAATGTTGTTTCTTTTTCTTTTATTTCTTTTAATAATACAAATGCTCCAATTATTGGAAGAAGAAACTGCCCTTTTAATATGTTTTTAGCTGAAGAGGGAAAAGTTTTTACAGCATCTTTACCGACTTTATTTTTCATTATTGCAGCAACAATACCAAAAATGATACAAACGCCTAAACAAACAAAAGTGTTTATTTGTTCAATGCCAAAACCTTTATCAGCATTTATAATCCCTATACATACTGTAACTATCAAAAACAACACACACAAAAATGCAGCCATTATGAAAACTCTAGTGTTTTTTGCTAGTTTTTTAAGTTCTTTCTTTTGAACTTCAGTAACTTCTGTTTTGTTTGGTTTTACATCGTCTTTGAAAATCTGCTTGTTGTTTCTATTCATCTTATTCTCCTAAAATATAAAGAGTCTATATATTTATTATAACGATATCCCTTATTAATTGTTAAAGGTTAATAGTTTATTTTACGATTCAACTTTCGCTCAAACAAAATTATACTTATTTCGTTACTTGTTGTATTGAGACAAAACAAAATCTATTTCTTTTAATGATTTTTCTATTTCATCACAGTTTAAATCTCTTATAGTTAATTTAGTTTTATCAATATCTTCTAATTGCTTTCTTATGCTCCTTTTTATATACATATCGTGTAATTTGTCTTTAGATAGATTGTTTAAATCAATTTTTACCCTATTCTTTCTATTTATACTTCTTGATTCCAACATTTCTAACATTTGTTTTTTAGTAAATGGTAACTGTTTGTTATAGTACTCTCAAATTTTATGTATATCATAAAAATCTCTAGCTCTTCTTATTTGGTCATCTTTTTCTTCTTTATTATTAAGAAAGCCTTGATATAGTTCTTTTTGAAGCAATATCTTTTCAAATAGTGTTCTATATGGTTCTTGGGTCTTTACAGTAATTTCTTTTATTTCATACTCTTTTATTTCATCATTATTTAAATATTTCATTATATATGGTGAAATCTTTTTTTCGACAATTGGAAAAGGATCTAAAAAAGTTAACAATTCCAATCTTATTCTGTTTTCTACTTTAAAATCATCTTTATTATCATCCGCACCATAATTTAAAAAGATTACTTTAAAATCTTGAAATATTTTTGTTTCATCTTCTATATTCCATGCCCAGTGAGTTTTAATATCTTCAATAATTTTATGAGTTTGTTTTTGGGCCCCTTTTTTACTATTGTGTTTAACAGATAAATCAATATCTTCAGAAAACCTTTTAATTATATCGAAACATTTCGCAAGTGCTGTTCCCCCAATAAACACAATATCGTTATTATTTAATTAATCCGTATAAATTACTCTACAAAATACTCCTGAACCAGAAGCTCTATCCATCGCTCTTTTGAAGCCTTGAGCACCTTTTGAATGATGATGACTATATATAATCGTACATCCGGTTTCTTTGCTGATTTTATCGAAGATATTTGTAAATGCACCCATTTGAGAAGCATTGTTTTCATCTACAGTAATTACCTTATAAATTGGATCAATGATGATTGCTTCGTATCCCTTATTTGCGACTTTTCGTATGATTTTTGGTGCTAGTTTATCAAGAGGCATCGAGCTTCCTCGAAGACTCCAAACAACAAAATCTTGTTCATATTTAGGTTCCACACCAAGCGCAAGATGTATCTCATCAATCCGGTTACCACAGCTTTTTTCAGCAATTTCTAAATTCACATAAAACACTTTTGTCTTTTTGCATTGAAAACCTAGCCATTTTCGTCCTTCTGCTAGTGCAATAGCTAATTCAATTAATAAGAAACTTTTACCGGCTTTGGAAGAACCTGAAATGAGCATTTTGTGTCCAACACGAACAATGCCTTCTATAAGTTGAGGTTCTAAGAATTCCTTTTTTGTACGGATTTGTCCACTCGTCTTTTCTTGAGGTAATTCATCAGTATTTCCTTCAGCAAAATCTAGCCATTCATTCCAATAACGTCTTCCTATGTTAGTATCCACTAAAGTTTGAAGTACACCATTTCGTGTGACACCAGGCATTCTTGAAAGTCTTGAT
>DUNK01000007.1 GCA_012839355.1 Acholeplasma sp.
TACCTTTTATTTTTGCCTTGTTATTTTGTTTACTATTTCATTTTACATAAATAGCCCCAGAAAGTGAGTACGATCAAAAAATTAATGGTGGTAATTTCTTGCTTTGCTTCGTGAGCTCCAACGAGTGGATATTCGAACCCGACAAAACCTCAATTTCCTTTTCTGTGCGTTGGGATCTACCAGACTTTCTGGGTATATATATTGTAACATAGATAATATATATACTCAAACTTTGCTGCCTTTACTTGCGTAGTAACTCTTCCGCTTTTTTGATAATTACAGCCTTATATTGATTTTTTAAATCTTCACGATCCAAACCAAAATCAATAATCGCTTCTAAATAACCAACTCTCGAACCTATATCATATCTTTTTGCGATAATATCACAAGAATATACAGGTTCTTCTTTTAATAAAGTTAAGATAGCATCAGTTAATTGAATCTCACCGCCAACACCTGGCTTTTGAGTTCTTAAAATTGAAAAGATGGTCGGAGATAATATATATCTACCAGAAATAGCACTTAATGATGGCGCTACGCTTGGATCAGGTTTTTCAACAACGCCTTTTAATTTAAATACATTTGCGTCCATCGCTTTTTCTGGCTCAACTATCCCATATTTTTTCGTTTCACTTGCTGATACTTCTAAAGTTCCAACAACTGATCCACCATACTTATCATATACTTCCATCAACTCTTTAATTGCTGGTTTAGCACCTTTAAACAAATCATCCCCTAACAATACCGCAAACGGTTCATTTCCGACAAAAGTTTCAGCATGTAAGATTGCATGACCTAATCCTTTTTGTTCTTTTTGACGAATGAAGTGAATATCAGCTAAATTGCCAACATCTTCAACAATCTTTAATTCAACTGGTTTGTTTTTTTCTTTTAAAAAACGCTCTAAGTCTGCGTTTCTATCAAAGTGATCAATGATTGCGTTTTTTGATGCTGAAGTAATAATTAGTATTTCTTCAATTCCAGCACTTAATGCTTCTTCAACTATTAATTGTAATGTTGGTGTATCAATAATTGGAAATAATTCCTTTGGAACTGTTTTTGTAGCTGGTAAAAACCTTGTTCCAAATCCTGCTGCAGGTATAACTGCTTTTTTAATCATATAATTCCTCCAGTTTTAAAACCATCGTTAATAATATACCATAACTCGCTCAAATGTTCCACCGTTAATCAACATTTCAAGAAGTAAATTTCTTAAATTGGTTTCAATTAAATAATCAAGATTTTCAACAGTAATTGAACTTTCAACCAAGCAATAGTCTGTTTCATTTTCTAAAAGTTGTGTTTTATATTGTTTAGCTAAAGGCTGTGCTGCTTCAACATTATTAAAGCGCATAAACACGCTAACAATAACAGGTGCTTCTATATCTAATTCTATTAATAGGTTTGATAACTTAATTGTTTTAGCGATTATATATTCGTGGTTTTGTAAAAACTTTTCTTCATACTCTTTCTCAGTAACAATCGCTTCACTAGTTATCTCAACATTATAAATCTTTTCAATTCTTTTCTTAACTCTATCAATCGTTTTTTCTTTATAGTATTCAATATATAAATTGACTGTTCCTCTTTTTATTGTGTACGCCGTAATAATTGTCTTATAAAAATTAGTAAAGACTAATAATGTTTTAAATTGTTTATGAAATAGTTCTTCAGGCATTTTAAACTCAATTAACTTCATTTCTCTTATTCCTTCGCTTTTCGCAAACTGCTCATATAAAGCATTGGCCCAAACATGTTCATCTTCTTGTGGATCATAATAATGATAACTAGAATAAACAACTCTTAAATGATATCTAATTGTTTCACTAATTATAACCGCAATAAATCCAAGAGAAAGACCGATAACTAAAAGAATCTTCACTACAATGTTATAAGATAACACTGATAAAATAACTATTCCAAGTGGGAATATACCTATTTTAAACACTCTTGATGTACTTACAAATCCTTTTTTGTACAAAATAATTAATGCAATTGTAAATAAAATTGCTAAATAAAGCGTAATAAAACTACGCGAATTCCAACCTTCGCCTATGACGATATCGCTTGAACTTGTCAATAATAAAAAGATGAGTGAAAAGAACAGTATCAAAATTGAAATCGTACTAAGCATTCTATAAGAACGTTTAGTATAAAACTTTTGAAATTGCGGTAAATGATAATGGCTTTTCATTTCATCTTTATATTGGTAATATGTTTTATATCTTCCGCGTGGAACATAATCAAGAACTTTCGTATACTTATCTTTTAAATTTTTAATCATCATATGTTCAAACCCAGCAAGCGGATTTAAAACGATAATAATTGTAAAAAGGAAGATTAATAAAATATGATATTTCTCCGGGAAAAAATATAATGCTGGCAACATAAAAGCAGCATAAATAATATAAACTATCAATCTTGGTATGCCAAACCATAGATAAATAACATCAAATATCACAACAAAAAGGCTTAATAAATCTATTAATGCATAAGTACTTGGGGGTAGCACTATCCTTAATATTGCGTATGCCGCCATAAGTGCTATCAATATTGTCAAAGCTATTATAAATCTTCTTTTCATACTTTAATTATAGTTTAGTTCTTAAGATTTGTCTAATAAAGACAGTAAAAAACATTTTGTTTTTTAATATATCTACATTTAAAAAGAAAAACACAACTTTAATCGTTGTGTTTTAAATTCTTATAAAACTTCTTTAAGTGCTGTAATTAATTCAGCCTTCTTTAAAGCGCTATAGCCAGTTAAACCTTTATCTTTAGCCATTTCTTTAAGTTCAGCCACTGTTAAACCATCTAAGTCAACTTTAGTTTCTTTTTTAGGTGCTGCTGGTTTCTCTTCAACTTTCTTTTCTACTTTTGGTGCAGCTTTTGGAGCTGGTTTAACTACTTCTTTAACTTTTTCAACCTTAGCTGGTTTAGATGCTTTACCATTTGGATAAGCTTTAATTGCTTCGTTACTAACTTCCACTAAAGTAGCAAAACCTTGTGGGTCATTAACAGCAATATCTGCTAACATTTTTCTGTTAATTTCAACGTCTGCTAAATTTAAACCATAAATAAATTGTGAGTATTTAGTTTCATTTAAACGACATGCAGCATTAATTCTTTGAATCCATAATTTACGGAAGTTTCTTTTTCTTTGCTTACGACCAATATATGAATATCTTAAAGAACGCATTACTTGTTCGTTAGCTGTTCTGAAGAGAGTTCTTTTACTACCAAAATAACCTTTTGCTAATTTTAAAATCTTTTTTCTTCTTTTTCTTGAAGCAACACTACTTTTAACTCTTGCCATTTTGATTTCCCCCCCTATCTCATATTAGAAATAAGCGACTTCATTCTCTTTTCATCACTTGCTGATACGCTTGTTTCTTTCCTTAATTGTCTGTTTTGTTTTGTTGTTTTACTAGCTGCTAAGTGTCCTTTATAAGCGCGGTGACGTCTTAATTTACCTGAGCCAGTAACTTTAATTCTTTTCTTTAAACCACTATGTGTTTTATGCTTTGGCATTTTCATCTCTCCTATCTATTTCTTCTTAGTATTTGGTACTATGAGCGCATTAATTACTCTACCTTCTAACTTAGGTTTTGAATCAACTTTAATCGTGTCTCCGAATCTTTCAATAAATTCATTTACCACAGCAAAACCTTGGTCAGAATGAGTAATCATACGACCTCTAAACCTCAATGTAATCTTAACCTTATCGCCAGATTCAATAAATCTTTTCGCTTGTCTAAACTTCGTGTTTAAATCATGCTCCTCAATAACAGGCGACAACCTTACTTCTTTGACTTGAATAGTCTTTTGATTCTTTTTCATTTCACGCTTTCTCTTTTGTTGATCAAAACGATGTTTTGAATAATCCATCATTCTCGCAACAGGTGGAGTAGCGTTCGGATTTACAACAACCAAATCTAATCCTTTTGCAGAAGTTTTCTCTAACGCATTAGCTAAACTTAACACTCCAAGTTTTTCGCCATCATCAGCAATTACTAAAACCTCGTTAAAAGGAATTGAGTCATTAACTAAATCGCCTTTTGATTGAATTCGTCTATTAATGATTTTCACCTCCCAAGTGATAATAACTAGACTTATGAAAAGAAAAAGCGGATACAATAATATCCACTTAAAAAGTTACAATTTGAGGTTGTGCTTTTTGCCTAAAGACCGTGTCAATCAGGCGAGAAGTGGATACTTCTTCTTTTCACTTATTTATTTACCGTTAGTATTATAATAAAAAAAGATGTGCTTGTCAACAAAATAATTACTTTTATTTAATTATTTATAAATATTTACAATTATTCATAATAACTAATATGCTTATAACTCGCTGTAATGTATAAAAGCATCATCATTAATAGATTATGGATATATCCCATCTTTGGATGTTTAAGACTTAGATAAGGGATAAAAAAATCTAAAATGCCTTTTAAGTAAAACTCTGCTTGTAAGATTGTGTTAACTATTAAATATATAACAATAAATATTATCGTTACTAAAATGTTTTTATTTTTACCGCTAAAACAAACAACCATTAAATGGACTAAAGAAACATTTAATAAAAGATGAATAATAAAATCATAATTATACTTAACAACTCCATATAAAAAATATACAACAATTTGATACATACCATATATTAATAAACTAATAAATGAATAATAAAGAAGGTATGCAATTATTTTTGATGTGACATATTTCTTTTTATTAATAATCATTATTTGCGGATCATTAATGTTAAACATCTCTTTGCTCGCTCCTATTACCCATACACATAAGATTAAATTGCACACCAAAAAGGCTTCATGTTCAAATTCTTTTAAGTAATTTTGTCTTTCTAATAGTCTTAATAAATAACTATCAAAACCATTACCTAAATAGATAAACAAAAAACCGCTGACGATACACATAATAATCGCTAATAGTAGCCATAAATCATTAAATAAATAAAGTAAATGATATTTAATAAACTTAATCAAAACTGATCACTTCTTTTTCTTCTAATAGTTCAAAAACTTTTTTATTGTGACTGGAGATAACATATGTTACTTCACTATTATCATTAATATAGTTAATAACTCTTTTTAATATATCTTTATCAAGCCCATCAAAAGGTTCATCTAAAAAGACTATTTCATTATCTTTCAAAAACGCCAGATACAACATAATCTTCTTTTGATTACCTTTTGATAATTCGTTTAAACATTTGTCTGTTTCTATTAAAAAATACTCTTCTTTTTCTAAATCTCTTTTGACATTTAAAAGTTTAGTGACACGATTTAAATACTTAGATACTTTTATTTTATCTTTATAGATTAAAAGTTCAGGAACATAAGAAAAGTTCTGATAACTTCTCTTTATAACGCCTCTTGTTGGCTTATATAGGCCAACCAACAATTTTAAAAAAGTTGATTTGCCACTTCCGTTTTCGCCAGTTAAAAGATATATTTTACCTTTCATAATATTAATATTTAAGTTTTCTATAACTATTAAATCTTTAAATCTTTTAGAAAGGCTTTTTGTTTCAATCAAGCAAGTAGACATTGTTTAACACACCATAGATAAGTGGATTTTCAAACGTTTCATAAAAGATAAAATAAGGAGTTATACTTTCATATTGCTCTCCGTTTATATGATAATCAATCTTAATCGTTAACTCATCAGTTATCTTATCTAACTTATCAAAATTAATCGTGATTAACTCATTATCAGTAACTGTTTTGCCGACATATGTAAATAAGTTTTTAGTTAGAATAATATTATTGATATAAATATCTTCAGTTAAACTAAACCTAATACTTACGCTCTCTAAAGTTGGAAAATCAGCATATCTTTTCCCAAATAGTTCAGTGATGTTTAATAGCTCTTCGATGTAATAATAATCAAACGAACCAACTTTAAATTTTTGTTCATTACCATTTTTAAGCCTAATATATAAATATGCCTCTTCAATAAAAAAATCAGCATTCAAGATCGGTAACTTAAAAGTGTATTGATACTCTTGATATTTTTCTTTTAAATATTCATATTTGCTGGATTTACTAATGTTTAATAATTCTAAGTTTAACTTTTTGGTTTCATCAAAGTCGCATAAAAAGACTACATCAAATGCTTCCTTTTCTTGATAAGCTGTTTTCCTGTTCGTGTACATTAAAATTTTTAAATTAGTATCGCCACTTAAACTATAGGCTTTTTGTTGAGTAATTAGTTTAGTCTCTGTTGGACTTTTATATGATAAATAGTTAATAACTAATAAAAAGCATATTAAAAGAATAATAAAAGGTAAAAAGATCTTTTTAATCATATTTTAATTTTCTCCAACCTGTAATATTGAGTTGTAATAGTAAAGACCTCATAACCTCCACGTTTATTTCTAATCCAAAAAACATATTTGCACGCTACACCATTACTTATTTTACCTTCACCAGCAATATATAAGGTTAACATCGTGCCTGGATCAATCGATGCTTTATATGTTGTTTCTTCTTGATTGCTGGCATCATATTTTTCCGTTTCTGTTATCTTTAAAGATGAGCTCAGCCCTCCTTTAAATTTCGCAACACTCCCACTTGCATCAATACCGATTGAACCTGTTGATGATAAACTTTGCGAGTGCGATTCTTTTTTTGT
Source organism: Acholeplasma sp. (assembly GCA_012839355.1). Taxonomy (GTDB): domain Bacteria; phylum Bacillota_I; class Bacilli_A; order Acholeplasmatales; family UBA5453; genus UBA5453. The sequence continues at coordinate 6,652 of DUNK01000007.1, forward strand.
TCGTTTATAAGTATATTCAATTGGAGTTGTACCATCATTATAGTAAGAAAAAAGTGTTTCAGTCTTATAAGTAACCTTTTTATCTTTATGTACTTCGTAAACACGCCAACCAAAAAACCTTCTTTTATTTACTTTCTTATAGTATTCTTTAAACTCTTTTTCTGTGTACTCACTTAAAAACTTACCACTTTCAAGTTCAATCTCTTGATATGCCTTATAATCACTATCAGCCTTTAATGTACTATTATTTACTGTCATACATAACAGCACTAATAAAAATAAAAACCACTTTTTCATATCATCACCTCTATTTAATGATACAAAGTAGTTTTTATTTTACTTTTATTTACTCTCTTTTTATTTTTCAGCCATTATTCTTTCAATGTCTTCTATTTCTTTTGGAATCTTTTCACTTAAGTTAATGTTTCCATTTTTAGTAAGTAAGATATTATCTTCAATTCTAATTCCTATCTTTTCATCTTCTAAATATAGTCCAGGTTCTACTGTTAAAATTTGACCAGCTTTAAATGGTTCTGTATAATTACCAACATCATGAACATCTAAACCTAAAAAGTGACCAATTGAATGATAATAATATTTGCTTAATTCACTTTCATCTTGAATCTTACCAATTTTCATTAAGCCTTCCGCAAGAAGTTTTTTCGCTAAATTATTAAACTCTTCAGTAGTAACTCCTGGTTTTAAAAACTTAATTACTTCTTTATTTGTGTGTAAGACTATTTCATAAATTTCTTTCTGGCGTGGAGTAAACTTACCATTAACAGGAAATGTTCTAGAAATATCACTACAATACTTTCTAAACTCAACACCTAAATCAAGTAAAACTAAGTCTCCGTCTTCCATTAAAGAGTTATTATCGCTATAGTGAAGGATAGTCCCATTAACACCTGAACCTATAATTGTTTTAAAGGATGGCTTAACACCATGCCAATTTAAAACGAAGTCATAATAAGCTTCTAGTTGATTTTCTTTTAAGCCAGGCTGTAAATTTTCTAAAATGCCTAATATTCCTTTATTAGTAATATCTATCGCTTCTTTAACTAAATCTACTTCACTAGCATCTTTTATACTTCTCATTTCATTAATAATCGGATTAATATTTTTAATTACCAAATGCGGATAAAGTTGTTGAAAATCATTTGCGAACTTTTCACCAACCGAAGGAATTTCGTTAACGTTCATTCTTTCTAAATCAAAGTAAAAATGCTTAAGCGTGCCAAAACTAGCCGCTCTTGTTGGACTTAATAACCGAGCGATATAGTTTCTAACTTGATCATTATTTAAAACATTATCAACTTGACTTAACTCTTTTGAACCTTCAAAACTTAAAGTTGGCCCATCCCATTTAGCTTTTAAAGGATTTAAAGGCTCAAGAAAAAGAATTGCTTCTTCTTTTTTATTTCCTTTTAGCATTAATAAATAACTATCTGCTTGATCAATTCCTGTTAAATAATAAAAGTTACGATTAACTTCATAAGGATAAAGTTGATCAGCGGTTCTTTTTGGTGCTACTCCGGAATATAAAAGGAGCATTGAGTTATCTTCTAAACTTTTAAATACTTTTTTTCTTCTTCCTTTATACATTTTTTATACTTCCTTTATTTGCGCTAAAACATTTTTTTCAATCTCTTCTAATTTTTTAGAAGCTTTTTCTAATGTTTCATCTTTTACATATAAGTATACTTTAAGTTTTGGTTCTGTGCCACTAGGTCTTAAAATAACTCTATTATTAGATTTATAAATAAATCTTAAAACATTTGACCTTTCAAAGTCAAGTTTTGTTAACTTGCCATCTTTATAAATAGTTAAGTTTTCATAGTCTTCAGCAACTTTTAAACTTTCACCTTTTACTTCTAAATAATCTTTTCTGAATGTTTCCATAATCTTCTTGATTTGGTTTTGACCAGCAATACCTTCATAAGTAATTGATAAAGTTTTCTCAGCGTAAGTACCAAACTCTTTATAAACTTTTAGTAAAACATCATATAGCGTTAAACCTAAAGTATTATAATAAGTTGCCATCTCAACTAATAGTAAAACTGCTTGAACAGCATCTTTATCTCTAACAAAAGGACTAATTAAAGAACCATATGACTCTTCAGCTCCAAAGATATAACTTCTATCAGTGCTTCTAATCCCTTCAGCAATAAATTTAAAGCCTGTTAAAACTTCTTTAACTTCAACACCAAAATGATTAGCAATATCAATGATAAGCGGAGTTGTAACATTCGATGAATAAACAATTCCTTCTTTATCTAAAGTCTTTAATTCTTTTCTTCTATTTAAAATATAATAAAGTTCAAGTGCTGCTGTTTGGTTACCATTTAATGGGATATATTCATCCTTATGTTTAACAACAATCCCTAATCTATCAGCATCAGGATCTGTAACTAAAACTAAATCAGCATTTTCTTTTTTCGCTAAAGCTAATGAGTTAATATAAGCACTTGGCTCTTCAGGGTTACTTGACTTGACATGGGTAAAATTACCATCAGGAACCATTTCTTTTTCTACAGGAATAATGTTATATCCTAACTCTTCTAATAATTCTTTAATCATTTTTCCACCCGTTCCATGTAGTGGTGAATAAACAAACTTTAATGGCTTTTCTTCTAAGTTTGTTAGTTGAATTTCTTTAACAAGTTGTAAGTACGCATAATCTAAATCATAATCAACTTCATTAATATATTTATCGCTATTATATTCTTGAATGTTAAAATAATCTTTAATCTTATTAACTTCAACAACTAATTTTGCTGCATCATCAGGAACTAACTGTCCACCATGCGAATCATAAACTTTAAAGCCGTTATATTCTCTTGGGTTATGACTAGCAGTAATCATAATTCCACCATCACACGCAAAGTGTCTAACCATATATGATAAAAATGGTGTCGGTCTTAAGTTTTTCGTAATAAAGGTTTTAATTCCTTCACTTGCAAGAACGCGTGCTGCAGTATAGGCAAATAGTTGCGAGTTGTTACGGTTATCATAACTAATCGCTACACTATAATTGCTAGTTTTAGCCGTCTTTTTAATATATCTTGCGAAACCTAAACTCATCTTTTTAACTGTATAGATATTCATTCTATTTGTACCAGGGCCCATAATACCTCTTGCGCCAGCTGTCCCAAACTCAATATCTTTATAAAAAGATTCTAAGATTTCTTCTTCACTTAAGTTTTTTAATTCTTCTTTTAATCCTGCATCAAGATTTTTTTCATTTAACCAAAGGTTATAAGCTTTTTTGTGTGCCATATTTTCCCCCTAAATTAATTGTTTATTTCTTTCTAATATTTCTAATAAACCTTCAAAAATCAAATTCGGTCTATAATCTACTTTCACTTCAAGTATCGGTAATAATAGTTCCGCAAATCCGCCTGTGATTATTACTTCAAAGTCTTCTTTGACTTCTTTTTTAATTCTTTCAACCATACAGTCTATTTGACTTGCGGTCCCATATAAAACGCCAGACTGCATGCAACTAACTGTATCATTACCTAAAATTTTCTTAGGAATTTTTAAGTCTATCTTCGGTAGCAAAGCGGTGTTTTTTGTGAGTGCAGCTAAACTTATTTCCATTCCTGGCGCGATTATTACTCCACATAAAGTGTTGTTTTTAACATATAAATATTTAATTGCAGTGCCTAAATCAATAACCAAACTTTTCTCATAAAGTGCACTCGCTCCCACTGAACAAGCAACTAAATCTGCACCTGTTTCTTTTGGGTTATCAGCAATTATTTTTAAACTTGTCTTCGTGCCTGATTCAAGCACTAATGGTTCAACAAAAAGATGTTTCTTAGCAATTTCTCTTAATATATAAGTAACCTCAGGAACAACACTTGCAATAACCATATGCTTAATTTTTAAATCTTTAACTATATTATAAAAACTTAAATATAGTTCATAATCACTTAAATTAAGTTTAGTTTTGAAACGGTACTTATTTAAGATCTTTTTATCTTTCGCTATAGCGAGTTTTATTTCTGTATTACCTACATCAAATAATAATGTCATCTTCTCTTTCCTCGCTTTCTCTTAAACTAAAAAGGGCAACCACAATGGGTGAACCGATTAAAACCGCTATTAACGCTTCAAATAGAGCGTTCGTTGACATAACTGTTAAAATAACTCCTAAAATATCTGTTCCTTCTCCATAGGCAAGTGGCTTCATTAAAGCTACTAATGTTAAAACTATCATTGAGTGCACCAAGCTTGCCGTAATAAAGACTGAAGGGATATAAGTTAGGTTTTGATACTTATCTTGGCTTAAGAAATAATAATATAAAATCATTAAACCAATTAATAATATAAATGCACCTATATAAATAAAACGGATATCCCAACCAGTTACTTTAGTTAAACCAACACTTGTAAAATATAAAAATAATGCTGTAACAACAGTTACTACGATAAAACTATATGTTTTCCCGTTTTTAATCTTGCTGAATAAAACTTTAAATCCATGAAAGATATAATAAGCTGCTAAAGAAAATAATACTCTTGGGACTATCGCTATTATCGGATTTTGAAAAGCAAAATCAAAAGCAGTTTTCCCATAAACATAGGCCGCAATTAAACTTGTAAGTCCAAAAGTAAAACCTAATCCAAGTGCATAACCTAACGGTAAAAACATAATGCCAATCAAAACAGGTATATGGATTATTGTTAGACTTGCAATTCCAGGTATAAATGTTATATACCCAATATTAGGTACTAAACCTAATAACATAATAATACTCGCAAACACCGCAAAAAGCGTCATGTTATAAATCTTTTTCTTATTCATCTTTTCTCCTTTTTAGGCCCATATGGGTCCCTTAAGTTTTTTTATTTTAATTTATTAATTTTCTTGTAGTTCTTTGATTTTTTCACTCGTTAAGTCTTTAATTAAAGCTCTTAACATTTTATGAGCACTGAAGTGATCTTCTAAATTAAACATTGAGGCAGTTGAGTGAATGTACCTTGTAGGTAGACCGATTGTTGTCGCAACCACACCACATCTACTAATTAGTGCTGCTGCAGCATCCGTTCCACCTTTGGAAAAATATACTTGATGTTTAATATTATTTTTCTTTGCGACATCTTTAATATATTTAAATAAACTCGGCTTCATTATATTTCTTGGGTCATATAATCTAACTAAAAAACCTTCCCCCATCTTACCACTAGCTGATGCATCTCTTAAATCATTTAAAGGGCTTGCATCTAATGCGATAAACATATCAGGTTCTAATTTAAATGAACTTGTCATAGCGCCACGAAGCCCAACTTCTTCTTGAACTGTCGCACCGATTGCGATATTATAATCTAACTCAACATCATGTAAATCGCGCATTAATTCAAGTGCCATACCAGTCCCCCAGCGATTATCAACAGCTTTCGCAATTACTTTTTTATTATCAACTGTTAACATAAATGGTGTTTTCGGTAAAATCATTTGCCCGATTTCAATTCCCGCTTCTAAAACTTTTTCTTTACTTTCTAAACCAACATCTAAAATTAAATCCTCAAAATCCATTTTTGTGTCTTTACTAATATGTGGTGGTACTGCACCAATTATGCCAGGAATTTGTTTATCTTCTGTCTGTACATACATAATTTGCGAAATAAATACCTCAGGCAAAAGTCCACCAATTGGAATTACTTTAATCCCACCGTTACTCATAATATCTTTTACCATTAATCCAGTTTCATCCATGTGTCCGGCAATAACTAATGTTTTTGCGTTTTTATTTTTACTTTTCTTATAAGCAAAAACACTACCTAAATTATCGGTAATTATTTCATAGTTTTTATATTTTTTCATTTCTTTTAAAACTATTTCTTTAATGTATTGTTCTTGGGATGAGATTCCAAAACTTTCCATTAATGTTTTATAAATAGGATCTATTTTCATAAATATCCCTCCCTATCTAAAATTATACTATAAAAACATCTAATAAGCCACTATTCAAGGATAAAACTATTATTAACTACATTTAGAAACACTTAATAATTCTTCCATATTTATCGGTTAATTCTTTTTCTAAATTTTCATCAAGCCTTATAGTAAAACCAATATAAGTTGCATTAGGTAATTTATCTTTATTCAAGTTCCCTTTAACTGAATCTTCATCAACCATAACGATAATATTACATCTTTCATTTATTGTAAGATCGCTAAAGGTTTCCATAAAGAAAAGTCTATCTTCTTTTACTATTGAACTCTTAACAGACTTTACTTGAAGGTAACTTCTTAAATTATAAAAACTTTTATATAGTTCATCATCCTTAGTTAAAACGACAATAGATGGTTTATTAAATATCTCATTACCGATTAGTCTTTTTGCAAGCATTGCCATAAAAAGGGCTTTGCTGCCTTCTTTTTCTAAAACTAGTCCAACCTTACCATCTCTCATTTTATGCTTAATGTTTTCGATAATTCTATATTTATTAATTAAATCTAAAACTCTTAACACTCCAAAATACTGATAAGATTCGCCAACAAGTTTGACCGGTTTTTCTGCCTCTTTTTCTTTAAAGAAAATGCTGTTTTTAATATAGTCCATCAGCCTTTCTTTTTTGAAAAACTCAGTTAATAAAACTTCTAAAGGATTAAGATCTAAATCCATCCTCCACTCTTTATAACTAGCAAAACTTGCCATAACAGTGCCTATTAAAGCATTTTTTCCATCAGTCAATAAAGAAAATGCATTGTATGAAAAGAAGTTTGGTATATCATTTTGATAACTACTAATTTCATTATATGCATCTTTTAATTTATCTTTAACTTCTACTATAATAAATGGAAATCCATTTACAAATATGACTATATCAAAAATAGTATTATTAACTTTAAAATCTTTAATTATTTCAAAACTATTTTTAAAAGGATTATCAAAGTTTACTATTCTAACTCTTTTTTCATTTTTATTCGTTTTAATTAAAATACCATTCATTAAAAGTTCATGAAATTCTTCGTTTCTTTTAAGTAAACTTAAAGTGTTGAGATTTTTAATTTTTGTTAGAGCTTCTTTTATAATAGGCTCGCTAACATCATTAAATCTTAAAAGCGACTCAACAAATATTTCTTCATCAATGTATTCACTGAGTTCTCTTTCTTTTAACAAATTATTATCTTCGTCTTGGTAAAAGTAGCCTAAATTAGCTAATCTTGTAATTATATAATTAATTATCTCTTTTTCTTTTAACACTTTAGCATCCTCCAACTTTAGATTAAATTTATTTTTCCCTTACAAGCATCTATTGTATCTTGATCCCAAACTGATGATTGAACCTCGCCAATGTGAGCTTTTTCTAATAGGAGCATACAAAGTCTACTTTGACCGATTCCACCACCAATACTTAAAGGGAGTTCGTTTTCATAAACCATCTTATGGTATGGATAACTTAAATCAGCCAATCTATCACGGTGTTTTAATTGTTCATAAAGGCTTTTACTATCAACTCTAATTCCCATACTACTTAACTCTATCGCACAGTCTAACGTTTCGTGATAGTAAATAATATCACCATTTAAATTCCAATCATCATAGTCTGCGGCTCTTTTATCGTGTGGCTTACCATTGCTTAAAGGCCAGCCTATTTGATATGTAAAAACAACACCATGTTTTTTAGCAATTAAATATTCTTTTTCTTTTAAAGGTTTATTCGGATATTTTTTAAGCAGTTCTTCCGTACTAATAAAATAGACATCTTCTGGTGCTGTATATTTAATCTTTTTATACTTTTTATTAATATCTTTGCTTGTAAGATGAATCGCTTTAACAATCGTTCTCACAACTTCTTTTAAATAGTCTAATGTTCTATCTTCTTCTGTAATTACTCTTTCCCAGTCCCACTGATCTACATAAATTGAGTGAAGGTTAGTTAATGTTTCTTCCTTTCTAATAGCGTTCATATCGGTATATAATCCATTACCTGGATGAAAATCAAAGTCACTTAACGCTTTTCTTTTCCACTTTGCAAGCGAATGAACAATCTCCGCTCTTTCATTTAAATAAGGAATCATAAAACTAACAGGTTCATCTCCGTTTAACCAATCATTTAAACCTGAAGCAGACAAAACAAAAAGCGGTGCAGAAACACGCTTTAAATTAAGAAGCGTTTGTAAATAATACTGAAATCTGTTTTTAATAAAGCCAATCGCTGTTTGAGTCTCA
>DUNK01000008.1 GCA_012839355.1 Acholeplasma sp.
CTTATCAGCTACACAAATACCTAATGAGTATAACGCTGATAGTCCAGCTATTACACTTCCAACTGCAACAAGAAGTGGTTATGAGTTTAAAGGTTGGTATGAAACTGTTGGAAGTGTAATAGCTGGACTATCAGCGTTATACTCATTAGGTATTTGTGTAGCTGATAAGCCTGTTGGCATCGCTGCCATATCTTCATCACTCCAAGCTGGACCTGGTTTAACATTTCTTAAATATTGACTTAATCTTAATGTTCCTGTTGAGGCACTACCCCAGAAACTTTGATCAGGATTTATCTTAACGAAGTTCACCATAAAATCTGCTAGTGGTTTCCATTTTGCTTGATATAAACTACTACTTAAGAAATAGTTATTATTTCCTGATTGAATATTGATTGCATAAATCTTCGCACGATAAGTTTCATTACTATACCATAGACCTTTAAATCCACTTGTCTTACCTACACCATGCATGAATGATGTTAGGTTTTCACTTGGCGATACAAAGTTATATAAATCTGTTAAGAAGTCTGTTGCTAAAGTTGTTTTATTATTATAACCAGCAAAAGCTCCACCATTTAAATTATAAGTAATAGTAAATGCTGTTTGCTCTTCCCATCTAGCATAAAATACTTTATTACCAGTTGAACCTTGCGGAATTGTTGTTACTTTAGTTCCACCTGTAGCTGCTGTGTACCAACCTTTAAACTCATAACCACTTCTTGTTGCAGTTGGAAGTGTAATCGTTGCAGTATTAACATTATATTGAGTTGGGACAGGTGTTGCAGATAAGCCTGTTGGCATTGCTGCCATATCTTCATCTGTCCATGCTGTACTTGGTTTAACTCCACCTAAGTATTGTTGTAATCTAATACAGCCTGTATATGGACTTGCCCAGAAACTTTGATCAGGGTTACCAACTTTAACGAAGTTAACCATAAAATCTGCTAGTGGTTTCCATTTTGGTCCATAAGTTGAATGGCTTAAGAAATAGTTGTTATTTCCAGATTTAACATTCGCTTCATAAACTTTCGCTTTATAATCTTCATTTGTGAACCATAAGCCTTTATAACCGCTTGTCTTACCAGCACCATGCATAAATGTTGTTAAGTTTTCACTCGGATTAACAAATGCATGTAAGTCTGTTAAAAATGCTTCTGTTATTTCTTCTTTATTATTGTAGCTAGCAAATTGTCCGCCATTTAAATTATAAGTAATTGAATAAGTTGTATGTGATGGATCTTCAATTGATTGACCACTTAAATGGTTAGTTGCTGATAATACTTTAACCCCATAATTGTATGTACCATATGGATCGTTAGTTGTAATTGAAGTAATGTTTTTACCTACCACTTTATATATTTCACTATCTGAATATGTTAAAGTGCCAGTTGATCTAAAAATATAATAAAACTTCGCATCACTTGAACTATCCCACATTAATATCCCGTTAGAGTGATTAACTCCAACATGACCTGGTACAATCGGTGTCATACTTTTTATGGTTGGTAAAACTCTTGGCTTCTTACGATGCGAATTTGAACCTTCATAAGCATTGTTTAATTGAGTCGCTGGTGCTCCTGACTCATTAAATCTTCGATAAGAATAGATTGAATAACCTTCTCCATCTGTTGAGTTTTCAATTATTCCTAACTGCGCTGATAACTCATAAGGGTCAGTTCCCCAAGCCTCAGTTGCACGATATAAACCAATACCGACATAAAAGTTAACAGGTAAATAACTAGCTACTTGATTCCACCAAGTAAACACTTTATTAAAATCTCCATGAGAGTTACCTCTTTCCCAGTAGATTTGCGGCATTATATAGTCAATCCAACCTTCATTCA
>DUNK01000009.1 GCA_012839355.1 Acholeplasma sp.
TGGTAGTATGAGGAGAATGTTTTTAAGATGAAGAAGTTAATTTTAATAGACGGACACTCGCTCTTTTTTAGAGCGTATTATGCAACTGCACATTCAAGAAGTGGATTGATGCAAAATAAAGATGGTCTTTATACAAATGCTCTTTTTGCGTTTGTTAATATGATTGAAAAGATTTTAGAAGAAGACTATTCACATATTTTAGTTACTTTTGATACAAGTGCTCCTACTAGAAGACACGAAGCTTATCCTGAATATAAAGCTGGTAGAGATAAGATGCCAGAAGAGATGAGTGTACAAACACCCCTCATACATGAATACTTAAAACATAAAAACATTAAAGTTCTCGCAAAAGATGGTTATGAAGCAGATGATATTATCGGTACTTATTCATTAATTGCTGGCAAAGATATGAAAGTAGATATTTACTCATCAGACCGAGACTTGCTTCAATTAATTAACGATAATGTAACTGTTAAACTAATGAAAAAAGGTTTGACTGAAGTTGTTGATATGACACCAGAAGTATTTTATGAAGAATATGGTATCCATCATAAATATATTGTTGATTTAAAAGCGTTAATGGGTGATCCGTCTGATAATATTCCAGGAATTCCTGGCGTTGGTGAGAAGACAGGAATTAAACTAATTCAGGAGTATGGATCAATTGAAAATATCTTCGCTAATAAAGAAAAAGTTAAAGGTAAGTTAGGCGAAAGATTAGTTGATGGTGAAAAAGAAGCGAAAATATCATATGAACTATCGATAATTGATGTTGATGTGCCTGTTGATTATTCACTTGCTGAAATAGAAAAACAAGCAGAAGATGAAAAAGCATTAGTTGATTTTTACCGAAGAATGGACTTACACACTTTTATTCAAAGAAAAGAAGTTCAAGTTAAAAAAGAGATTGAAGAAGACTATAATTTGTTTTCCTACTTTGAAGAAGTTAAGGAAGAAGAAAGTAAAGAAAGAAAGACAGTAGTTATTCAAAAAGAAAGTGAACTAACTAGTTTAATTGAAGATAATCTAGCGATATATTGTGAGTTTTATGATGTAAATTATCATAACTCAGAAATCTTGGGAGTGGGCATTACTAATTCAACTAATAATTATTTTGTTAGTTTAGATTTAGTTTTAAAGACGAATGAATTTTTAGACTTCTTAAAGAGTGATAGACCAAAAATTACTTATGATTATAAAGCATTTAAAGTGGCGCTAATGTGGTTAGGTCATGATTTAAACGGTGTGGTTTATGATATGTTGTTAGCTAGTTATTTAATTAACGCTAACATCAACATTAAAGATATGAAATATGTTGCTGGTGAGTTCGGCTATGATGATTTATATTATGATGATGTTATCTATGGCAGAGGAGCGAAGAAAAAGGTTCCTGAAGAACATGTATTAGTTGAACATATTACTAAAAAGACTCAAGCAATTTATAAGTTAAAAGAGATAATTACTAAAAGGTTAGAAAAAGATAGTTTAGTTGATTTAAATAAATTAGAAATAGATGTTTCTACAGTGCTTGCTAAAATGGAGTATCGTGGTGTTAAAATTGATAAAGATATTTTAGCTGAACAAAAAAGTCTTTTAGAAAAAGAGATATTAGAGTTAGAAAAAGAAATTCATAATTACGCAGGGCGAGAGTTTAATATTAAAAGCCCAATACAGTTAGGTGAAGTTTTGTTTGATGAACTTAATTTACAACCATCTAAAAAGACTGCAACTAAGAGATATTCAACTAATATTGAAGTTTTAGAAAGGTTAATTGATGACCATCCAATTATTAAACCAATTATTGAATATCGTAGTGTTACAAAACTCTTTTCAACTTATTTAGAAGGAATTGAAAATGCGTTATTTGCAGATTCAAAACTTCATACGATTTACACGCAAGCATTAACAGCAACTGGTAGATTATCAAGTTTAGAACCAAACCTCCAAAACATTCCTGTAAGGACTGAAGAAGGCAGAAAGATTAGAAAGTTTTTTGTTAGTAAGGATGATCATGTTTTTATTAGCGCTGACTATTCCCAAATTGAATTAAGAGTTCTTGCGCACATGAGCGATTCAAAAACGCTTATAGACGATTTCAACCATGGTTTGGATATTCATAGCCAAACAGCTAAGAAAGTCTTTCAAACAGAAAATGTGACACCATTAGAAAGATTTAAAGCTAAGGCAGTTAACTTTGGGATTATTTATGGTATTAGTCCGTTTGGTTTATCAAAAGACATTAATACATCAGTCGGTGAAGCGAAAGATTTTATTGATAGATATTTTGAAATATATCCTGAGATTAAAAAGTATTTAGATAAAACAGTCGCTGAAGCAATTAAGAAAAAGTATGTTACTACGATTATGAATAGACGTAGGTACATACCTGAGTTAAGTAGTTCAATCGGTCACGTAAAAGCGTTTGGGAAAAGAACAGCGATGAATGCTCCGATTCAAGGAAGTGCCGCTGATATTATTAAAAAAGCGATGGTTGATCTAGATAATTATCTTGAAAAGAATAATTTAAAATCAGCAATTATTCTCCAAGTCCATGACGAGTTAATTTTAGAAGTTCCAAATAATGAAGTAGAAATTATTAAAAAAGTTTTACCAGAGATAATGAGCAAAACAGTTAGTTTAAAGGTTAAGTTAGAAACGCATGTATCTGTTGGTAAAAGTTGGTATGAGTTAGATTAAAATGCCAGAATTACCAGAAGTAAGAGTTGTTAGTAAGTTTTTAAATAGTACCGTTAAAGGTTCAACAATTAAAGATATTGATGTTAGATATAAAAAGATGATTGATGAAGAAACTAAGAGAAAACTTATTGGCCAGAAAATAAATAAAATTGACACTCACGGGAAATATTTAATTTTTGATTTAACTGATTATGATTTAATTAGTCATCTAAGAATGGAAGGTAAGTATTATATTAGAACGGCAAAAGAGTTTGATAAGCACGATCATATTATCTTTTATTTAGATGATAAAGTTTTAGTTTATAATGATGTTAGAAAGTTTGGAACGTTTGATTTAAGGAAGAAAGAGTTAACTTATAAGACTAAACCACTTAATAAGTTAGCAAGTGAACCTTTTACTATTGATGAAAAAGAGTTTTATGAAAACATTAAAAAGAGAAATGTACCACTAAAGACTTTACTCTTAAACCAAGAAGTAATTGCTGGTATTGGTAATATCTATGCTGATGAAATATTGTTTTTAGCGAAACTTCACCCGTTTAAGTTAGGCAGTAAAACAACTTTTAAAGAAGCGAAAGAAATAATAAAATATTCTAAAGATGTTTTAACTAGAGCGATTCTTAAAGGCGGAACAACTATTTATAGTTTTAAGAGTGATGGCAATGTTGGTTATTTCGCTCAAGACTTGCAAGTTCATCATCGTTATAATGAACCTTGTCTAGTGTGCGGAACATTAATTGATAAAGAAAAGATAGGTGGAAGAACATCATATTATTGTAAGGTTTGTCAGAGGAAGTAAAGATGGAAAAAATCGGAATAACAGGCTCTTTAGGAACAGGAAAATCAGTAGTTAGTAATTATTTTAAGAAAATGGGGCACTTAGTGATTAGCGCTGATTTTATTAATGCAGAATTACTAAACGAAGAGGATGTTATTCTTAAAGTTAATAAGCTATTATTTGGTGAAGATAGTGAATATCTAGATAAAAAAAGAATTGCTGAATTAATATTTTCTAACAAGGAAAAGAAAAAAGAATTAGAGGACTATTTACATCCAATGATTTATGCTAAAATGAAAGAAATTATTGATAATTGCGATGAAGAGATTGTTTTTTTAGAAATACCACTATTATTTGAAACAAATTTTATTGAACTAGTTGATTATGTAATAGTTGTTTATGCAAATAAAACTGAACAAATAAAAAGAATTAGAAAAAGAGATGGCCTAACTAAGGTTGAGGCAGAAAAAAGAATTAATGAACAGATGCCAATTTATGAAAAGATATTAAAGGCAGATTATGTAATAGATAATAATAAAACGATAAAACATACCGAACAACAATTAAAAGAGTGGTATGAAGCATTTAGGGGGTAATTATGGCAATATACAAAACAGCAGATAATGCAAAAGATGACCGTTTAGTGACTAATTGGTATCGTAATAGTTACGAACAGTGTAGTGAAGCAGTTAAACGTGTTTGTAAGGGCTATGGATATCAGCTTATTCATGAAAATGATAATCATGGCGAGTTTATTTTTGAAAGAGCGAGAGATACATTAGATGTTCAAATTGTTTCTTTAAACAGAAGAGAGACTGCAATTGATTTTGTACTAAATTCAAATGTGTTTTTTGACTTTGGCCGTTCAAAAGCAGTTATACAAGATTTATACGAAAGGTTAAGAAACGAATTAGATTATTTTAAAAGATTTTAAAAGACAGGGAGTTTTATGACAAACAAAAGTTTTTGGGTAATGACGAGCTCATTTTGTAGTAGTGAAGATATAAAGACTTTAAGCCTTTTATATCAACCTTTAATTGGACCTAATAGTTTAGGTTGTTATTTGATGCTGTCTAATTTAGTTAACCCAACAAACTTACAAACAGACATTTATAAAATGCAATATCTTTTAGATATTTTAAACTTTAATGTTGAAACTCTAACGAATGTTTTAGATAAGTTAAATGCGATTGGTTTATTAACGACATATGAAAAAGATAATATATATTTGTTTCGCTTAAATATGCCATTAAAACCGAGACAGTTTTTCTTAGATACGATTTTAGGACCATACTTAAAGAGCGAGGTTGGCGATAAGAACTTTGACCAACTATTTAGTTATTTTAGTAGTAGTGAAGTATCTAAAAAAGGTTATAAAAATATTACTAAAGCTTTTGACCAAGTCTATAAAACAAAAGTTTATGAACCAATAAGTAGTGAAAAGTTTATTATTGGTAGAAAAAATAATGGCGGAGTTATTATTAAAGATGCATTTGATTTTGAGACTTTCTACGAAGGTTTACCTATTAGACTTAAAAAACGTAGAATTTTCACGAAAAAGGTAATATCGCAAATTGCATCTGTGATGTATGTTTATAACTTTACAGAACGCGAAATGATAAGAATTTTATCATCAGCATATGATGAAGAAAACAATAAAATATTTGCGGAAAAGATTGGCTTATTAGCACGCGAGTATTTTGAGAAAAACTATACTGAATCGCAAATTACTTTTGAAAAACAACCAGAAGTTGCTGATGAAGTTGATTTAAGAACATTAAAACCACAAGACATTATTGCGGTTATCGGTGGTAAGATGACTAATAATAGTGTTGCATTAGAAACAATTAGAAAGTTTATTGAAAGAAACGCTGTTGATATTGGTTTAATAAACGGCGTAATTATCGCTTCAATTAAATATACAGGTCATGTACCATCGTTGGTATATTTAGAAAAAGTGTTGGCTGATTGGCTGAGCAAAGGAATTAAAACAGGTAAAGATGCTTTAAGAGTTTTACAAGGTATTCCAGAAACTCCAAAAAGTAAAACGAGAAAAAGAGTTTCTGATGATGAACCTGAATGGTTAGATGGAATTATTGCATCTTTTGATGAGGAGGAAGAGTAATGAGTTTAGATTTTATGATTAAAGAGATTAAATCTTTTTCAGAAACTAAAAATTTAAAATATGAATATCATGATATTACTACAATATATCAGTATATTAGACTTAAAAAAGCCTTTCTTGAAAACGAAAGTACAGAACTTTATGAACCAATATTAAGTATGGATCCAGTAAGCATTGAGTATATACCTTCTAAAAAGCATCAAGAAGAGCTAAAGTTAAAAGAAAAAACTAAAAATATTGATACGACATATCATAGTGGATATTTACTGGACGCTAAGTTTAAAGACTTTGAAGTTTTAAATGAAGAAAGAGAAAAACTTTTAAATAAAGCGAAAGATTTCGTTAAAAACTTTGAAAAGAAAAAGTTTATTAAAGGTTTGTATATTTATGGACAAAATCGTACAGGTAAAACATTTTTACTATCAGCGATAGTTAACGAGCTAGCAAGTAAAGATGTAAAAACTGTCTTTGTCTATGTGCCAGATTTAATTAGAGATGTTCATAGTAGTATTGACGAAGGTTTATTAGAAGAGAAAGTTAATCAACTCAAAAACTGCGATTTATTAGTTTTGGATGATTTAGGTAGTGCGTTTATGAATCGTTGGTTTAGAGATCAAGTCTTTGGTTCGGTTATTCAATATAGATTAAGTGTAGGCTTACCAGTGCTTGTATCATCTAATTTAAGTATGTCGCAACTAGCAAATTATATGATTGATCCTAGCGTTAATAATGATAAGTTTGCGGCAGTTAGAATTACAACGCGACTTAGTGAATTAACAACACAAATCAAATTAACTGAGGAAAGGTATTAAGATAGGGCAGTAACTGCTCTTTTCTTTTAATTTTGCATATATTTTTAATGAATAATATTGGATTATAAAAAATAAAGTGGTATAATTATTTGTGAAATGCGTAGTAAGAACAAAAAACGGTTTACCAACAGCGATTGTGAGATGGTGAAAGTCACAAACAAACTGTATACTCTCTTATTAGCAGCCTGCAAAACAGAGCCGTATGTCTGCGTTAAAGATTTAGAGTGTCGTATTTTTATACGGAACTAAGGTGGTACCGCGAAATTTCGTCCTTAGAAATTTTCTAAGGACTTTTTATTATATAAGGGGGAATTAAAATGAAATTAAGATTACCAGATGGAACAGAATTAAATGTTAATGAAGGAGTAACACCATTAGAGATTGCGTTAAGCATTTCTAAGAGTTTAGCGAAAGACTCAGTTGGTGCG
Organism: Acholeplasma sp.; assembly: GCA_012839355.1. Taxonomy (GTDB): domain Bacteria; phylum Bacillota_I; class Bacilli_A; order Acholeplasmatales; family UBA5453; genus UBA5453. The sequence goes on from DUNK01000009.1 coordinate 6,841, forward strand.
CTTTTAAATGAAAGACTAATCGAGTTAAACTATCCAATTAATGAAGAGGGAGAGTTTAAGATTATTACGAAAAAAGACCCTTTAGCTTTTCAGTTTTTAAACCACTCTGCTGCGCACTTAATGGCTAGTGCCGTACTTAAACTCTATCCGAATGCGAAGTTTGGGGTTGGTCCAGCGATTAAAGAAGGTTTTTATTATGACATGGATTTAGGCGAAGAAAAATTAAGTGATGAAGATTTGCCAAAAATTGAAGAAATGATGTTAAAAATAGCTAATGATAAGCCTATAGTTAAAGGTAAAGAAGTTAGTTATAAAGAAGCATTAGAGATTTTTAAACATGATGAATATAAATTAGAATTGCTTAAAGATTTAGAAGGTGAAAAAATCTCTATTTATACTCACGATGAGTTCGTTGATTTATGTCGCGGCGGTCACGTTAACGATATGGGTGAGATTAAGCATTTTAAACTTTTAAGTGTTGCGGGGGCGTATTTCCGTGGTGATTCAGATAATAAAATGTTAACGCGAGTTTATGGTGTAGCATTTTATAGTAAAAAAGAGTTAGATGAACACTTACAAATGCTTGAAGATAGAAAAGAAAGAGATCATAGAAAACTAGGTAGAGAGCTAGGATTATTTATGTTTTCTAACGAAGCGGGGTCAGGACTGCCTTTTTGGTTAAAAAATGGGGCAACAATCAGACGAATTGTTGAAAGATATATTACTGATAAAGAGATTTCTTTAGGTTATGAACATGTTTATACGCCAGTAATTGCTGATCATGAACTATATAAAACAAGCGGACACTGGGATCATTATCAAGATAGTATGTTCCCACCGATGCAAATGCCTGATGGTGAAAAGGTTGTATTAAGACCGATGAATTGTCCGCATCATATGCTTATATATAAATATGAACCAAGATCATATAAACGGTTACCTTTAAGAATTGCCGAGTTAGGCATGATGCATAGATATGAAAAATCTGGAGCATTAACAGGTTTACATCGTGTTAGAGAAATGACGCTTAATGATGCGCATATCTTTGTTAGACCTGAACAAATCAATGAAGAATTTCAAAGAGTTGTAAATTTATTAGTTGAAGTATATAAAGACTTTAATATTACTAATTACTCTTTTAGACTTTCATGTAGAGACCCAGAAAACAAAGAAAAATATCATGATAATGATGAAATGTGGAATCAAGCGGAAGACCAATTAAGAGAAGTTTTAGATGATTTAGGTTTAGAATATGAAGAAGCAATTGGTGAAGCGGCATTTTATGGTCCTAAGTTAGATGTTCAAGTTACTACAGCATTAGGTCATGAAGAGACGTTATCGACAATTCAATTAGACTTTTTATTACCTGAAAGATTCGAACTCACTTATATTGGTGAAGATGGTAAAGACGAACACGTGCCTGTAGTTATTCATAGAGGAATTGTTTCAACTATGGAAAGATTTGTCGCATATTTAACGGAAGAACATAAAGGTGTGTTCCCGTTATGGTTAACACCTGTTCAAGTAGTTGTAATACCAGTAAATTTAAATTATCATGAAGCATATGCTAATAAAGTTTATGAAAAATTAAGAAAAGCTGATATTAGAGTTGAACTTGATATACGCGATGAAAAACTTGGTTATAAGATTAGAGAACATCAAACAAGTAAAGTTCCTTATACGCTAGTAATAGGCGATAATGAAGTAGAAAACGATACAGTTACTTATAGAGAATACGGCAAAAAAGAACAAGTAACAGTTAAAACTGCGGATTTTATCAAGTTGTTACATAAAAGAATTGATAGTAAAAAATAAGAGGTGATTATATTGACGAATTATGATGAATTAAAAAAACATTTAGAAAAGTTAATTGATCCTGGTTATAATTTGCCACTTAAAAAAACTGAAGGCTTAAAAAAGTTATCAGTTGGCCCAACAGGAGTAGTTAATGTTGAAATAGCTTTAAAAGATATAAGTACCGAATCACAAAAAGAATTTAAACTAGTTGTAACTAAATTAGTTAAGTTAGAGTTAGGTTTTCCTGGTATTAAGATTAGTTTTGTAAAAAACCCTTTTGTTGAAGAAGGTGCGAAAAAGATTATTTATATCGGTATCGCATCAGGTAAAGGTGGAGTTGGTAAATCAACTGTAACAGCTAATTTAGCTTACGCTTTAAGCCGTTTAGGTAAAAAGGTTGGGATAGTTGATGCTGATGTTTATGGCGCTAGTATCGCTGATATTTACGAAGTTCCTGATGCTAAACCGACCGGAGCAAGTGAGGAACATATGTATCCGCCTGTATCTAGAGGCATTGAGATAATTTCAACAGCATTCTTTATTGATAAGGAAACACCTATTATGTGGAGAGGCCCAATGTTGGGTAGTTTATTAAACCACTTTTTTACAGGTGTAAAATGGCATGAAAAAACTGATTATATACTAATAGACTTGCCGCCAGGAACAGGAGATACAGCTTTAGATGTTCAAAAGTACGCTCCTCAAACTAAGATGATAATTATTACAACTCCGCATGTTAACGCAGCAAGTGTAGCACTTAAAGCAGGGTTAGGAGCAGAAAAGATTGGACATAAGGTAATAGGTGTTATTGAGAATATGAGTTATTATCTAAATCCAGTTAACCAACAAAAGGATTATATCTTTGGTAAGGGTGGAGGTAAAACAGTTAGCGAAAAGCTAAAGGTAGAATTGTTAGCTGAGATACCAATTAACCAACCTAAATCAGGTTTCTTATATGAAAAAGATGAGTACAATGGTAAAATATATGAAGAATTAGCTAAAAAAATAATCGGTTTAATTGAATAATGTTGCCTTTTAAAACATGTAAGTGTGTTTTATAATCATTAAAAAAATATGTAAAAAAATAGTTTTAAAATAGATAACAGTGTGTTATAATGGTGTTGGCGATAAAAATGTTAAAAAGAAAAGCAGAATCGGCGTTAAAAGCCTGGAAAGAAAAAGAAAATAGAGGAGTTTTGTTTTTGCAAGGCCCAAGAGGCTCTGGCAAGTCAAGTTTAGTAACAAAGTTTGCAAAAGAAAATTATAATCATTTTGTTCATTTGGATTTTGAAAATAATCCAGTACATAAATCGATCTTTTTTTCTAGTCTTGATTTTTCAAGTATTATTAAACAAATTACATTAAAGTTAAGAAGAGGCAAATTAATTCCAAATGAAACATTAATCTTTTTAGATGAGGTTCATTTATCACCTAAAGCTAGAGAAGCAGCAAAAACATTGATTGAAGGTAATCGTTTTGATGTAATTATGGCGAGTTCATTTTCAGGAGCGAACATCGACAGATTTGACCCTTCACCGCTAGAACATGAGGAAATCTTAAATGTTTCTAGTATGGATTTAGAAGAATTTATGTGGGCGAACGGTATTAGTACTCAAGCGATTGATGATGTTTATCGTTGTTTTAATGAGAAAAGACCAATCCCTTCGATCTTACACGAACAATTTATAAATTTATTTAAAGAGTATATGGTTGTTGGTGGAATGCCTGAGGTTGTTAGTGCGTTTGTAAATAACCATGACTTTAGAGAAGTGTTAAATATTCAAAGAAAAATATATAACTCTTATGTAAAAGCGATTGAAGACCATTTAACAGGTCCAAATCAAACAAAAGCGTTACAATGCTTTAATTCAATTGATTCGCAATTGATGAAAGAAAACAAGAAATTCCAATATGGAGTTGTAGAAGATAAAGGTAATGCAAGAAAATTTGAGTCGTCTATTTTATGGCTCTATGATGCTGAAATGATAAGAATCTCATTCCAGTTAGATAACTTATTATTACCGTTTCATAGAAACGCAAGATATAACATTTTTAAAGTTTACTTCCAAGATCATGGCCTACTAATGAGTAGACTTGGCTATCAAGCTCAACAAGCAATTATGGATGGAAACTTTAATATTGAAAACTCGGCGGTATTAGAAGCGACTGTTGCTGATTTATTAGCCAAAAATGATATTCGTTTATTTTACTATTCAAAATCAACAACATTAAATATGGAGTTTATAGTTGATGTTGGCGGTGTTGTAACAGCTTTATCAGTTAATGATGCTGATAATACTAAAGCTAAAGCACTAACATCGCTTTATGAAAATTATGATTTAAAGTTTGGAATAGAACTAACAAGAGATAATTTAAGTGTAAGTGATAACTTGCATCGTTATCCGCTTTATTGTTTAATGTTCTTTTAAAAAATAAGAAAAAGAGGTGTATGATGAAAGTATTAGTTACCGGTGGACTAGGTTTTATTGGTTCGCATACAGTTGTTGAACTGTTAGAAAAAGATTATGACGTTGTAATAATTGATAATTTAAGCAATAGTGAAGTTATTGTTTTAGATAAATTAGAAAAATTAACAGGGAAGAAGATCCCTTTTTATGAAATTGACTGTTGCGACTATGAAAAGTTAGAAAAAATATTTAAAAAGTATAAATTCGACGCAATTATTCATTTTGCTGGTTATAAAGCTGTTGGGGAATCAGTAGCAAAGCCTTATATGTATTATTCAAACAATTTAAATTCGACAATGAATTTAGCAAATTTAGCAACTGAGTATAAAGTTCCTAGATTTATTTTTTCTTCAAGCGCGACTGTTTATGGCGACCAAACGCCTCCATTAACTGAATTAATGGAGAAGAAAGAGACATCTAATCCTTACGGAGAAACAAAAGCGATGAGCGAAAGGATTTTATCAGATATAAGTAAAGCGAATAAAAGTTTTAGTGTTGTATTATTAAGATACTTCAATCCAATTGGTGCACATAAGTCTGGTGTAATTGGCGAAAAACCATCCGGTATACCAAACAATTTAATGCCATACATCACACAAACAGCTAAAGGCATTAGAGAAAAACTATACGTTTTTGGTGATGATTATGATACGCCAGATGGTACAGGTGTAAGAGATTATATTCATGTTGTAGATTTAGCGAAAGGCCATGTGGCGGCGTTAGAATACGATTTTGAAGGCGTAGAAGTGTTTAATTTGGGTACCGGTAAAGGTACATCTGTTTTAGAAATCGTTAAAGCATTTGAAGAAGTCAATAAAATTAAAATACCTTATGTAATAACTGATAGAAGACCTGGCGATATTAGCGCATCATATGCTGATGCAAATAAAGCTAAAAAACTCCTTAACTGGGAAGCTAAACTAACAATTAAGGATATGGTTAAAGACTCTTGGAATTTTGAAAGGAATTTAAATGATTAAAGTTAGTTATGAAAATTCACTTATAAATTTATCAGCAAGTCTATTAAAACATTATAATGCGTTTATTGAATATAAAACCTTAAAAGTTGTTGATGAATATTTAAATAAAGGCTATAACCATGTAATACTAATGGTTTTAGATGGTTTAGGTATAAATATTATTAAAGCTCATTTAGATGAAAATGATGGTTTAAGAAAAAACATAAAACATGTTGCTAATAGTGTTTTTCCACCGACGACTGTTGCGGCAACTAACGCTATACTATCGGGCAAACCGTCTTTTGTTAGTGGGTTCGTTGGTTGGATGCAATACAATCAATTTGCTGATGCACATGAAGTTGTATTTTTCGGTTATGATTATTATGATGCAAATAAAATAGTTTCACCACAACTCCAACAAAACTTTTTAAAGTATGAAAATATTCTTGATAAAATAAAGAAGAAAAATGAAGATTTGCATGTTGAGGTTGTATTTCCAAGTTTTCATAAAACGAATGGCTATGAAACATTTGATGACCAATTAAATAGGCTTTTAATGATCACTCAAAAGAAAAAATCATTTACTTATTGTTATAGTGACCAACCTGATTTAACTATTCATCAAAATGGCATATATACTGATGAGGTAAAAAGATGTGTTAAAAGTATCAATGCCTCATATGAAAGATTTTTAAGAGAAATAAAAGATGATGTTTTAGTTATTGTTACAGCTGATCATGGTTTAATTGATGTTGAACCGATAAAGTTGTATAATTATAACGATGTCGTTAAAACATTTATTAGAAAACCAGCGCTAGAAGCGAGAGCTACAGCATTCTTTGTTAAAGAAGAAGAGAAGAAAAACTTTGAAAAACTATTTAAAAAATATTTTAAAGATGACTTTCTCTTGTTAAGTAGAGAAGAGTTATATGAAACGAACCTTTTAGGTTATGGAGTTAAAAACTCATTGTTGGATAGTTTTATCGGTGATTATTTGGCTATCGCAGTTAAAAATAAAATGTTTGTTTTGTGTGATAGAGAACCATTTAAAGCTCATCACGCAGGGTTAACGAAAGAAGAATTAGAAATACCAATTATTATTAATAGATGAAATGGAGGAGTTTATTATGGCATGGCATGATGAAACAAAAATTATTGGCGAAAAAGTCGCAGTAAAAAATGAAAAAGACCACGGCGTTATCACGAGAATAGATTATGAAAGAGAACTAGTCTATGTTTTATTTCCAAAGATGAGAGAAGTTGCATATCCTTATCCGGCGGCACTTGAACAAGGCTATCTAATCATTAAGTTTTCTAAAAAATAATTGATGTTAAAAGTATATATAACGAAAGTGTTTGATGACGCATTCGTCTATTTTGATTATCTTAATTTAAATATTCAAGAAAGAATTAATAAAAATAAAGATGATTTAAAGAAAAAACAGATGATTACAGCTGAACTACTGCTTAGACACGCTTTAATAGATAGCGGTTATAAAGGTGAAGTTAGTTTAGAATATACCCCTAAACCAATCTTAAAAGATAGTGGTTTAAGCATTTCTAAGAGCCATAGTAATGATTATGTTATGGTAGCAGTTAGTAATGAAAATGTTGGTTGTGATATCGAAAAGATAAGAATTGTTAAAAATCCAACAAAAGTTTTATCTGAAGAAGAGTTTGAAAACTATAAAAAGCAAAAAGAAGATAAAAAAGCAGAGGTTTTTACCCTTTACTGGACAGCGAAAGAATCATATATTAAATATCATGGTTCATTAACGAAAGAATATAAAGAGATTTTTTTCAATATAGAAAGAACTATTAATAACTTTAATGGTGGTAAAATTGAAGATTTATATTGTTATCAATCGTTTTTTAACGAATATTCTTTTGCGATAGTTAGTAAAATGTTTACTGTACCAGAAGTAGTTTTTGTTAGTGAAAAGGAATTGAAAGGTGATATATAAGATGAAAATCCGTATTAATGTAATAATGTTAGTTTTAATCAGTCTTTTACTTGTTGGTTGCAACAAAAAGACAAAAGCAGAAACTTACGAGACGTTTAGAGATAAGCATTTAGGCCCACAAACAACATTTACACAACCTGAAGAAGAATATTACGTTTATTTTTATAAGGATGAATGTCCAGCATGTGTTAAAGTTCAAGATTTAGTTTTCGCTCAAGCTAAAAATAAAGAAATGCCACTATATTTTGTCAATCAGGTTGATGTGATAGACTTTTTAGCTAGAACAGATAATAGAGATTACAACAATTATGGAGCGCAACAATTTTCTGAGATTAAAATTTTTGGATTTCCAACTATTGTATTAATAAAAAACGGCATGGTTATAGCGCAATTTGTTGGTTCTACAGCTATAACAAATGAATTAGGAAAATAATAGTGATTAAAGAAATTTATAATTATAAACCAAAAAATAAAGATGAAATTAATGATAAAACTTATATGCTAGAACTTTATGAAACACATAAAGAAAAACTTTATAGCCGCTTTAAGTTTTTTCATTTTACAGCATCAGCGGTAGTTTTTAACGCTAATTACGATAAAGTTTTATTCGTCTATCATAAGATTTATGATTCTTGGGCGTGGATGGGTGGACATATGGATGGTATGCAAGACTTTTTAGAAGTTGCGAAAAAAGAAGTTAAAGAAGAATCGGGTCTTAAAGATATAAAGCCAGTCTTTAAGCATCCAGTTAGTATTGAAGTTTTATCAGTTGCTGAACATTATAAAAATGGCGAAGTGGTTAGTCCACACCAGCATTTAAATGTTACTTACGCTTTTATTGGAAATGAAGAAGATGAACTTAGGGTAAATTATGATGAAACTAAAGGTGTTAAGTGGATTAAGATTAGTGAATTAGAAAATTATGTCGATGAAGAGCGGATGTTAAAGATATATAATAAAATCATAGAAAGAGTGGTAAAGTGAAAAAGTTAGTAATTTTTGATTTAGATGGCACGCTTTTAGATACATTAACCGATTTAACAAATAGTGTTAACTATGTTTTAAAGCAGTATAAAAAACCATTAAAAGAAGAATTAGAAATTAAATATCATTTAGGTTATGGACCTAAATATTTATTAGAAAAAGCTTTTGAGAAAAACTTTAGTGATGAAGAATATAAAGAAGTATTTAGTCTTTATGATAATTATTATTCCAAACATCAACTTGACTTTACTAAGCCTTATGAAGGGATAATTGATGTTTTAAACGAGTTAAAAAGGGAAGGCTATTTGTTGGCTGTCTGCTCAAACAAACAAGAAAGCGCCGTTAAAGAGTTGATGGATGAAATGTTTAATGGTATCTTTGATGTGATGATGGGAACGAGCAAGCTTAACAAACCAAAACCAAACCCTGAGATGGTGCTAAAGGCTATGGAACTATTAGGAGTTAAAAAAGAGAACACCATTTATATTGGCGATACTGAAGTTGATTTAAATACAGCAATAAACGCAAACATAAAAAAAATAGCCGTGTTATACGGCTTTAGAAAAAAGGCTGATTTAATTAAATATAAACCTGAATATTTTGCTGATACGCCAAAAGAGTTAATAACTTTAATTAAAGAAATACTATGAGTGATCTTTTTCAGTAGGTCTTAAAATCAAAGATGTTACAACAACCCCTAAAATGATTATCAAACCACCTGAGATTAATAAATAAACGATAAAATTATCTTTCTTTGGAGGTTCAGGAGTTGGGATAGGATCTTCAATGATGTTGCTTTTATTTAAACCAAAGTGAAGTAATAAACTTTGGTTTTTTTGTAGTTCTATTTCGCTATTATTATCAAATTTTGTTTTTAAAGGATAATGGTTTAAGGTATCAATAATGACTTGCCAGTTAAACTCACCATCGCGGTTGTAGTGTAAGTATCCTTTTAAACCTTCAGGTAGAGTAATGTTTTGTGTATCGCCAAAGTTATGAATAATTAAAATATGCGGATAAAGGTCATCAGCACTAACTATTTGATATTCAACAACATTGTTTTTAACTGTATAAACAACATCACTTCTAATTTTTGAATGCTCTAACATTTGGAGGGAAGGGTGCTCTTTTTTAAGTTTAATAAGATCTTTATATAAAACGAACAAACTATTGTTAGTATCTTTTAACTGATAATTTAAAGGTTCATCATCGTTATAAAAACCTATCTCTTCTCCACCTTTGATTACTGGTACTCCGTAAGAAAGGAGCTGTAAGGCTTTTAATTGTTTGTTTTCATCAGTGCTTAAACTAGGGAAATAACTTAAACGTTTAAAAGATTGATCAGCACTTAAAGTATTATATGTTGGACTCCAAGTTGATAATACATAACCTTTTAAACTAGTGTTAGTTGTACCATTAAGGAAACTATCTTCTAAACTAAATCTATCTTCATCAACAGCACTAATATGTCTAACTTGATCAAGAGAAGAAGGCGAACTCAATTTCTTTTGAGTATTATTAGGAGAAGCACTAATAAAATCTCCGTAAAAAATAAAATTTTCATCTTGTGCAAGATCTCTCATTTTATTGTTTAAGTAGTCAACAGTAAAAGAGTTTAATGGACTTATTTTAAGACCTTGAAATTTAAACTCGTTCACTAAATATGTTAATTGTGATTCTAAATACTTATTAGTCATGTAATGATTAGTTTCAAAAAAGGCCTTATTTTCTTCTTTAATTATCTTTGCCTCTTTAGTTTCATAATAATAACCAGGCATCAACAATTCTAAACTCTCAATAACATCAGTATAAGTATCTAAATCCAAAATAACACTAATCCCATTTTCGTTTAATGTTTTAATTAACTGTTTAAGTTCTGTATGCTCAGCACCGATAGTTGTTTTAGTGCGGTAATCGCTGTTAATGATACTTAAAGAGTGTTTTGTTTTGATTAAATCGTTTAAGGCAAGGTGAGTTACACCTAACTCTTTTAAATGGTTTAAACCGGCTGAAAATGTCTTGTTTTTATCGTTTCTATAAAAGAGATTAAGATTAGTCAAACTATTGTAGCGATTATTTAAGTGAGATTGTGGTAAATTACCAGTGAGTTTTTTAATTGATGACTCGTAAATTATTGAATCGGCGTAACTCTCAGCTGTGTTTTCTGGTTTCCAAAGGTTATATCCGTTTGGGTTTAACGAAAACAAATCAACAATTAAGCCGCGATTGTTAGAAACATATTTAACATAAGGATCAATAATTTCATGTAAAACGCCATCTCTTGTAAAAGAGTATGTATATTCATAAGTAGCTAAATTTCCATTATTTATATATTCAAAGACGCCATCACTTGTTTTATTCATATTAAAAGATGTTCGATATTCGCCTTTATATAAATTAAGAGTTAGTTGATTTAAAGTTGGAGCCCAAACTTTAAATGTAGTAGAGTTTTTTGATTGTTTCACGCCTAAATCATTGTTGGTATAATTAAAAAGAGTTTCAAAAAAACCAGAAGTGTAAATCTCAGTGTGAGAAACAATCTTTTGACTGACTGTTAAACCATCAAAGGTGTTTAATTCAAGGTGATATTCAGAGTTAAAGTCTAAGTCGTCTTGGAGGTTAATAAAGTACTGATTAGCTATATGATTAAAAGTATAATCTTCAATATCAATATAAACATCATTTTTTAAAATGTTTACTTCGTGTTCTGTGACAGGGTAATTAGTAAAAAACTTAATTTGTTTTCTATCAATAAAAGTAGCATATGTCACTTCAGTAATTAAATCTTCAAGGACATTTGAAAATGCATACTTAGTCATATAATATTCTGTGTAAATATTGGTGAAGCTAAACACTACTTGCTCAGTTCTAATAGCAGAAGTAACTACGATACTATACTCAGTATCATCAAGCAAAGTAAAATCTTCAATATAAAAACGAAACCAAATTCTTTCGTTTAAGTTATATTCAGCTTTTTGAAAATCAATTAAAATATTCTCTTCACTATCACAAAGAGAAGCTTCTAAATCTTCTAGTCTGTGATCAAGGAAAAAACAATAAATATCTAAACTATTATTTTCTGCCTTCACTGGCAACAAACTAATAGTTAATATTGAAAGTATTAAAACGATTATTGTTTTTGTCAATATTTTCATATAACCACCTATAAATATTCTAACATATTTTGAAATCTATTGTATAATTAATTAAAAGCGAGAAAAGGAGTTTTTCAATGTCTTTTTATAAATCTAAATGGTGGAAAGAGTCTATTGGCTATCAAATTTACATTAAAAGTTTTAAAGATTCAAATGATGATGGAATAGGCGACTTAAATGGAATAATAGAAAAACTAGACTATTTAAAAGATTTAGGAATAGATTTTTTATGGATTTGTCCGTTTTATCAATCACCAATGGTCGATAATGGTTATGATGTCTCTGACTTTTTTAAAGTTGATTCGAGTTTTGGGACTATTAAAGACTTTAAAAACTTAGTTAAAGAAGCGAAAAAAAGAAAGATGAAGATTATCGTTGATTTAATCTTAAACCAGACGAGTGATGAACACATTTGGTTTATTGAATCAAGGAAAGATAAAGAAAATCCTTATCGCAATTTTTATATTTGGGAAAAAGGTAGAGAAAAAGACGAAGGCTTAACTGAACCAACTAATTGGGCCTCTTTCTTTGGTGGATCAGTTTGGGAGTATGATAGTAAAACGGATGAATATTACATGAAGATATTTTCTAAACATATGCCTGACTTAAACTGGTGTAATCCATTTGTTAGAAAGAAAATGCACGAAGTTGCGAAGTTTTGGTTGGATTTAGGTGTGAGTGGCTTTCGGGTTGATGCCGCAGCCCATTTAGGGAGAAAGAAAAAGTTAGTTGATTCCAAGCTAAACAATAATGATAAATATAAAAAAGACTGGCGTATGTTTTCTAATTTAAAAGAAACATTTATCTATTTAGATGAGTTTAATAAAGAAGTATTTAGTAAGGGCGATATTTTAACGGTAGGAGAAGTGGGCGGTAGTGCAACCGTTAAAGAAGCGATTAAATATTCAGGAATCAAAAAAGGCTCACTAAATATGGTCTTTAATTTTGATCATTGTTTTTGCAATAATGTTTATGATGTTAAAAGTAAAGATGATAAAATTAAAACTAACTTAATTGGCCTAAAAAGAGTTTTTAATATGTGGCATACTAAAACATATAAAAAAGCGTGGCAACCATTATACTGGTTAAATCACGACCATCCACGCTTGTTAAGTCAATATGGGAATGAAGATGAACCGTTTCTTTCTGGTTCAATGTTAGCGGTAGCATTATATTTTAAAGGAGGCACACCATTTATCTATCAAGGAGAAGAGTTAGGAATGGTCAACTATCCGTTTAAAAAGATTGAAGATTTTAATGATGTGTCGTTAATTAATCATTATAATCATGAAAAAGAAAAAGCGAGTTTCAACAAAGAAGATTTTATCTATCAAGAAGGTATAAGATCAAGAGATAATGCTAGAACAATTATGAGTTGGGACAATTCTAAATATGCTGGTTTTTCTAATGTTAAGCCTTGGTTCCATTTAGATAAAAACTATGAAAAAAGAAATGTTAAAAATGCTTTAAAAGACAAAGATTCGCTTTACTATTTTTATCAGAAAATCTTTAAATTAAGAAAAGATAAAAGATACTCAAAAACGCTTATCTATGGTAAATACCAACAACTATTAAAGGATGATGAAGATATTTATTGTTACTTAAGAAAAGAAGATAAAGAGATTTTGGTAGTGGCTAATTTCTTTAATAAAAATAAAGAGATAGAGATAAAAGGTTATAAGGTAAAAGACATTTTAATTAGTAATTATAAAAAAGAAAACAAGAACCTTAAATCTTTAAAGTTAAGACCTTATGAAGCAATAGTATATTTAGTTGAAAGGGATAAGTAATATGGAGATAATTATTGGTTTAGTATTAATAGTTTTGATAATAGTAGGCATTTATTTAGCCTTGTATTTAAACAAGGAAAAACACCTAAAGGCTATTAAAGAAAAATTAAGGGCTGTTGGTGAAATAAAAGAAGTGAAGGCTAATGCTTTTGATTTAATATTAACAGTTAATAATCAGCAAGTGTTTGTCAAGATATTACTTTTAGGGATTCATAAAGAATTAAGTATCAATTCAAGAAGACACTGGCAAGTAGATGCATCAACGAAGAAGTTAAAACTATTAAAAACAGGCGGCTTTGAAAAGATCAAAGGAACTAAAATATTATTAGTTTCGCCACCTGTTTCCAGTATCGTAAAATATATTAATGAAAATGAAGTTGTTTTTGTAAAATGTGATGAATTATGTTTTGATTTTTACTTATTTACAACTGATGAAATAGATAAAATTAAAGAGGTTATAATTTAAAATTCTTCAATCATTTTTTTGAGTGTTTTGAAGATGTCTTTATTGTTAACTTTATCTACGACTTTTCCTTTCTTAAAGATTAAGGAATAGTCTTTTCCACCTGCTACACCAATGTCTGCGTGTTTTGCTTCACCTGGGCCGTTTACAGGACAACCCATAACTGCGATAGTAATATTTTTATTAACGGTATCTAAGTATGTTTCTAATTCTTTAATAATAGATGTCATATCGTATTGAATTCTGCCACATGTAGGACAGCTAATTAAGTTAGGATAATTAGAAATTAAATTAAAGTTTTTTAAGATTTCTTTTGCTGCTTTTATTTCAACCTCAGGTGTATCGGTCAATGATACTCTAATAGTGTTGCCGATACCTTTATGTAATAGTAAACCGATACCGATTGCGCTTTTAATTGAACCACTAAAAGCTGGCCCTGCTTCAGTTACGCCTAAGTGAAGTGGATAAGGAAAAGTTTTGCTAGCTAATTCGTAGGCTTCAATCATTGTTGCAATGTCTGTTGCTTTTAACGATAAGACAATATCGCGAAAATCAAGAGATTCTAAAATGTTGATATGGTATTTAGCAGTTAAAATCATGTTTTCAGCCGTTGGTGGTAAATCATCTTTCATTGATCCGCTATTAACTCCAACTCTAATCGGAATCCCTTTTTCCTTACAAGCATCAACGATTAGTTTAACTTTGTCAATATCATTAATGTTGCCTGGATTTAACCTAATTTTATCAACGCCTTGTTTGATTGATTCAAGTGCTAATTTATAATCAAAATGAATATCAGCAATTAAGGGAATCTTTATTTGTTTTTTAATCTCACTCAAGACTTTTGCGTCTTGCATATTAAAAACCGCAACTCTAACAAGTTCACATCCAGCTTTTTCTAGTCTATGAATTTGTTTAACGGTTTCTTCAACATTGGCAGTTTTAGTGTTCGTCATTGATTGAATGTAAACACGATCATTGCCGCCTAAGATTAGATTGCCCACTTTGACAGATTTTGTCTTGTTTCTTTTCATTTTATTCACCAATATGATTATATCACACAAACAAAACTAAGATGAAAAATTATTTTCTTGTAATCTTTAAAAAGATTTGTTATACTTATAAACGGACAATGGAGGTTGATGATATGCGCACATATGTAAAATTAGTTTGCACAGAGTGTAATGAAGAAAATTACTATACAGATAAAAACAAAAGAACTACACCTGATCGCTTAGAAATGAAAAAATATTGCCCTAAACAAAGAAAACACACTTTACATAGGGAAAAACGCTAAAACTATTTTTTAAAAATAGTTTTTTGTTATTATAATGAAAATCATAGGTTTAAAAGGCGAAGCCAACGCTTATATTTTAAGACGATTTGATGGCGTAATGCTTGTTGATCCTTCATGTAATTATGAAGAGATAGTAGAAAAGATAAGCGGATTAAAGCTGTGGGGGATATTACTCACACAT
This sequence comes from Acholeplasma sp., assembly GCA_012839355.1. Lineage (GTDB taxonomy): Bacteria > Bacillota_I > Bacilli_A > Acholeplasmatales > UBA5453 > UBA5453. Next base: position 21,899 of record DUNK01000009.1, read on the forward strand.
GCGCATAAGAATCATATTAGTTTAATAGGTCGTTTTAATTGTCCGGTATATTTACATAAAGATGATTACTTTTTATTCATTGATGATAGTTTAAATGGTTTTAAAGATAGTGAATCAAAAAGGGAGTATGATTTAAATAGGCTTGATTTGAAGTTAGTCGATGATGATACTAAGTTAGAGTTTGTTGATAAAAGAGTAGAAGTCATACATACACCTGGCCATACTAAAGGATCTGTTTGTTATTATTATGATGGTAAACTATATACAGGCGATACACTAACAATTAAAGGGGCAGGGTTTTCAAAAAGAAAGTCACACTCAGATTATCAATTAAAAAAATCAGTAAAAATGTTATATGAGAGATTTAGTGTAAACACTATAGTGTGTCCGGGTCATGGTAAAGATACAACACTCCTAGAAATTAGACAAAAAAACGAAAAAGTTCGAACAATTTTAAAAAAAGAATAACAGTTAAAGGCGCTTATTTGGCGCCTTTTTCTTTTAATTTGCACTTAATGCTTGACAGTGCCAATTTATTAAGTTATAATGAAAATGGCACTTGAAGTTTAAAGCGCCAACAGGAGTGATTTAATGTTATCAAATAGACAAAAATTAATTTTAAAAGCGATAGTTGAAATTTATGTTGAAACGGGAATTCCTGTTGGTTCAAAGGTTTTAACTGATAGACCATACTTAGATTATTCAAGCGCGACAATCCGTTATGATATGCAAGATTTGGAAGAGATGGGCTATTTAGAAAAGACGCATACTTCATCAGGAAGAATACCTTCAACAAGAGGTTATAGATACTATTTGGAAAATTTAATTACTAGAGATAGTGATACAGGTCAGTTTTTCCCACTTATTGATAGTATTTTTGAAAAGTTTGAAAACAGAAAAGAACATGCTGTTAAAAGAGCCATTGATTTATTAAGCGAACTAACAAGTTATACATCGGTGGTGTTGGGACCTGATTCAAGTTTAACTAGAATTAAAAAGATTGATGTTGTTAATTTAACGGAAGATGAAGTTGTATTGCTTATAGTAACTAATAAAGGTAATGTTCAATCGCAAGTCTTTAGAATTCCTGATGGTATCTCGTTAGAGTATTTCAATAAAACGATTAAAACTTTTGATGATTTACTGAAAAATCAATATATTAAAGATGCTGGTAGAATATTAAGTTCAAGGTTGATGGAAAAAGAAGTTGTTGAATATCTTGATTATCAAGAAAAGATAGTTGATACATTCATTGATGCGTTTATGCGTATGGGTCAAGAAGAAGTCTATTTATCAGGCATTGGTAATATGATTAGTGAAACGACGTTTGAAGATCCAGAAGATATTAAAAACCTTTTGAGGGTTTTAGATAATAAAGATGTACTAAGAGTTATTGGTAATGAAAAAGGTTTATCATTTAAAATCGGTAGAGAGGCAGAGTTTATGCCAACAGACCAGTGCACGATTATTAGTGTTCCATATCGTGTGAGTGAATATGAAGTAGGAACTATAGCATTAATTGGGCCGGTTAGAATGGATTATTCAAAGGTAATTCCTTTGATGGAATATATTGCGAAAAATATTACAAAATTATATAAAAAATGAGGGATATGATGGAAAAGAAAGAAAATTTGAAAGAAGAAGTTGTTAATGAGCAACCAAAAGTAGAAAAGAAAAAAACGAAAAGTAAAAAGGATATTGAACTTGATGCTTTAAGAGAAGAAAACGAAGAGATGAAAAAAGAGTTAGAAGAATTAACTGAAAAAGCATTAAGGGCAGTCGCAGAGTTAGAAAACTATAAAAAGAGAAACGAAAAAGCATTAACTGAAAACATGAAATATTATAATATGTGGTTAATTGAAAAGTTATTATTACCACTTGACCAATTGAATATAGTAGTTAATGGTAATGTAGAAAATCCAGAGTTAAAAAACTATTTAAGCGGATTTAAAATGATTAACGATCAAATATTTGATATTTTAGAAGAAGAAGGCTTAAAACTAATTAAAACTGATGGTGAAAAGTTTGATCCAATGTATCACTATGCAGTTGAAAAAGAAGAAGATAAAGAAAAAGAAAATGGAATTATCTTAAAGACAACACAAACAGGTTATTTGTTTAAAGATAGAGTAATTAGACCAGCAATGGTAACAGTAAATGAATGGAGTGAAGAAAATGGCAAAAACAAATAAAATTATAGGTATTGACTTAGGAACAACAAATAGTGTTGTTTCAGTAATGGAAGGAAAAGACGCAATTGTTATTCCTAATAAAGATGGTTCAAGAACTACACCATCAGTTATTGCGTTTAAAGGTGATGAGATTAGTGTAGGAGAATTAGCTAAGAGACAAGCTATCACTAATCCTAATACAGTTAGCTCAATTAAGAGAAAAATGGGCGAAAGTAGTTATAAAGTAACTATTGGTGATAAAAAATATACACCACAAGAACTATCAGCAATGATCCTTCAAAACCTAAAGCAAACAGCTGAAGATTATTTAGGAGCAGAAGTTAGTAAGGCAGTTATTACAGTTCCTGCATATTTTAACGATGCACAAAGACAAGCTACTAAAGAAGCAGGTATTATTGCTGGTTTAGAAGTTATGAGAATTATTAATGAGCCAACAGCGGCTGCGCTTGCTTATGGTATTGATAAACTAGACAAAGAACAAACAATCTTAGTCTTTGACTTAGGTGGAGGAACATTTGACGTTTCAATCTTACACTTGGCTGAAGGAACATTTGATGTTTTATCAACAGCCGGTGAAAATAGTCTTGGTGGCGATGATTTTGATGCAAGAATAGTTGAGTGGATTGTTCAAGAGTTTAGACGTGAAAATAGTATTGACTTATCACAAGATAAAATGGCGTATCAAAGATTAAAGGATGCTGCTGAAAAAGCTAAGAAGGAATTATCGGGTGTTACAAGCACACAAATTAGTTTACCGTTTATTACACAAGGCCCAGCAGGTCCATTACACTTAGAATTAACACTAACAAGAGCTAAATTTGATGAATTAACAAGTGATTTAGTTGAAAAGACAAGAACACCAATTAGAAGAGCAATGAAAGATGCTAATATCAAAGTTAGTGATATTGACCAAATATTATTAGTTGGTGGATCAACAAGAATTCCTGCTGTTCAAGAATTAGTTAAAAAAGAATTAGGTAAAGAACCAAATAGAAGTGTTAACCCAGATGAAGTTGTAGCGATGGGTGCAGCAATTCAAGGTGGAGTTTTATCAGGTGATGTTAAAGATGTATTATTATTAGACGTTACACCACTTTCATTAGGTATTGAAACATTAGGTGGAGTATTCACTAAATTAATTGAAAGAAATACAACAATTCCAACATCTAAATCACAAGTCTTCTCAACGGCAGCAGATAATCAGCCAGCAGTAGATATTCATGTTCTACAAGGTGAAAGACAAATGGCCTTAGATAATAAGACATTAGGTAGATTCCAATTAGGAGATATTCCGCCAGCACCAAGAGGAGTTCCACAAATCGAAGTTACATTTGATATTGATGCTAATGGTATCGTTAATGTTTCTGCTAAAGATTTAGGTACAGGCAAATCTCAAAAAATCACAATCTCAGGCGGTTCAAGTTTAAGTGAAAAAGATATTGAGAGAATGATTAAGGAAGCTGAAGAAAATAAAGAAGCGGACTTAAAACGTCGTGAAGAAGCAGATTTAAGAAATGAAGCTGATACTTTAATTTTCCAAACAAGAAAAGCGATTAAAGATTTAGATTCAGCAGTGACTGAAGATGAGAAAAATAATGCTGAAAGTTTAATTAAAGAATTAGAAGAGGCTTTAAAAGGAACTGACTTAGACAAGATTAGAACTAAGAAAGAAGCACTGGAAAAAACTACACAAGAATTAGCTATAAGAGTATATCAACAAGCTCAAGCAGAACATCAAAAGAATGAATCTGCAAATAATGAAAAAGATGATGATACTGTAGTAGATGCTGATTTCGAGGAAAAGAATTAAAATAAATAAAGAAAAGTGGCAGCAATGCCACTTTTAAAGGATGTGTGAGATGTCTAAAAGAGACTATTATGATATATTGGGCGTTAGTAAAGACGCTTCACAAGAAGATATAAGAAAAGCTTATAGAGCATTAGCGAAGAAATATCACCCTGATGTTTCTAAGGAAGAAAATGCTGAGGCTAAATTTAAAGAAGTTCAAGAAGCATATGATGTATTAGGAAACGAAGAAAAACGAAAGAACTATGATAGATTCGGTGCAGCTGGAGCGAATGCGAACTTTGGCAGCGGATTTGAAGGTTTTAGTGGTTTTGGAGGTTTTGGTGGATTTTCTGATATATTTGACTCCTTTTTTGGTGGTGGTCAAAGAAGAGTTGATCCTAATGCCCCAAGAAGAGGTAGAGATATTGAAAGACCAATTACAGTAACTTTTGAAGAAGCCGTTTTAGGAACTAAAAAAGACTTACAATTAGAAGTTGAGGTTGATTGCGATATTTGTAATGGCTCTGGGGCAGAAAGCATGAAAGATATTGAAAAATGTAAGACATGTAATGGTCATGGTTATGTTACTGTTGAACAAAGAACGATTTTAGGTTCGATGCGAAGTCAAGAAACTTGCCACACATGTGGTGGTAGTGGGAAGACTATTAAAAATAAATGTAGTAGTTGTCGTGGAACCGGTAGAAAGCGCGTGGTTAAGAATGTGACAGTTAATGTTCCAGCGGGAATTGATAACAATATGAACTTAAGGATGACTGGCTATGGTGAAGGTGGAAGTAATGGTGGTGAAAATGGTGATTTATATTTAAGATTTCGCGTTAAACCACATAAAGTGTTTGAAAGGAAAAAAGATGACATTTTGCTAACTGTTCCAATTAGTTTTGCGCAAGCAGCCTTAGGAGATAAAATTGAAATTCCTACGATTTATGGAAATGTCGATTTAAATATTCCGGCCGGTACACAACCAGGCACAGTTATGAAACTAAGAGGTAAAGGTGTCCAGCAAGTAAACGGAAGCAGAAAAGGTGATCAACTCGTTACATTAAAGGTTGAAGTACCAAAAAATTTAACTGAAGAACAGAAAAAAGCAATTAAAGAATTCAGTAATTTAGAAGGTAAACAGACATCTTGGGATAAGTTTAAGAATCTTTTTAAAATGTAAATAATTAAGTTAAGTTTTTAAAATACTATGTTTTTACTAGGATTTCATTTATAAGGAATTATAATTGAAACATAATTGGAGATTGTTATGAAGTATTGTAAATATTGCGGAAGTGAAATTTATATAGATTCAGAGATTTGTTTAAACTGCGGCAGAAGAGTTTCTGAGATAGAAGCTAAGGCGGATAATAGTGTAACTTTGGGGTTGGTTGCTCTTATAGTTGGTATGTTTATACCGCTTGTTGCATGGATTGTTGGTGGTATTGGCTTATCTGTTGCTAATAGAACAAACAATAGCGTAGGCAAAAAATTAAATGTAGCTGCTATAATCATCGGCACAATCGTGTTTTTATTCGCGTTTGCTATGCTTTCACAATAAAAAAACAAGGCGAAGCAAAGTTAATTTTATAGGAATGTATTCTTCACAGAATTAGATAGATGTTCAAGTTGTGGTAGAAGAGTTACTAAAATACAACTAAAAATAGAAAACATGAAATTTTAGAAAGGCGTATTTTTACGCTTTTTTTATTATTAGATTAAAAGTATGATTACTTTTATACTTTTTTTAAAAAAAATATTGACACATATTAAAATGTATGTTATACCATAATTCGTGTTTGAATTTGGATGACCGAGTTTTCGCCTTAGTTATCACGTTAACCACGAATGGAACACTAGAAATAAAATGTTAGCGTTTTAAGATTAAAAGCATTTAATAGTAATAAACTACAAGAAAGGGATTACGTTGTTGTCCCAAATAGTAAAAACGCTGATTACTTATGGGGAGCAAAAATCCTTTCAATTAATTTTGAAACAGAAAAAGTAGTTACAACGGTTAATGATGCATTTGAAGGTGAAGAAGAAACAGAAAAAGATTTACAAGAAGAAACAAACGATAAAACGGGAAAATAAAAAATAGTATAGATAAAGCTCATGATTAAGCGAAAAATTCATGAGTTTTTTTTATTTTCATAAGGAAAATCCTTACAAGTTTTTTACAAGGTTATTACATTTCTTGATAGTTTTATACTTATATAGATTGCTATAATCTAGACGAACGGAGGATAGAAAAAGAAGATGAGAAAATTTATTTTAAGTATTTTAGTTTTAGTATTAGGCGTTGTACTAGTAGGATGTAAAGGGAAAGAAGAAACAATTAAAGTTTACACTAGAGATACAACGAGTGGAACAAGAGGAGCATTTTTTGAAATTATCGGCCTAAAAGCACTTGCTGAATCTAATGATGGTTTAGTAGATGGATATATAGAAGCATCCACTAATGGCGATATGATGGATTCAGTTAAAAATGATAAAAATGGAATTGGTTATATTTCATTATCAGGATTAAGTGGATCAGGTCTTAAAGGTTTAGAGTTTAATGGTGTCGCTGCAACTGAAGCAAATGTATTAAATGATACATACGAATTAAAGAGACCATTTATGTATATTCGCAAAGCTGATGCAGATATTGGATCAGAGATTGAAAAACAATTAGTAGCAGCATTCTTAGCGTTTATGGATTCAAAAGATGGTAAAGAAATTATTAAGAATAAAGATGGTATTGTCGGTGGAATAGATACAGCACCAACATGGGATAGCATCAAAGATCAACATGCTGCGGCATTAGCAGAAGGCGATCAAGTTGAAATTCACTTTGGTGGCTCAACATCAGTTGAAAAAATTGCAAGAGCATTATCATCAGCATTCTCAGCATTAGCACCAAGATTTAAGCCTATGCACAATCATACAGGTTCAGGTGCAGCTTATGAAGGAACTAGAGCAGATGGTAATTTACACATTGGTTTTGCAAGTAGAAACCTAAAAGACACAGAAAGTGGTACTGGCGTTATATATGGAAGACTTGCATGGGATGCAGTAGTAATAGTAGTTAATAGTGAAAATGAACTTAATAACATTACTACAGAACAAGTAAAAGATGTCTATACAGGAGAAATAAAAAACTGGAAAGATTTACGTAACTAATGGATAAAGCGAAAAAGCGAAATAGACGAATTGATAAAATAGCTAAAAACATCTTATTGTTTACAGCTATTTTATCAGCGTTATTTATAGTACTTATAATTGTAATAGTTGCATTGCGCGGTTTTAGACCGTTTTTCTTGAGTTATGATGGTCATAAAGTTAGTTTCTTTAAGTTTATTACTGGAACTAGGTATTTTGCACCAGAATATAGAATCGGCTATATAATTATTAATACGATGTACGTAGTTCTTTTATCTGTTCTCGTTAGTGCGCCCATTTCTGTTTTAACAGCCCTTTTTGTCGCAAAAATGGCGCCGAAAGTATTAAGTAATATTTTAACGACAACAATCGAAGTCCTAGCATCAATACCTTCTATAATTTTTGGGATGTTCGGAAAAGGATATGTAGTAATATTAGTAAGAAACTTCGCTGATAAAATAGGCATAGTTACCGCAGGTGGACAGTCAACACTGGCAACAGTTATTGTTTTATCGATGATGATTATGCCTACTATTACAATGTTATCAATTACGGCAATTAAGTCTGTTCCAGAAGATATGGAACATGGCTCTTTAGCGCTTGGTGCAAGTGAAACTCAAACAATGTTTTGTATTAGTTTAAATGCAGCTAAGCCTGGGATATTTGCAGGTATAATTTTAGGTGTTGGTCGTGCTTTAGGTGAAGCAACCGCAGTGACGATGGTTGCAGGCGGTCGTGGTAGTGGACCAACATTTAGTTTATTTTCAACAACAAGAACATTAACTTCAACAATCTTAACAGGTATTCATGAAGCCAATTTTGGTTCACTAGAATACGATATAAGATTTTCTATTGGGTTGGTGCTTATTGTTGTTATTTTAGTTGTAAATATCATTTTAAACGCTGTGAAGAAAAGGTTAGGAAGATATTATGAACCGAGTTAATAAAAGAAAAGTTATTGATACGAGTTTAAAAGTAATTACATATATAGCTTCCTTTATAGCAGTTATTATTTTAGGAGCGATATTGTTTTTTGTGTTTAGTAGAGGAAGTAAGTTATTATCGTTTAAAATATTAGTAACAGATTATCATTCAAAACCTTACCGTTTAGAAACAACAGTAAGCGCGAAAGGCTTAAGTTTTGAAAATCCGCACATCAAGGATGCTTATTTTTCTGAAAACTTTGGCTTTGCGGTAAAAGATGATTATACATTAGAAGGTATTAAAACAATTAGATTTGTTTACATAGATGATAACTCACCACTTAAAACTACAATAAACGAACAAGGAGAAAAGTCTCCATTCAAAGAAGGTTTTATTTTTGATTCAACAATGCGTGCAGTTTTAGAAGATGAATCTACAGTTACGATATTTAGTAGATATGGTGCTGAAAATCTTGTTAATGTTTTAAGTGATGCTGTTGGGATACAAACAGCCAATGTTAAATCTGAAGGTGGAGGTATTAGAGGTTCTATTATTACAACATTATATTTAATTTTCTTGACATTAATTATTGGACTCCCTTTTGGAATATTAACGGCACTTTATTTACATGAGATAGCACCCCAAAATAAAGTTACTAATTTATTAAGATCATTTATTGATATGTTAACAGGAGTACCATCTATTATTTTTGGATTAATGGGTGCAGCAGTATTTATCCCTTTAACATCAGCACTATTTAGTAACCCTGATATGAAAAGAGGTTCAGTTATTGCAGGGGCATTAACACTAGTTGTAATAATTTTGCCAGTAGTTATTAAGGCAACAGAATCAGCTTTATCAGTTGTTCCTAAATCATATAAAGAAGGTTCACTCGCTTTAGGTGCAACAAAGACACAAACAATTTTTAAGATAATGTTACCAAATGCTTTACCAGGAATATTATCAGGAGCGATTTTAAGTGTTGGTAGAGTTATTGGTGAGTCGGCAGCGTTAATTTTTGCGATGGGAACATTTATCGGTGATAAAATTAGTATTACAGGTAGATCAACTTCGCTTGCAGTCCATATTTGGTCGGTAATGGGTGGAGAGATTCCAAATGTTAATTTAGCTAGTACGATTGCAATTATAATCTTGATTGTCGTCTTAGCGCTAAACATGAGTGTTAAAGTGATTACTAATAGTTTTATGAATAAATATAAGTAGGTGAAATTATGTTTAAAGTAGAGAATATGTCATTATATTATGGCGATAAAATGGCTTTAGAAAACATTAATATGGAAATTAAAGAAAAAGAAGTTACAGCCTTTATTGGACCTTCTGGTTGTGGTAAATCAAGTTTTTTAAGAAGTTTAAATAGAATGAATGATTTAATTGAAGAAGCGGTCACTACAGGAAGTATTAAATTAAAAGGTAGTAATATTTATGATAGAAAGTATGATGTAATAGAATTAAGAACTAAAGTTGGGATGGTGTTCCAAAGTCCTAACCCGTTTCCAATGTCTATATATGAAAATGTGGCTTATGGTCCTAAAAGACAAGGCGTTAGAAATAAAAAAGTTTTAAAAGAGATAGTTGAAAGAAGTTTAAAACAAGCAGCTCTTTGGGAAGAAGTACATGATAGATTGCATGAATCAGCAATGAAACTTTCGGGCGGCCAACAACAAAGATTGTGTATCGCAAGAACTTTAGCGATGGAACCTGAAGTTATTTTGATGGATGAACCTACTAGCGCACTTGATCCGATTGCAACTCAAAAGATTGAAGATTTAATTAGAGAACTAAAAAATGATTATACAATCGTAATTGTTACTCACAATATGCAACAAGCGGCACGTATTAGTGATAAAACGGCATTCTTTTACTTGGGAGAGTTAATTGAATTTGACGAAACAACGAAGATTTTTAGTAAACCAAAATATGAACAAACAGAAAAGTATATTACCGGGAGATTTGGCTAATGTGTTATAATGACATAAGGGGAAAAATAATGAATTTAAGAAAATGGTTGGAGATTGCAATCGAGGATTTAAAGAAAGATGTCTATAAAATGGCAACAATGGTTATCACTAACATTAGCGACAGTTTAAAAGCCTTTGAAGAAAACAATTTAGATATGGCTGAAGAAATTAAGTTACGAGACATTGAAGTTGATGAGATGGAAGATGTTATTTCTAAAAAAGTTTTAGAGATTATTTGGAAAGAACAACCTTTAGCGAGCGACTTAAGATTAGTTACAGGGATTTATAAACTAATTACGGATTTAGAAAGAATTGGAGATCATGCTAGAGATATAGCTAATATTACTATTAAGACTCATAAACTTGACCATGAAAGATTACTCCCAATTACAATTAAAATGGCAAAAATAGCCAATCAGATGGTTCTTGATAGTGTTGAAGCATTCTTTAAGATTGATGTTAATTTAGCAATTGATACGATTAATAAAGATGATGAAGTTGATTCATTATTTAACGAATTAACATTACTTGCGATTGATGATTTTAAACATAATAAGATTGATCATGAGTTTGGAGTATATTTACTATTTGTTGCTAAATATATTGAAAGAATCGCAGACCATGCAACTAACATTTGTGAGTGGTTAATATATATAGTAAGAGGAAGCCCTAGAATAACAAGTATCCTTTAAGGAGGTAAAATATGTTAGTCTATTTTGTTGAAGATGATACGAGTATTGCTTATATTATTGATAAAACATTAGAAAAACTTGGCGTTGATAAAAAAGGCTTTATCACCGGACAAAGTTTTATTGATGCATATGATGAGCAAAAACCAGATTTAATTTTATTAGACATTATGTTACCTGACACTTCAGGTATTGAACTTTTAAAATATGTTAGAAAAGATGATAAAGAAATACCAATTATCATTATTTCTGCCTTATTTAACGAGATGGATAAAGTTATTGCGTTAGATAGTGGGGCTGATGACTATATTACTAAACCGTTTGGACTTTTAGAGTTAACTTCAAGAATTCAAGCTAAGTTAAGAAAAGTTAGTGATAAATCAACAATTAACTTTCATGATATTAAAATCGATTTAAAACAATACAAAGTATATGTTAAACAAGCAGAAGTAAGTTTAACTAATAAAGAATATGAGATATTTAAATATATGATTGAAAATGCTGAAAATGTTTTAACGAAAGAAGATATCTTTTGCGCAGTTTGGAACTCTGATTTTATGGGTGAAACAAGGGCTTTAGATATGCATATTAAAGCTTTAAGACAAAAACTAAAAGAAGCGAACTCAGAAGTTAAAATTGAAACAGTCTATGGTATTGGCTACAAGATAGGAATTATTTAATGGAAAGATACATAATAATTATTTTAATAGCGCTACTTTTGTTAGCGTTTGGAGTTTTGGTCTACTTACAGCTAAAACATAAAAGAAACACACAATTCTATTTAGAAAGACAATATAATGAAGTCTTAAACTCTATGCAACAAGCTATTTTATTATTTGATAATAAAGATAGGTTGTTGTTTTATAATAAGTATGCTGAGGTTGCTTTTCATTTAAAAAATGCAGATTTAGGTAAGACCGCATATATGATGTTTAATAATGAAAAGTTTTTAGAACCCTTTACTAAAAATGAAAAAGAAAAAGTCTTTGATATTAACTTTTTAAATAAAATCTTTATTGTGCAAATATATCAAGTTCAAAAAACATTTAGTAAAAGTAGCGCTTCAAAACTAATAGTTTTGCATAACGTTACAGAAGAACGAAAAATAGAAGAGACGAAAAAAGACTTCTTTGCGCACGCTTCACATGAGTTAAAATCGCCATTAACTGCGATTTTAGGTTATAGCGAATTAATTACGTTAGATATGGTTGAAGAAAA
>DUNK01000010.1 GCA_012839355.1 Acholeplasma sp.
AGGCGTTATTATGAGTTCTAACATGATAAATTACAGCGTTAATTCCATAGTAGTCAAATATATTTAAAGCCTCTGTCATATCAGCTTTAAATTGCGCCTCACTTGAATATGGTGCCTCACCAATAAAAGTAGACATCCATACAGCTTTTAATTCTCTCTCTGAGTCAGCCATGGCGTCTACTACAATTAAATTATCATCTATCTTATTTTTGTTTACTCTTACTCCTAATATAAAAACTAAAAAAACAGCAAAAAATAATACTTTAATCTTTCTCATGTTCATCTCTCTCTTTCTACTTTGTTAAAACCCCTCATTTATGTAAACTTTAACATATTTTGATTGTTGTGTCAATTTATTATAGTGTTATTTACGACTCATAAATGTTATTGATTCGGTATGGCTTGTTTGCGGAAACATATCAAGCGGAATAACTTTGTCTATTTTATATTTTTTCGTTAAAACTTTTAAATCTGTGCCTAATGTTTCAGGATTACACGAAGTGTATATTATTCTTTTAGGCGCTTGTTTCAAAATAAACTTTAGTACTTCCTCTTTTAAACCTTCCCTTGGCGGATCAAAAACCATTACATCAAACTTTCTATTTAATTTACTAACCATTTCCACAACATCACCAACCAAAGGAATAAGATTAGTTCTTAAATTAATTTTATTCGCTTCAATGTTCGCTTCTACTGCCTTACTAACAATCTCAATTGCAACAACCTCTTTTACAAACGGACTTATATATGTTCCAATCGTTCCCACGCCAGAATAAGCATCTAAAACAACTTCATCAGCCTTAAAATTACCATATTTTATTATCGTGTTAAAAAGCGTTTCTGCTTGTTTAGTATTGATTTGAAAAAATGAATCGGGCGTTAATAAAAAAACATTATGATTTAATGTCATCTTTAAATATTTTTCTCCATAAAGTTTTATTAGTTTCCCACCTAAAAGGTCTCTATTAGTTCTACTATCATTAATAGTCTTGTAAATACTAACTATATTTTTATTTGCAATTACTAACTCACTAACCAACTTTGTTAAATCAATATCCTTATCTAAAACAAAAGTAAATTGAATTTCTCCTTTTTCATTAACTCTTATTGAAAAATTTTTAACATACCCACTTCTTTTTTGATCATCATATCCCTCTATGTTTAATTTATCCATTAATAATAATGCATCATTAGCAGCTTCATCCAATTCTGGTTGATGAATAATATAATGTCTAATCGGAAAAAAGATATTCGTGTTTCTTAAATAAAGTCCCATCTTGTTCTTTCCTTTATAAAGTCTCACTGGAACGGTAATTTTATTTCTATATTCAAATTCATTTGGCGACTTGATTGTGTCTTCTATTAAAATATCTTCTTTTAAATTTTTATCAAAATGAAACTTAACAAAATCTTTTTTATATCTTAATTGTTCTTCATAACTTATATGCATTAAATTAGTCGTTCCTACCTTACCATAAAAAGGGCACTTAGGCTCTACTCTATGAAGTGACGGCTTAATTATTTTATTTATTGTTCCTTCATAAGCCCCACGTTTATTTTTAGTTATATTTACATCAACTATTTCACCTTTATAAGCATAATAAACAAAAACAGGTCTATTGTTGTAATAACCTATTCCTTCTCCATCATTGCCTACTTTTAATATTTCTAGCTTCATAAATATATTCTCCCCGTTCAAAATTATACAAGGTTTTATTAAACTTATCAATCTTAACGAAACTTTTAAATTTACAATTAAATGATTGAGAAAAATATTTCTTATGATATAATTGTTTTTGTGAAGGGGAGTAGTTAATCCCAAGCAGTCGTCAGTACGGCTCTAAGCCCGGGTGCTTACAAGTTATCTTAACTTGAAACGAGACCTTCAAGACTTTTTTTGTCTTGGCGGTTTTTTTATTTAAAGGAGAAATATTATGAAAAAACTTTATCAAATGAGTTGCGAAGAAATTGAAAAACTAACAGAAACTAATTTAAAAACAGGTTTGACTAACAGCGAGATTTTAATTAGACAAGAAAAAGGAAAAAACGAATTAGAAGTTGCGAAAAAAGTTCCTTTTATCGTTAAATTTTTAAACCAATTTAAAGATTTTATGATTGTTGTCTTAATTTGTGCCGCCTTAATTTCTATTTTAGCAGCCCGCGAATACGCTAACGGTCTTTTAATTATAATGATTGTTGTTGTAAACGCGTTAATCGGCGCTGGTCAAGAAGAGAAAGCGGAAAAATCTTTAGACGCAATTAAAGATTTATCTTCTCCGCATATCACTGTTTTAAGAGATGGCGTTGA
>DUNK01000011.1 GCA_012839355.1 Acholeplasma sp.
AAAAAAATAAAAGTATTTTTTAGCCTTTCTATTTACATATTAAATAGAGGTGATAAAATGAAAAAAACAGTAATGTTATTATTGGTGGTTTCTTTTTCTTTATTGTTTGGTAGTTTTAAAGTAAAAGGAGAAGGCCCATATATTGTTGAGAACTTATTAAATCTTAGTAATATGATAATTAGCCCAATGCCTGATTCGACAGGGGCCCCATATTATATTAGTAGTATTGAGCCAATTGAATTACAACAAGGGAAAGTTTATACTTTTATAATAGGTGCAACATACTTTGATGATAGAGGATATGATCATCCCCTTTTTTATTATACGCTTTGTTATACATTAAGCGATTATGAGACAGGTGAATGTATAGAATATGAAAGTGATTATACGATTAGGAGTGATTATGCGTATCACGAAATTGAAATGGTGCATCCTTGGCTTGAATTTAAAGTAGTTATGATTGATTTTATGCCTGATACACCGAATCAAGATATAATGTTGATAGAAGGAAACATTGATAAGTTTAATGGCGATTTTACAAATTATAAAACAGAGTATAACACACAAAACTGGGTTTATTTGAAAGATTATGACGATAATCTTAGTGTTAGTGATATTATTAGTTCTATTAGTGTTTTAGATAGTGAAACGACAACTTTTAATGTTATTGTAGATGAATATACAATGAATCAAAATGTGTTGGGTGAATCTAATATTATCCTAATGGCAAAAAACACGAGCAACAATAAATTCTTTTTAAGGATAATAGTTAATACAGTTGATATTGCTCCACCAGTCTTTACTGGAGAATCAACTTATAATATTCCTATTAGTAAAAACATGCCAACACTTGCTGAAATAATTAAAGATATTGTCGTTACGGATAATTACACTTTTATGCACGAACAAGAATATACTATAACTTTTGATGATTACACATATAGAACTACTTATTTAGGTGACCATTTAGTCGTTTTAGAGGCGACAGATTGTTCTGGCAATAAATCTACGTTTAATGTAAATATTAATGTTTATGATGATATACCGCCAGTAATAAAAGGACCGGTAGTAATCTTTCGATATTCAACAGATCCAATTATGACAGAAGAAGAGATTAAAAGTTTTTTTACAGTAGAAGACAATGTTGATGATGAGTTATTGTTAATAAATAATTTAGAAATAGTTGGAAGTTATGAAAATATACCAGGCGTTTATGAATATACATTAACTGTTAGCGATTCTGCAGGCAACATAACAACACACATATTAAATATAAATGTTTTAAACGGAAACTTGCCTGTGTTTGTTGATAGTGAGACATATATTATTACCTATCAACAATACAAAAACATGACACACGAAGAGATGAAGGCGTGGATTCTTGCGGGCAAAGAAGGAGTGACAGACATTGAAATAATAATGGATGAAGCAGCGTATTTAAGGGGTAAAGATAAGCTGATGTATGTTTATTATAAGTATATGTTAAATGGAAAAGTTCATTACGGAAGAATCTTAATAGAACCATCAAAAGAAACTACTTATAGTAAGATAATAATTATATCGGCTTTGGTAATTATTAACATAAGTTTTTTAGGAGCATTTTTAAAAAGGCCAAAAATTCATCTATAAAAACTTATAAAACTACAAGTTTTATCATTTAATGTTTGGTTATAAGAAGTAAATAGATTATAATATAAGAGCACGAGAGGTGAATCGTTTTGAAAAATGCTCACAAACATCTATTTGCTTTTTTAATTTTATTTTATTTACTTAACATAATAAATACACATTTTGTGACAACAGAATTGTTGAACCAACATATTACTGTTTTTCCACGCAATTTTTTAGGTGAGATAAATGCTTTTTTAGGAAATTTTGCGGCACTAACATTAATAGTAATGGCTGGTTTTCTTTTCATTAAAAGAGTGAATATGCGAATCCTTTATTTAATTATAGTTACACTACTATTAAATATTGTAGTTTTCGGGTCAGCTATCTTTACAAAATATTATCAAACAGTCTTTTCTTTAAGAGAAATGACACTCTTTAAAAATCCGGCAGTCGACTTAGGTTTAACTATTTTTGTAGAGTCAGTAAAAGATTTAATTATGAATTATCGAATAGTTATTTTTATACCTTTTATAGTTATGGTAATTTACGCCTTTATTGTAAGACATTATTATAAAAAAGATGGTTTAGATTTTGGTGAAAAAGGGGTAATGTTTAAAAGTAATTTACTTAATGGGACCATTTTAGCAGGAGCAGTTACCGTTGGTTTATTGACATTAAGCTTGTTTAATATCTCATTAAAATCTAAGTGGCCAATATTTGCTGAAAGGCCGCTTTATGGTGTACAAAAGGCGGGATTATACAACTATTATTTAGGACAGGCTTGTGGATTTAATTTTGGTGATAATGTTATTATGGAAGTTGATATTAGAACTTATAAAGACTACAACAAAAACGAAAGTTTATATGAGAACATTTTTGGAGAAAAATTTAGTAATATTTTATATAAAGAAGATGCAGAAATTGACTTTACAATAAATCCAATGATGGATAAGGAAAGTTTAAATGGAATCTTTAAAAATAAGAATTTAGTATTAATCCATTTAGAATCATTTAATCACTTTTTATTAAACGAAGACGGACCATATTTAGATGATACATATTTATCAACATTTAAGAAGCTTTTAAAAGAATCTTACGTAATTGAAAACTTTTATACTAATATTGGTTTAGGTAAGAGTAGCGATGCTGAGTTTGCGGTTTTAACGGGTGCTCATCCTTTAGGCGATTCAACGACTTATTGGAATTATAATAAAACACCTTATGTGTTCGCTGATTTAGCTACACTTTTTAACGATCGTTATAGTGTGGCCTTTCATGGAGATGTTAGGTTATTTTATAATAGAGAAAAAGTTTATGACAAGATGTATGGTTTTGATAATTTCCACTATTTTGATCCGACAGAACCTTACTTTGAAGAAACGCAAAATGGTTTTTGGCTGTTTCCAGATCATGTTCATACTAACTTGCCAAACAAAGTTTGGTTAACAGAAAATGATTTATTAGAATGGTTAAAAATAGCATATATTTCCACATCTGAAAATAAGGGTGAAAAAGGATTTTATTATCCGATTCTAATGAACCCACACACACCATTTTTATATAACCCAACAAAAGAAGAAAACTTAAGGTTTAAGAAGGGTGATATTGATATAAGCGAAGAGACAAGAAGATATTTAAACTATGAAACTTATATGGAAAGTTTCTTCAATAAATTTATTGAAATATCATATGAATTAAAAGACACAGTCTATATATTTTATGGCGATCATGGTTCGGGTATTCCAGAAAAGGATTATTACGCAATTATGGGATTATCCGCCAATTCAAACAATGCCGCAAAACTGCATTTTGAGTACCAACAAGAGATGCTTAAAACAATCGCATTTATTTATGTTCCAGATGATGATGCAGAGTCTTTAGATATTAAACCAGGACTATTTAAAGGTGTTCAAAAAAGAGTCCGTTCACAAGTAGATATTTATAGGACAATAATTGAACTATTTGATTTACAAACTAACAATTATTACTTTGGAGTTAACTTGTTAAGTAAGGAACACACATTTGCAATAGATACGAAACACTTTAATATAATTACTGATGATTATTTTATAATTGGTAAGAAGATGATTAAAGATATAAATTATAAAGATGCCTATAGAGTTTTAAGTGATGACCCAAAGAAAGATGTTGTAGAATTATATAAGTATGTCTTAAGGTTCAAAAACAAACTTGATCATGCGATTAAAGAAAATGCATATCAATATTTGAAAAACGATTAGAAGAAGTTAGTTGACAATAAGAATAAAAAACGCTATAATTTTTTGGTGTGCGGGTGTGGCGGAACTGGCAGACGCACTAGACTTAGGATCTAGCGCCTTGGGCATGCAGGTTCGATTCCTGTCACCCGCACCAT
>DUNK01000012.1 GCA_012839355.1 Acholeplasma sp.
AATTTTTCTTGTAGCATTTCATTTAGAGCAACACATTATTGTAATTATTGAAGGATATCAGGGCCTTTCATTTAGTAGTAACACTTGACAATATTAAAATAATTTAATATAATGAAGTTGAATAAAAGATTTTTTGTTGTGAAAAAATATGAAAAATGGTGCTTCCCACCTTAAGCGGAACTAAAAAAAGGTGCTTCCCACCTTAAGCGGAGGAAATTAAAAGGTGCTTCCCACCTTAAGCGGAACTAAAAAAAGGGCCAATAAGCCCTTTTTGCTTGAATGAGGTAAATGGATATGTATGTTGATTTTTATATTGTTGATAACGATTATTTAAATTATTTAAGGAACTTTGATTCAAGAGTTTCAATGAATCATAATAATGCTAAGCAAAGACCATTTGTTTCAATATTAGCTAGTTGTTTGGGAGTGGATTATTTAATACCACTAACACATAAACGTAAAAGCCGAACACTAGGTACGCTCCCATTAAATATTAAAAGAGGTACAAACATACATAATTTTGGTACATTATTAATAAATAATATGATACCTTTTAGAGCAGATGCAGCGAGACGGCTTGTTATTAATTCAGTAAGTGATTTTAAATATAAAATACTTTTGAGAAATCAATGGAGTATTTTAAGAGAGGAAAAATTTAGATTGAGACTTGAAAAAGCCGTTGTAAGAGCATACGCATTTCAAACAAATCAGCAAAACAGTAACAATCCCATATATGACAATTTTATTGATTATAAATTACTTGAATCAAAAGCAGCAGAATATATTAAACAATAAAAATATGGGATTATAGCAAGAATACAACAAAACAAACAATGGTTTAATTATCAAGAACCTTGACAACAAGGTATTTAAGCTCTATAATGTTAATGGAAAACTTCAGGGCGAGGTGTAATTCCTCGATCGGCGGTAAAGTCCGCGAGCAGTATGCATGAACTAGTGAAATTCTAGTACCGACAGTTACAGTCTGGATGGAAGAAGATAATCTAAGTAAATACTTATGTCTTTTTTTCGTCAGCCCTTTAGTGACGATTTTTTATTTTTATAAGCGAAAAGGAGGCATATTAATGGAAAATTTGGCATTAAAGAAAAGCGTTTTGACGGCATCATTTGTGGCATTAGCGATTGTTGTGGGATTTATTCAAATTCCTTGGCCACCAGCACCATTTTTAAGTATTGATTTTAGTGAGGTTATTATTTTAGCTTGTTTGATAACATTAGGATTCAAACTAGCTAGCGTAACAATAGTTTTAAGAAGTGTTGTTAGATTATTGGTGGGATTAACTACCACAGCAGCGATGGACCTGCCATATTTTGGTGAAGTTATGGCAATAATTGCTTCATTTACTTTAATTATTGCTTATGTAATTATTACAAGACTAACTAGAACAGCGCATAAACCTCTAATTATCTATAAGGAAGAAAAACCAGAGAAATATCCGTTCATAAGAAATTTAATTAATGTTGGGTTTGTAGTAGTAACTTTTACAGTTGTAATGGTGTTATTTAATTATTTCTTCGCGATACCAATTAACACATCAGGTGGTAAGCATCTCTTTGTAGTATCATACGTTAATGCGTTTTTTGATGGTAATTTTTGGGGATATACTACATTTTTAATTCCAATTGTTTTACCATTTAATTTAGTCAAGGGAATAGTCACTATGATAGTTTTTGAACTAATTCACTTCAGATTAAGATTAATGGAGATAAATTCTCAACCAGCAAATATTAGTTAATTGTCAATTAAATAATATAAAAAATTATTTTAACCATTGTAAACGTTTACAGAACAAAAGTTGTTTTAAAGTTGTATTTTTTTTGGTACAATTGACAGCAAGAGAATAAACAATTTTCGTATAATTGATCTAATGTGGCGGTCGAGTTTCTACCACAGCGCCAAAAAAGCTGTGACTACGAATATTTGTTTCTTTAAAATGCCACAGGAATGTGGTTTTTTTTTAGGATAAAATTTAATAAAAGAAAGAAGAGGAAGAAATAATGTTATTAGATGTTCACGAAAGACCAAAAAAGTTTAGCCATTTGTTAGTATTTGGTATTCAACACTTTTTGGCAATGATTGTAGCGTGTATTACAGTTCCTATTATCGTTAACGCGACGCTTGGCGGACAAGGCATGGTAAATCCAATGCCGATTGATGCAACTATTGTTAGTGCAGGGGTAGGAACACTATTTTACATTTCGGTAACGAAAGCAAAGTCGCCGGTATTCTTAAGTAGTTCATTTGCGTATATTTCCGCAATTATAAGTGCTTTAAGTTTATGTGTAGCGACAACAGTAGTGGATGGACAAGAAGTCTTCACAGGCGCACCTAACTTATGGGCATTAGTATTAGGTATGGCAATTGTTGGCCTTGTCTATGTAACAGTGGCAGCAATTATTAAGTATACTGGTGTTGGTTGGGTTAGAAAATTATTAGCTCCTGTTGTTATTGGACCAGTTATTATGGTTATTGGACTTAGTTTAGCAGGTTCAGCAGTTAATAACGTTACGCATGCATCTGCTGGTGGTTATAATTTATTAGCAGTTTTAGTTGGTCTTGTGACAATGTTTGTAACAGCACTCGTTTCTCACTATGGTAACGATACAATGAAATCAATTCCATTTATTATCGGTTTAGGGGTAGGATATGTACTAGCAGCATTACTAACTATGATTGGTCATTTAGCTAATGTTGAAGTTATGAAGATTATAGATTTCTCACCTTTAATAGATTTGTTTAAAGATAATATAACTTTTACTACATTCTTTAAAATGCCAGACTTCCTTATTTTAAGGAAAGAAGGCTGGGGTGGATTTGAATTTAGTCAATTAGCAAGTATTTTATTAATTTTCTTACCAGTATCATTCGTTACAATGAGTGAACATATTGGTGACCATGAAAACTTAGGTAATATTATTGGTAAAGACTTAATTCAAGAACCAGGGTTATCTAGAACATTAATCGGTGATGGTGTTGCAACTGCAATCGGTGGTGCATTATCAGGTGCTGCTAATACTACATATGGTGAAAACGCAGCAGTTATTGGTATTACAAGAAATGCTTCTATTTGGGTAATTGGAGCGGCAGCAGTAATAAGTATTCTAGTTGGATTCTTCGTTCCGTTTACTAAGTTTATTGAGACAATTCCTCCTACTGTAGTTGGTGGAGTATCGCTCTTGTTATACGGATTTATTGCTTCATCAGGTTTACGAGTATTAGTTCGTGATAAGGTTGATTTAGGAAGTAACAGAAACATCTTTATTATTTCAGCTATTTTAATTGCAGGTATCGGTGGTTTAGTATTAAAGTTCACTTCAAATATTAGAATTGAACCAATCGCTGTAGCGATGATTTTAGGTATTGTTTTAAATGTAGTTTTAAAAGAAAAACCACAAGAAGCGCTTGAAGCGGCTGAAGAACAGCCAGAAGAAGTAAAAGAAGAGAAATAACGTTTTAAAAAACCTCTATAATTTACTTTGATAGTAATTATATAAAAATAAAAGTAGAACTTTTTTCGGTTCTACTTTTTTTGTTTAGTTATAATATTTTATAGTTCTTTAATTTTTCTTCGTTTGCTTGATATTAATTTTTGAATTTCTACTACAAGAAGAGGTGTTAATGATAAGCCTGCAACTATTAGCCATTCAATCCATGATAACAAGGTAATGTTAAATATGTCTCTTGCGAAAGGTAATATTACGACAATTATTTGAAGAATGAAACAGATAATTATAGAGATAAGCATTGGTTTACTAAACTCAAGTTTAAAGGCTGAATATCTATCGCTTCTAGCATTTAATGCGTGAGCAAGTTGTGATAATGATAAAACCATAAACGCCATTGTTTGAGCTGTGATTTCACGAGAGCCATTTGGTGATAAATAATAACCAATTGCGTAAGCAGCAAAGGTTAACAAACCTATCAACATTCCCTCCCAAAAAATCTTTAAACCTAAGCCACCACTAAAGACTGATTTTTTAGAGTCTCTTGGAGGATAAGACATAACATCTTTTTCTCTAGGATCCATACCTAAAGCGATACCTAAGAAGGAGTCAGTTACTAAGTTCACCCATAAGATTTGGGCAGGTGATAATATGTGTGCGCTAGTTGCTTCACTAAAGATTAAAATACCTAGTGTAACTCCTAAAAACATTGAGAGAATTTCACCAATATTACAGCTTAATAAAAAGTGGATTGCTTTCTTAATATTTGCGAAGATTGTTCTTCCAAAACTTACTGCTTCAACGATAGTCGCGAAGTTGTCGTCAGTTAAGACCATATCGGCTGCACCTTTCGCAACTTCAGTTCCAGTAATTCCCATAGCTATGCCAATGTCTGCTTGTTTGATAGAAGGAGCATCATTGACACCATCACCCGTCATTGCGACGATTTTTCCAGTGTCTCGCCATGCTCTAACAATTCTAACTTTATTCTCTGGACTAACTCTTGCATAGACTTTAATTTTAGGTAATTTTTCAGCAAATTCTTCATCGCTCATTGCATCTAATTCTTTACCTGTTATCGCAAGTTCATTTTCTTTTAAAATCTTAATTTCTTTAGCGATTGCGATAGCTGTATTTTTATGGTCTCCTGTAATCATAATAGTTTCAATACCTGCTTTATAACAAGTCTGTACAGCATCTTTTACTTCAAGTCTTGGTGGGTCAATCATACCGACTAAACCAACTAAAGTAACATCATTTTCAAGCAAGTCAAAATCATATTTTTCGAGCGGAATATTTTTATCTATTTTTTTAACTGCAATAGCTAAAACACGTAAAGCTTGATTAGCCATTTCTTCATTAGCAACCATAAAATTATTGATGCCTTTTTTATCAGTTAATATTTGCTCGTTTTGAAGATAAGAATTAGCCTTACCGATTAAGACGTCTGGAGCACCTTTGATAACTGCATATCTACCTTCTTTAAAATCATGAACAGTTGACATTAGTTTTCTTTCTGATGAGAAAGGAAGTTCAGCAATACGTGGAAATTTTTCTATAATTTTTGCTGGATCTATGTTGAAGTTAAGTGCTAAATCCATGAAGGCAAGTTCAGTCGGATCACCGATTCTAATAGTTTCGTTTTCTTCAAATCGTATCTTTGAATCATTAACCAAAACACCACAACAGACAAGGTTATGTAAAGGAGAAGAAACATCTTTAACATCAGTAAGTTTTAATGTTTTTCCATCATGATAAAGTTGTGTAACTGTCATAATGTTTTCTGTTAGCGTTCCGGTTTTATCTGAACAAATAATTTGTGTAGAGCCTAATGTTTCTACAGCAGGAAGAGTCTTCATAATCGCACGCTGTTTAACTAAGTTTTGCATACCAAGAGAAAGTACGACAGTGATAACTGCTGGTAAGCCTTCAGGGATTGCAGCAACAGCTAAACTAACCGCAAACAATAATGAATCTATCCATTTAACTTGTTTTAAGGCTTCAACAAAACCTAAATTCCAGTTGTTGTAAAGACCTTGAATTATTTCAATAATAAAGATAAAAGTAACGATTGCTAAGGCGATTAAGGCTAAGATCTTACCAAGTTGAGCAACGTTTTTTTGTAATGGTGTTAAATCAGTGGTAGTCTCGCTTAATATCTCAGCGATTTTACCCATTTCAGTTTGCATACCAATACTTGTAATAACCGCCTTACCTTTACCATAAGTAACTACTGTTCCCATAAAGGTTAGGTTATGTTGATCACCTAATGGCACATCATCTTCAGTAATAACTTTAGAATATTTTTCAACAGGAACAGCCTCACCGGTCAAGGCTGATTCATCTATTTTTAAGTTAACAGATTCGATAATACGTGCATCTGCTGGGACATAATCACCGGCAGTTAATAAAACTATATCTCCTACAACTACATCTTTAACATCAATTTGAACCTCAACGCCATCTCTTAAAACAGT
>DUNK01000013.1 GCA_012839355.1 Acholeplasma sp.
TAATGATCTAAAAGGTAAAGGTTTTGACCCAAGAAAATTATTAAAACCAGGGACTGAAGCAATCATTGAAGTAGTTAAAGAAAAACTAACTATGTATGGCTCAGTTAACAAGGCATAAATAGTTTTAAAGTAACAATAAGGCTTTGGTAAACCCAAAGCCTTTTATTTTTAAATATATAATGTAAAATAGAAGTGTAAGGAGAAAAGGAAATGAAAGATGTAGTGTTTAATGACTATGCAAGTTGGTTAATTGAAAACGATGAGTTTTTAAAAGAAATAAAAGAAAAATCAATTTTTGTTTATGAAAAATATGAATCTATATTTAAAGTGGTTGCTCATCTTTATGATTTAAAAGTTGCGAATCAAGAACTAACTTTAAATGAAGAAGAAATATTTGCAAGCGGCTTCTATTTTTTATATATTCAAATAGAAAACATAAAACTAATTAAGAAATCTTTCTTTAATGAAAGTTTAAAAGAACTTAAAAAAGAAGAAAAAGCGGTTAGCTTTTATTTAGATGTTCATGAGTTTATTAATATAATTGATAGTAATGTAGAAGATAAAGATATAACTAAACCTTTAATAGAAATTGAAAATGAAATACTTTTATGTTTTAAGGAAAAAAGACCTTTAAGAGAAGAAATATATGAAGAGTTTGATAATAAACTTGAAAAATTATATAAAGAAAATGATATAGAGTTTTATTCAATTGCAAGCATCTTTTATTCAATAGCCGAAATATACGATTTAATTTAAAAGAAGAAGAATAAAGAAAAACACAGCCGACGCTGTGTTTTTAAATGAGTAAATATTAAATTTCTAAAAGCCAATCAATAATATTAACTACATTAATGCCATTATAATTGCCTAATCCTAATTTATCATTAGTTAAAATTGTTTTAGGATAATTATCAATTAATAGTTTAATAGTTAATAGAGTTGTTCCATTTCAAACAACTCTCACAAAAAACAAGAAGACTTGTTTCATTCCAAACAACTCTTAATAAAAAATATTTTAAGTTATGAAAGAAAAAAACACAGATTTAAACTGTGTTTTTTGCAGTTTATTTATATACTTTATGTCTCATGTGTGGGAATAGTATGATATCTCTTATGTTAGGAACATCAAGTAGTAACATAATGAATCTATCTATTCCAATGCCTAAACCACCAGTAGGTGGAAGGCCGTGTTCTAATGCTTCTAGATAATCATAATCCATTTCACTAGCTTCTAAGTTTCCAAGTTCTCGTTCCTTTAATTGAGCTTCAAATCTTTCTTTTTGATCGATTGGGTCATTTAATTCACTAAAGGCGTTAGCGTATTCTCTACCATCAATAAAAAGTTCAAATCGATCAGCGAAACGAGAATCTTTCTCGTTTTTCTTAGCTAGAGGACTAATATCTGTTGGATGATGATAAACAAATGTAGGTTGAACGATTGTTTTTTCAACGAATCTATCAAAGAAAGCCTCAACTATGTGACCAACACGATAGTGTTTTTCAACAGTTATATCGTGTTCTTTAGCGATCTTTTTCGCTTCTTCTAAAGATTTAACATTTTTAAAATCAATATTTGTTTGTTCTTTGATTGCATCAGTCATAGTAATGCGTTTAAATGGTTTTTTAAGACTTATCTTTTTATCTTGATAAGTAATCTCATAAGTTCCTAGTGTGTCATAGGCAACAAAACTAATACAGTCTTCAACTAAATCCATCATGCCTTCCATATCGCTATATGCTTCATATGCTTCAACAGTAGTGAATTCAGGGTTATGTTGTGGGCTCATGCCTTCGTTTCTAAATAAGCGACCAATTTCATAAACCTTTTCTAATCCACCAACGATTAATTTTTTAAGTGGAAGTTCAGTTGCGATTCTTAAATAGAAGTCCATATCTAATGTATTATGGTGTGTAATAAATGGTCTTGCGGTAGCTCCGCCCAAGATTGGTTGTAAGATTGGGGTTTCTACCTCTACAAAGCCTTTTCCATCAAAAAACTTTTGGAAAGAACGAATGATTTTAGGTCTTGCAAGAGCGATGTTTTTTGAGTTTTCATCAACGAGCAAATCGATGTATCTTTTTCTTCTAATTTCTTCAATATCTTGTAAACCGCCCCACTTATCAGGAAGTTGTTTTAAAGCTTTTGATAGGTGTGTGTATTTTAAAACTTTAACAGTTAATTCACCCATATTAGTTCTAAATAATACTCCTTCAACACCGATGATATCGCCTAAGTCAGAAAGTAAAAAAACTTCATAAGCGTGTTCGCCTATTTGGTCTTTTCTTACATAGATTTGTAGTTGTGCATCTCTATCTTGGATAGTTAAAAAAGCGACTTTTCCTTGCAGTCTTTTTCTCATTATCCGGCCAGCGATAGTAACACTAACGTTCAATTCTTCAAGAGCGGCTTTATCTAAGTCTCCATACTTATTTATAATTTCAGTGTTTGTATGAGTTCTTTTAAAAGCATGTCCAAAAGGATCTACGCCTAATTCTTTATATTTTTTAAGTTTATCTCTTCTTACTTGTTCTTGTTCAGAAAGTTTAATATCCATTTTAACAACTCCTTATAGTTAGTGATTATAACAAAATGTCTTATAAAAAGCCACAACAACTACGTTGTGACTTTTTCTTCTTTGATAAGTTTATACATTAAATCATCTTTAAGAAGAACAAGGCTAGTTACCTCTACAATTATTATTTTTGCTGCAAACATAATTTTAATGGTATCGCCTATTTTAACTTTGTATCCTGGTTTTTGGATTTTATCATTAACATAAACAAACTCATTAGTTGTTGCCTCTTTAGCAACTGTACGCCTTCTTATTAATCTTGATACCTTTAAATATTTATCAAGTCTCATCGTTAGTTTTTTCTTCTTGTTTAGCTTCTTCAACTTCCTCTTCTACAAGGCCGTTATTTTTATCATATCTACTTAAGCCGCCAGTTTTTACAATCTCATCAATGTCTTGTTTAGTGAGTGTTTCAACTTTCATTAAGTAATCAGCAATTGTATCTAGAAGTTTTCTGTTTTCTTTTAAAACTTTATGTGCCAATTCATAGGCTTCATTCATAATTTTTCTAACTTCAGTATCAATTTCTAAGGCAACTTGGTCAGAGAAATTTTTAGTTTGGAAGTAATCTCTACCTAAGAAAACATCGCCTGAGTTAGCCTCGTATTGAATAGGACCTAAATCGCTCATACCATATTCCGTAACCATCGCTCTAGCGATTCTTGTTGCTGTTTGGAAGTCTTGATAAGCTCCAGTAGTAACATCACCAAACACTATCTCTTCGGCAACACGACCACCTAAATAACCCACAATTTTAGCGGTTAATGATTGTTTAGATTGTAAGAATGTTTCTTCTTCAGGAATCATTAAGTTATACCCGCCAGCTCTACCTCTAGCAACGATTGTAACTTTTTGGACAATATTTGAATGTTCAACTTTTAAGCCGATTACGGCGTGTCCTGCTTCGTGATAAGCGATAATTTCTTTTTCTTTTTCTGACATTTTACGACTTCTCTTTGCAGGCCCTAACATAACTCTATCTGTTGCTTCATCTATATCGTGTACTTCAATAACTTTTCTATTAGCTCTTGCTGCAAGAAGAGCCGCCTCATTTAATAAGTTTTCTAAGTCAGCACCGCTAAAGCCTGGTGTTCTTTGAGCAATGTGGGCAAAATTAACATCTTCAGCAAAGTTTTTATTTTTTGCGTGAACATTTAAAATTGCTTCTCTACCGCGAACATCTGGTAAGTCGATTGTAATAGTACGGTCAAATCTACCTGGTCTTAATAAAGCTGGGTCTAAAATGTCTGCTCTGTTTGTTGCAGCCATAATGATAATGCCCACACTTTGGTCAAACCCATCCATTTCAACAAGAAGTTGGTTAAGTGTTTGTTCGCGTTCATCGTGTCCACCACCTAAACCTGCCCCTCTTTGTCTACCGACTGCATCAATTTCATCGATAAAGATGATACATGGGGCGTTTTGTTTAGCAGCTTTAAATAAATCTCTAACTCTTGATGCACCGACCCCAACAAACATCTCAACGAAGTCAGAACCACTAATTGAGAAGAAAGGAACGCCAGCTTCGCCTGAAACGGCTCTTGCCAGTAATGTTTTACCTGTTCCAGGATCACCAACTAGTAAAACACCACGTGGGATTCTTGCACCAATATCGCGGTATTTTTTTGGATATTTTAAGAAGTCCACGATTTCTGCCAACTCTTCTTTTTCTTCATCAACCCCAGCAACATCCGCAAATGTTGTTGTTTTCTTTGTTGCTACTCTTGCTGGTGATCTAGCGAAGTCAAAGGCTTGTTTGTTTGCTCCGCCACCACGCATTGTTC
The DNA here is from genome assembly GCA_012839355.1 of Acholeplasma sp. GTDB lineage: Bacteria > Bacillota_I > Bacilli_A > Acholeplasmatales > UBA5453 > UBA5453. The sequence goes on from DUNK01000013.1 coordinate 4,358, forward strand.
TATATAAAAACACACCTAGTGTAATAAGTAGAATTATTGGGAACAATATTGATAAAATGTCCCAAAAAGACACACTAGATTTTTCTTTGTAAACAGCGATGTTGTTTTCGGTTAACACTTGTTCAACTAATGCCCAGTTTTGATTGTGTAAAACGAAGTTATATTTGAGAGAGCCTTGTTCATAAACTTTAATTCTATAAGAATTAGTGTCTGTACCGATTGGCTCCCAAGTAATTGTATGATTATTAAACTCGCCATTTTCAATCATCTCTACAAACTGAGAATAGTTTAAGGCATCGGGTGCTTTAGGTGATGTTAATCTTTGGATAAAGAAAAATGAACCAAATAGAATTAACGCAAAAACTATATATATTCCGAACCCCTTTAATGGGCCCTTGTTTTCGTTTGGTTTCTTTTCCATTAAGTATTACTCCTCATCTTTCATATAATAATGTTCTTTTAATACGCCTACATATGGCAGATTCCTATATAACTCATTAAAGTCTAAACCATAACCGACTACAAAATATTTAGGTATGGTTACACCTATATATTTAGGTTCAAAAGGAATAACTCTTCCTTCAGGTTTATCTAACAGAGTTACAACTTCAACGCTTTTTGCGCCTCTGTGTAAAAGTAATTTTGCGACAACATTTAATGTTTTGCCTGTATCAACGATATCTTCGCAAATTAAAATATCACGATCAACAACAGAAGTATTAATATCCATTAAGATTTTAATATCTCCTGAAGATGAGATACCGCCTTTATAACTCGAAACGTCCATAAATTCTAGTTGAACAGGCAAATCAACATATCTCATTAAATCAGACATAAAAGGTATACAACCATTTAAAAGACCTAATAAAATTAAATTATCAGAATCTTTATAGTCTTCAGTAATTTGTTTGCCGAGTCTTTTACAAATCTCATTAATTTCATCTGCTGAAACTAAAACTTTTTCAATTGCTTTGTCTAAATTCATGTCACTTTCTCCTATAAATTAGTATTAGTTTATCCGTTAAATCTGGATGATTGTTAGTATATTTTCCTAGCACTGCTAAGATATTATCATCATTATCAACAATCAAAATATCATTATCTCTTTCGTTTAGTGGAACCTTTTTATCAATATAAAAATCTTTTAATTTTTTATGGCCATAGGGGAAGTATAACTTATCGCCATCTTTTCGTGTTCGTGCATATAGTGGTTGTACCTTATTATTATAACATAAATATAATGGATTGCTTATGTTTTCCTCAATTTTATTATTTAAAATAATAACTTTACCATTTGGCAAAATGTTTTCTTTATCAAAATAAAGTTGTTGTTTAAAAGGAAGTATCTTTGATTTTAAAGCGATATGTGCGCTATCATAAACTTTAATAAATTCTAAGTTATCGCCTAAATCAAGTGTAGCGTTTGGGCCAGAAGAAGCAAGAAAATCAGTGATCATCATAATCTTTTCTGTTGAGATGTTTAAGTTATGCTCTTCTAGCATATACGCAATAACATCAACTTTTAATGCCTCATCTAACTTTAAAAACTCATCAATATTAAAAGAAAGAGAACCATTTAAAAATTTAATTGTTTCATTTCTAATAAAATTAAAAGCATCAGAAAGATTTTTGTTGTATTCGATTACTTTAGTTAAAAAGGCACTATTATCTTTAATTAGATATGGGATAACATTATGTCTAATTTTATTTCTTGTATAGTCTTCTGATAAGTTTGATTGATCAAAAAAGTATTTAATGTTGTGTTTTTTTGCGTAATTAATGATTTCATCTTTAGCAACATATAATAGAGGTTTAATGAAATACATATAATATTTATAATAGCTTTGTTGCATTCCTGCATAACCTAAGAGGTTTGATCCGCGTGAAAGTTTTAAAATAATTGTTTCAGCTAAATCATTTAAATGATGAGCAGTAACAATTACATCAGTATGATACTTTTTCGCAACATCAATTAAATGTTTCCTTCTTAAATCGCTAGCAACGCTTTGGAAGTTTTCGTTTTCATCTATATTTAAAATAAAATATTCAAAAGAAATATTATTGTTTTTACATAAATCTTTAATGTAGTTAGCTTCAGTTACTGATTCTTTTCTTTGTTGGTGATTAAAATTAACAACAACCAAAGAATAATTTAATTCCATTAAAATATCTAACAACACAAGAGAATCAATGCCGCCGGAGACACTAATAACGATTTTTTTCTTTTTGTGGGGTGCTAAAATTTTGCTTACTGTATCTTTCATATAACCACCTTGTTTATGTTATTATAACATAATCAAAAGGAATAAATTAGAGTTGAGATTATAAATTTTAAAGAAATGTAAATTTTAAAAAAACAACTCAATTTATATTTTTATTATTAAATTCTATGTTATAATAACTTGAAACGGAGGTATGTATGTTAATACTTGCAAGTAATTCAGAGCGTAGAAAAAAGTTGTTATCTGATATTGGACTTGAGTTTAAAGTTGTTAGTAATGCTGTTTCTGAAGAAATTGACGAAAAACTAAAACCAGAAGATACGGTTATTACTTTGTCAAAAAGAAAAGCATATGCAGCCTTTAAACAAAATCCAAATGATACAATAATTGCCGCTGATACAATGGTTTGGGTAGGCGATACCCCTATTCACTCTCCTAAAACAGAAGAAGAAGCATACGAAGCGTTAAAAAAACTCTCTGGTCAAAGCCATAAAGTTTATACTGGTGTGACAATTATCAATAAGGATAAAGAGATTTCTTTTTACGAAGTTTCAACTGTTTATATGAAAAACTATAATGACATTCAAATATATGAATATATTAAAACAGGCGAACCATACGGTAAGGCTGGCGGATATGGAATCCAAGGCGAAGGTGGGAAGTTAGTAGAGAGTTATGAAGGGGACTTTTTCACAATCGTTGGTTTACCACTTAAAAAACTCCAAAAAGAATTAGAAGCATTTAACTATTAAAACGCGAGAGACTCGCGTTTTTTTAAAAAACAAAACGATGCGCACTAAAAATATGACGAATGAGTTTGATTCGTTTAAAAAATCAAACGAATCTTTTTTATCCGTTGACAAAGGAAAAAACACTATGGTAGAGTTAATCATTAAAAAACAACCACTCAAGGTTGTTTTTTGGTTACTATCTCTGTTAACTCTTTTTCAGTAAAGTTATAGACCTTTTTACAATACTGGCAAATAATCTCTGCTTTTTTATCTTCCTTAATGATTGTTTCTAATGCTGTGATATCAAGTTTTTGGAGGAGGTTAGAAAAGTATTTTTTAGTGCACTCACAATGATATTTTAGCTCATGTTTTTCTAAGATGTTTTCCGTACCATTCGCGAGTAAGGTTAAAAGTTCATTTGTTGATTTGTTGTTGTCAAAGAAGTTTGTTACTGATGTTAGTTTTTGTAAGGCACCTTCAATTTGAATGATTGTTTCTTCTGTTGCTTGTGGGAGTAATTGGATGATAAACCCACCTGCGTGTTTGATACTTGTATCTTCATTAACTAAAACACCCAAACCAACAGAAGAAGGAACCTGTTCAGAAGAACTAAAATAGTAAGTTAAGTCTTCAGCTATTTCACTAGTAATTAATTCTACAGTGGAAGAATAAGCGTTTTTTAAATGAGGGTTTCTAATAATAGTTAGATGCCCATTTCCAATTGCTAATCCTACCGCAAGTTTATTGCTATCATTATATTTAAGATAAACATCAGGCTTATCAACATTACCTCTTACTTCGCCTTGTGCATTTGATTCAGCTAAGAGCCAACCAATAGGTCCATCTCCATCAATTCTTAAGGTAAGAGAACTTTCGTCTTTATTAAAAAAACTCATCATTGATGCAGCGGTTAAAAGTCTCCCAAGAGCAGCAGTAGCAGTTGGCCAAGTCTTATGAATTTTTCTTGCTTTTTCAACTAATGTTTTTGTGTAACTGACATATATTCTTGCTTCGTTATTATAGGCAGTTGCGATTAATAAATGATCTTTCATTTTTTATTTTCCTTTCAATAAATATAAGTATAATATATGATATAATCAAATAGGTGTTATTATGAAATTAAAAATTGGGAATGTAGTTTTAGACAATAATTTAATCTTAGCTCCGATGGCAGGTGTATCAAATAGTGCCTTTAGAGAAATAGTTAGAAAGCATGGTGCAGGGCTCACTTATTCAGAGATGGTTTCTGATAAAGGAATCCTTTTTGATAATGCTAAAACTATCTCCCTTTTATATAGTAGAAAAGAGGAGCATCCATATGCTCAACAAATCTTTGGAGCCGATATAGAATCGTTAGTAAAAGCTGCTAAGTATGTTAATGATAATACGGACTGTGACATCATTGATATAAATATGGGATGTCCCGTACCTAAGGTATCTTCTAGGGCTCAAGCGGGAGCCGCACTACTTAAAGACCCCAATAAAATTTATGAAGTAATTAAAGCCGTTAAAAGAGTAATTACTAAGCCTCTAACAATTAAAATTAGAAGTGGTTGGGATGGTAATTCTATTAACGCAGTTGAGGTTGCAAAAATTGCTGAAAAAGCAAAAGTAGATGCAATAATAATTCACGGCCGAACACGCAAACAAATGTACTCAGGAAGTGTTGATTTAGAAATTATTAAAAAAGTAAAAGAAGCTGTTAACATTCCTGTGATTGGCAATGGTGATATTATTGATGGTCCTACTGCTAAAAGGATGTTAGATTATACTAAGGTTGATGGTATCATGATTGGTAGGGCAGCACTAGGAAACCCATGGATTTTTAATGAGATTAACCATTATTTAAAGACTGGTGAAACATTAGATAGACCAACGCTTGAAGAGATTAAAAATGTCTTAATAGAACATTATGAAAAGTTAATTAAAATTAAAGGTGAGCATTTAGCGAACTTAGAGATTAGATCTATTGGCACTCACTATTTTAAAGGTCTTCCTAATGCTAAAGAGACAAAAGTAAAACTTAGTAGGGTTAATGGAAGAGAAGAGTTTTATGAAATAGTTAATAATTATTTTGAATTATTATAACTATACAAATAATCTTTATAAGTCTCTAATTGTTTTTGAAACATTTTGACTTCTAAATAAACATAATCATTTAGATATTGTGTATCTAAGACTCGTGTTTTAGCGTTTAATTCTGAAACGATATTTTGTTTGTTGTATGGAAGTCTCAGTTTAACTATAATAATTTCACCAAATATATTTTTATAAAGATGATTAATTAAAAGATCAATGTTTTCATTTGTTTTATTAGAAATCCAAAAACCATCTAAATCATTTTTATCATTAATTAAATCAAGCCTTGTATAAACCTCAAGGGAATTAATATGTTCACAGTTTAAATCTTTTAAAACAGACTTAGTAGTTTTTATATGTAAGTCTTTTTCTTTACTTGTGCCATCAACAATGTGAATAATTAAATCACTATTTTCAATTTCTTTTAATGTTGATTTAAAGGAGTTAATAAACTCGTGTGGCAGTCTTGTAAGAAAACCGATAGTGTCTGATAAAATAAAATCAGGATAACCATTTTTAGAGATTCTTCTAGCTGTAGTATCTAGTGTGGCGAATAAAACATCTTCTTCATAAACTAAATTAGAATCTAATTCTAAATGTTTAATTAAGGTGTTTAATGTTGCGCTCTTGCCAGCGTTAGTATAACCAACTAAACTTACAAGCGGGACTCGGTTAATCGTTCTCGCTTTTCTTTCAACTTTTCGTTGTATGTCTAGTTTTTTAATGGCCTGTTCGGTTTTAGAAATAGTAGTTTGAATTACTCTTCTATCTAATTCTAATTTGGTCTCACCAGGACCTTTAGCATTATATGTTCCACCACCTTGGCGCGATAGACTAGAACGCATCCCAACAAGTCTTGGAAGAAGATATTTTTGCTGGGCTAAAGAGACTTCTAACATTGCTGATTTAGTCTTGGCTCTTTCAGCGAATATAGATAAGATTAAAAAACTTCTATCGATGATTTGCGTGTCTAATTCTTTTTCTAAATTTCTAATTTGTGCAGGAGTTAATTCTTCATCAAAAATAACCATTGTCGCATTTGTATGCTGAACTATATTTTTTAGTTCTTGAACTTTACCACTACCGATACATGTTTTTATGTTGGGTTTATCCAATCTTTGAGTAATTTTTTCAATTACTTCAATGTTTAAGGCAGAAGCAACATTTTCTAATTCCTCTAAGGAATATTCCATATTATATTTTCCTAAATCAATACCAACTAAAATTGCTTTATCCATTACGCACCTCGAATATATTATACATCAAAAAATAATAATTGATTAACAAAGTTAATTCCACTCACTAAAACATAAAAACATGTGGTATAATATACTATGTAATAAAAAGGAGTTTGATAGAGATGAATGTATTAAAAATAATTTTAGAAGCGTATATTATATGGACGGTAGTATACTTTTTACTTTCATACTTTTTTAAATCAAAAAGACTATTTAAATTATTTTTAGTCGCGCTTTTTATTATTTCTATATATTTATTAACTGTTTGGTTGAAATTACCAGTTGCTTCAAGAGTAATGCGAATGGTTGTTGCAGTTTTACCGATTGTGATTGTGGCGTTAATATCTGTTGATTTAAGAAGAGGGTTTGATTCTGCTTGGTCGACAGACTTATTAGAAGTAGCAGCAATCGGATCAAGAGAAACGAAAACACATATTGTCGAAGCTGCACTTGCGTTATCTAAAAACAAAATAGGCGCTTTAATAACAATTGAAAAACACACTTCGCTTGATGTGTATGCTGAAAGGGCAATTACGCTAGATGCAGTAGTTTCAAAAGAATTATTAATGAACATCTTTACACCTAATACACCACTCCATGATGGAGCAGTAATCATTAAAGGTGATACGATTAGAGCTGCTGGTGTATACTTTGATTTAAGTGAGAGAAATAAAGAAGATAAAACAATGGGTTCACGTCATAGAGCAGCTTTAGGTATTAGTGAGACAACAGACTCACTTACAATTGTTGTATCAGAAGAAACAGGCAACATTACTTTAGCAATTGATGGAATTATGATTAGAGCTAATGATGCCGAGAAGATGTATGAATATATCAATATGTATTTAAGGTAGGGAAGAAGAATGAGTAAAGTTAAAGGATTTTTTATTTGGTTAGGCAAATTAATAGTAACACCATTAAAAGCAATCGTAGCGATTCCCATTTCTGACCGTTTCATTACAATTATGAATAAACACTTTTGGTTAAGAATGATACTTGCAGCAATTGTTACTGCAGTAATAATGATGATTGGTTATTGGATATAAGGGGTTGATAGTTTGTCGTTAGTACCACTTGTGCCATTATTTGTAGCACTCATAGCAGTAGTTATTGTAATAATAATTAATATAATGGATGATAAAGTTCATCCAGTTCTATTTGTAATAGCACTATTAAATGCTGGTGCTTTTTTAGCATACTTACCTTTTTATGAAAAGTATATAAATGAAGACTGGTTTAATAATCTGTTTTTAGCGCACACTATTTTTGCGGGTTTATTACTTTTATTCATGTTATACATCCAACTTAAAAAGATTTTGTTTTTCAAATCGCATTATCAGAGTTTTATAAGTTCAATTAAAGTTTCTGAATGGGATGCTTACTATGTGCTTGATCATAAAGATAGAATTAAAGAAATGAGCGCAAGCATTTTAGAAGAGTTAGGATTTATGTTTTCAGATGTTAAAGGAAAAAACTTTTATGAAATTTTAAATAAATCAATTAGGGTAACAAGTTTAGATGATGTGGAAACAAATAATAGACTTTTAGAAAGTTATTATGCAGATTATGCAAAAAGAGCAACTAAACATCAGTTAGATGTTCATACATTAATCTTTCAAAATCATCAAGGTAAAACGACACTATTAAGAACAACAGAACAACCAATCTTTATTTTAGGAAGATATCGCGGAAGAATTAATATTGGTGAGAAAAGAACAGACTTTAATTTAGTCGAGATTGAAAGAAAACTTAAACAAAAAGACCGTGAATTAGATTCTTTAAGATTTAAGTATGTTGCGACATTGGAGTTAATTAATGAAGGTTTATATTATATTGATTTAGATGAACATACTATTTGGGCAAGTGATGCATTATTAAAAAAACTAGGGTTTACTAGTAATGTAATAGAATTAAAAGATTTTTATAGTTATATTTATGAAGATGATTTAAAGAGTTATTTAGGAACATTGTCATCATTAACTGAACGCAAACAAACCTATAAGACAAGATATAGAATGTTAATTGATGGTCAGTATGTGTGGGTAGATGATCGCGGTAAAAGAATATTTGAAGATGTCACATCTAATTTAATTGTTGGGTTTTTAGACATAGTTGATACACGTGGTTATTATAAGACTGATAATGAATTATTAGATAGCCTGCAAACAGAAAAAGAACTACACTTTCACCTTGAAGATTTATACAGAAAAAACAAAAGATTTCAACTCGCTTTATTTGAACTTAAAAACATTCCTGAGATTAATAAGGAATATGGAAGAGAAATCGGTAATATGTTAATTAGCGAGTATGTTAAGAAACTAGTTAATTCATTTATGAGTGAATCAAGTGGAATTTTTAGAATTACAGGTTTAACATTTGCGGTAACATTAATTGACCCACAAAAGATGCAAGTATTAAAAAAAGGTGCAGTAGCTAATCCTAAGTTTTTAAATATGGAAATGAGCTATGGAGCAATTAATGCTGAAGTAGATGTGATAATGGGTGTCGGTGCATCGTATGCCGGAGCTAGAAATGCGAAAGAATTATATAACGAAGCCGAACAAGCCCTTAACTTAACTAAGCATAAAGAATATAAGAGTAATGTGTGCTATTATGAAGACATTGAGAAGTAAAGTTGAGGTTAGAAATTACGCCCAGAAAAAAGTAAAAGAATTAAGTGAAAAAGCTAAAGAAAAAAGGACTTTTGAAATCATTGAATTATTAAAGAAAAATAAAGCATTTTTAAACGCTCAAAAAGTGGGATTATATTACCCGTTAAAAGATGAGGTAAACATCTTAAAAATAATGGAAATATTTAAAGATAAAAAGTACTATTTTCCAAAGATAAAAAATGAAAATATGGATTTTAGAAAAGTCAATGATTCAACTAGTTTAGTTATAGGAAAATTTAACATAAAAGAACCAACTTCAAGTATGGAAATTGAAGAAGAAATAGATGTATATTTGATTCCTTGTTTAGCTACTAGTGGTAACTATAGAATTGGACATGGGAAAGGATATTATGATAGATATTTTAAGAGGTTAAAAGGTTATAAAATTGGGATAGTTTTCAGTGAGTTAAAAGACTTAAATGTTAAGATTGATGAATATGACATTCCAATGGATATAATCTTATAGGAGTAAGATGTATACAGCAATTATTTTAGCAGCCGGAAAAGGCGCAAGAACAACATTATCAGTAAATAAAACTAATCTTTTATTAGACCATAAACCCTTATATAAACACTCGGTTGATGTGTTTAAAAGTGCGGGAGTTAATGTTGTTTTAGTAATCAATAAAGATGATGAAGAATTTATCAAAAAATGGAGTAACAACACTCTTTATACATATGGAGGAGAAACGCGTACCGATTCTGTTAATGAAGGATTAAAATTAGTAAAATCTAAGTATGTGTTTATCCATGATGCAGCTAGACCATTTATAAATAAAAAAATGATAGAAGACATTAAAGAATTATTGAACAAATATGATGCAGTTTTAACGTGTAAAAATGTAGTTAATACTATCTATGATAAAGAATTAAATGTGATAGATAGAAACACACTTTTAGAAGCGGAAACCCCACAAGCTTTTTCAACGGAAAAAATCAAAAAAGCTTATGAAGAAAAAGGCGTTAAAAACTACACTGATGATATAAGCGTTTTTAAAGATTATTTTAATGATGAAATTGGCCTTTATTTTCATGATTATAACAACATTAAAATTACAACAAAAAAGGATGTAGAAAAGTATCTTATGCCAAACTATAAAATCGGTCATTCATTTGATATTCATCAAACAGACAAAAACAGAAAGTTAATCTTAGGCGGAGTAGAAATAAAAAGTGATTTTGGACTTTTAGGATATAGTGATGCTGATGTAGTTTTACATGTTGTGGCGGAGTCTATTTATGGTGCTTTAGGTATTGGAGATTTAGGGACTCACTTTCCAGATACAGATAATAAATATAAAGATTTAAATTCTCAAAAGCTAGTTATATTTGCCTTAGAAAAGTTAAAAGAAAAAGGCTATGTTTTAGAAAACATGGACATAACTGTTTTTTTAGAAAAACCGAAGCTAAGTATGTATATTAATAAGATAAGAAAAAATATTGCTGAACTTTTAAATGTTAATGAATCTAATATAAATGTTAAATCTTCAACATATGAAAAACTTGATGCAATAGGTAGTGGTAAGGCAATTGCAGCTGAAGCGGTTTGTTTAATAAAAAGAAGTAATTAGAGGTGGGAAATGAAAAAGAATATAGTTGAGACAACAGCAGGAACATACGAATTAATTAAAAATCACAAAGAAGCTTTTGATATTGTTAAATTTCAAGAAAGATATGTTGAAGAGATTTATGATAAGTATGAATATATCGTTGGCGATGTATCTAGTGAAATATTAAGAATCAAAGGTTTTTATGCTGATTTAAATAAAGAACCAAACATTAAAGAGATTCCAACTCATTTAAATGAAACTTGCAATTATAATACTGCCTACTTTATTCTAAAAAGAATAAATGAAAAATAATTAGTGTTTTAGTTGAGTTAAAAGTTATAAATGATAAAATGATTTTGGAGGCGATTTGATGAACGAAACAGAAAGACTAGTTCGTGAGTTAACAGATAAAGTACAGCCATACTTAAAAAGTCATGGTGGCGGAGTAGAAGTTGTAGCGGTTGAAGATGGCGTTGTCTATGTGAAAATGTTAGGCGCATGTGTCGGCTGCCCGTTAATTGATGTGACACTTCGCGAAGGAATTGAAGAGATGTTGTTAGAAAACGTCCCTGGAGTTGTAGCGGTTGTTGAGGTGTAACCTCAAGCCGCTTTTATATTTTATCTATATTTTAATTTTAAAATGTGTTATTATCAAAGTAGGTTGATTTTATATTATGGAGGAAATGAATGGATAATAATCACATATATGAACCGGTAAACGAATACGATAAAAAATATCGCGACCTTCATAAAAAAAATGTAGAAGAATATTTTGAAGATCTTGTTAAAAAGTCAGGCGTAAATACTGAAGAAAACGTAGTAACAGTTAAAGAGGTTAAGAGACTTAGTAAATTAGTTAAAGCTGAAAGCGAGAAGATTAAAAAGTTTAAGCGGATTAAAATGGCTTTAATTATTGGAATTATTATTACGTTTATTGCTTCTTTTGTTATGGTGTTTAGAATGACAAGACCTGATTATAGTGGTAATCTAGGTGTTGAAATAGTTGTTACTATTTTACTATTAGGTCTTGGTATAGGCTTTATCTTCTTGATATTTAAAAAGATTAATGTAATTATTAAAGAATCAGAACGAATAAGCGCAGAGTTAAAGAGTAAGTTAAGAGAAGAGATTCAAAAAGGTTTTAATCAAATGCGCCCACTAAATGATCTTTTTGATTGGGGTATGCCAGCAGAACTAGTTCAAAAAACATTACCGATGTTGGTGATGGATCCGTACTTTAATCCAAAAAGATATGATGTTTTATACAATAAGTATGGTTTAATGGATAATTCACCAATTGATACATCAGTAACATTTGTTCAAAGTGGTGAAATTAAAGGTAATCCATTTGTCTTAGGCAAAATGGTAAATCATCAAATGGTAGACTATCCTTATCGCGGTTCAAAAACTATTAGTTGGACTGAAAGAGTTTCTGATGGTAAGGGTGGTTATAGAACAGTTACTAGAACGCAAACACTTTATGCGACACTTATGAAACCGAAACCAGCATATTTTAGAAAGAGTTTCTTAATGTACGGAAACGAAGCTGCGCCAGATTTATCATTTTCAAGAACTTCAGCTAATGTTGATGATTTATCAGAAAAAGAAAGAAATAGAAAACTAGCTAGAGGCAAGAAGAAACTAGAAAAGAAAGCGAGAAAGAGTGTACATAAAGGTGGTTCTTTCACAGCATTAACTAATAGTGATTTTGATGTATTATTTGGAGCGACAAATCGTGACAATGAGGTTCAGTATCGACTTTTATATACGCCACTTGCGCAAAAAGAAACATTAAATATCATTTTAGATAATAAAGTTGGATTTGGAGATGACTTTGATTTTATTAAAAAGAAAATGATGAATATCATCATTCCTAAACATTTAGAACAAACAGACATTAACACGAATCCAAAAAGATATATTCACTATGATTTAGAAGAGATAAGAAGAATCTTTAATGATTATAATAATTTATATTTTAAATCAGTATTCTTTAGTTTTGCACCACTATTTGCTATACCTTTATATCAACAACATAAGCCAAAAGAGTATATTTATAAATCAAAATATAATTCTAATGTCTGTTCGTGGGAACATGAAGCAATTGCTAATGGATTTAGTCAAGGAATTTTAAAACATCCACTATCAGCGACATTTAATATGATTAAAACTCGCTTAATCAGTTCTAGAAAAGGTGCAGATGAAGTGAGAATTACAGCCCATGGTTATGAAGAGTTTAGGGAAGTAGAATATGTGCCAGTTAGAGGTGGAGATGGATTTATGCATGATGTGCCAGTTGTTTGGTATCGTTATGAGCCTGTTAGTCAGGATACAGATATAGTTATTAAAACCGCTGATACATTAAAGAGAAACGAATACATTAAAGATGTAATGAATAATGCAGATTGGCAAGCTTATTTAGATAAGAATTTAAGCGCCGGAAAAGAAGTACTTTATAGAAGAAATATTATTGCATATACTTCTCATAAAGATGCAGGATTAGCAAGTATCGATGATCTGAAAAAGATTTTAGATAGATAAATAAAAAAAGGAGGAATTACAGATGGGTAACCAATTAGACGAATTAACTGGACCAGTAAATGAACAGGGAAGAGACGTTAATGTCATTCATAAGCAGATTAGAGTAGAAGTAGGAGTTGGATCTTTAATATTTGAAATATTCTTATGGATCTTTATTATTCCAGGCTTAATCTTCTTATATAAGAAAGTTAAAGCTAGAGACTATTTCAATAAACTTGAACAAAAACTTCAACATAATGCTTCACAGATTGACAACTATCTTGAGCAACGTGTTGTTATTCTGGAAAATGTTGTTGGTTTAGTTAACAGATCAACAAAATTAGACAAAGAAGTAATGACATCAGTTGCAGCTCTAAGAGGTGGCGGTAAGGTTGTTAGCGATGAAGATAGAAATAATGTCGCTGAACAAGTTGATTCAACATTTAATAGAATCAATGTTGCATTTGAAGCTTATCCTGAACTAAAGAGCCAAAATGTAATAGCAGACGCTATGCAACAAAATAGTTATCTCCAAAGAGAAATAACTGCTGCTAGAGAAGTTTACAACGACACAGTTAGACAGTGGAACCAAGATATCTTTACATGGCCAACTAAGAGAATTGTTGCAGCTAGACTTAAATATACTACAAGAATTCCATTTGCGACCGCTCAAGAGATTAAAGGAAGAGCTAGACAAGCATTCTTTTAATAGATAAAAGATATATCCACAAAAAATTAAATACCCCATCTGTGGGGTATTTTTTTTGCATAAAAAAAGCACAACAATTGATGTGCTTTAATCTCTTTCTATTAATCGTTTGTAGACGTTTTTGCTGTTTTCAATTGGAACAGCGTTACATTTTTGTTTGTAAAACTCAAGGGCGCCTCTTACTCCGCCAATGATAGCGTAACTATAACCGTCATATAACATCGCTTCTAAACAGTGCATTAAAAGTGCCGTACCGATGCCCTTACCTCTGTGTTCTTCTAGTACACCTGTTGGACCGAAGAAACCTTTTGCTGTTGCGTCATAACATGCAAAACCAACGAGTTGTTTATCGATTACTGCGATATAACAAGTTGGATGGGGTTTATAAAGGGCAGCTTTAATTTCACTCGCCCAAGAAACATTAAAGTTTTCAGCAACAAACTTAACGATTTTATCGATGTTTGGAGAGAGTGCTCTTTTAATAGCGGCACCACATTCCTTTTTTGAAAAATCAATAGTATATAAATCTACTAATAAGTCATAAGATTCCATAGAACCCTCCTAAATAATCATTAAACATATTATACCATGTATAAGTGAAATTGCAGTAATAAAAGTAAGTTTTATGTAAAAAACAAGTAAATCGAAATAAAAAGTATATACTTTAAATTATAATTGTTTTGAAGAGGTGTTAAAATGATTAGAGTTAGAAATTTACATAAGACATATAAAAATGGAGTTAAAGCTGTTGATGGCTTAAGTTTTAAAGTAAAAGAGGGCGAAATATTCGCTCTTTTAGGCCCTAATGGAAGTGGTAAATCAACTACGATTAATATTTTGCTTTCGTTACTTACTTATGATGAAGGCGAAGTATTAGTTTTTGGTAGTGAAATGAAGCCTAGTAGTTATGATAAAAAGAAAGATATCGGTTTAGTTAGTCAAGAGGTGGCAGTATTTAATGAATTAACTGTATATGAAAATACCGATTATTTTTGCAGTTTGTATATTTCTGATAAAGAAAAAAGAAAAGAACTGGTGATGAAGGCGCTAAAACTTGTGGGACTAGAAGATTATTTGAAGTTTAAACCTAAAAAGTTATCAGGCGGATTATTAAGAAGATTACATATTGCTTGCGGGATTGCGCATGAACCGAAATTAATTATCTTTGATGAACCAACTGTTGGGATTGATCCACAGTCAAGAAACCATATCTTGGAAGGAATTAAAACATTAAACAAAGAAGGTGCAACAATTATTTATACTTCTCATTATATGGAAGAAGTAGAAATGATTAGTGACTATGTTTTAATTATGGATCATGGTAAGGTCGTTGCGGAAGGAACTAAAGAAGAATTAAAAGATATGATTTCATTAGGTGAAACAATTACTGTTTCTGTACTAAATATTACAGATGAGTTTTTAAAAGAATTAAAGGGTTTAAAAGGCATTTTAGAAACAACAACAAATAAAGATAAGTTAACAATCAAAATTAAGAAAAACACAACTAAAATTAAAGATATTTTAGCGTTATTAGAAAAACATAAACTAGAGTATGATGAGTTTCATAGTTTAGCACCAACATTAAATGACGTCTTTTTAGAGTTAACAGGTAAGGAGTTAAGAGATTAATGATTAAACACTTATTTAAAATCACATTATCTGATAAGATATCAATTTTTTGGGTGTTATTGTTTCCAATTATTTTAGGAACATTTTTTATGTTTGCTTTTGAGGGACTTAAAAACAAAGATAATTTTACTAGTATTAAAGTTGCGTTTGTTGGGGATGTAGATAAATCTGAATCATCTTTGTATTCTATAATGGAAGACTTGCCGTATGAATCTGAACAAAGTGAAGTAACAAATATGTTTTTGTTGTCTGAAGTAGCAACTAAAGAAGAAGCTGAACAACAATTAAACGATAAAGAAATTAAAGGCTATATTTATAATGATGAATTATATATTTATAAAAACGGAATGAGTGAAACAGTTATTAAAACAGTTATGGAAATTTACTATAAAGCATTCGATCAAGCAACCGCCCTAGTGGAAAACACGGCGCTTACTTACCCTGAAGCTTTTGCGAGAGTGTTTAAGGAAAATAATCTTTTTGAAGAGACAGGCGAAAAGACTTCTTCACTACTAGAAAGTTATTACTATTCAGTTTTAGGAATGGCTATAATGCTCGCTTCATCATTCTCGCTTGTAGGGACAGCTTTCATTTTACCGAATCAAACAGAGATTGGTAAAAGGATTGCAATTAGTCCACAAAGCAAAATTAAAAAGTTGTTGCTAATTCTTTTTGTAAACTTTGTTATAATGATGAGTATTTTTATTTTAATATTACTTTATTTTAAGTTTGTTGTAGGGATTCCTTTTCATTATCCAGTAAGAGTTATTATAATAACTTTTTTAGGAGCGTTATTTGCCTTAGCGTTGGGATTTTCCGAAAACATCTTGATGTCTAAACTATCGTTTAATACGAAGGTAGGAATTAATACTACAATCGGTGTTTTTGGTGGGTTTTTAAGTGGAATGATGTTTCAGCCGATGAAGTATTTTACTGAAAAATATATACCGTTTTTAAAGTATATTAATCCAGTAAATTTAATTACTGATGGGCTATTAAGTATTGAACAGTATGATCATCATATTAGATATTATATTAATTTAGGATGTTTAGCGTTATTTACTATTATTTTAATAACGCTTAGTGCATTAAAGTTTAGGAGGGAAAAATATGAGAGTCTTTAAACTATTTTTACGCCTATCTAAAGAAAATAAGGCAGGCATTATAATGACTTTACTATTAACAGCACTTATGATTGTTTTATTTTACGCTCTCCCTAGAGAACAACAAGCAGGTTATGCTGCACAAAAAATAAGAGTTTCATATCATATTGAAAACGAATCTCCTTTAACTGATAATTTAAAAGAGTATTTGTCTAATTATGTTTATGAAAGCAAATTAAGCCTTGACGAGATAGAAGATGCACACTATTTCCAAATAGTTACTTTATCAATTATTATTGAAGGTAATTTAAGTGAAGATTTAAAAAACGATAATGCGAAGATTGAATTATACTCTAAAAATGCAGAAGAATTTATTAATGCGGCCGTCATAACAGAGTTATACAATTATTTGAATCTTTATCAAGCCTTTATTGAAAACGGGATAATTGAAAGTGAGGCAATTGAACTCACTAATGAAACATTAACCAACAGCCATGTTGAAACACATCTTGTTCAACAAACTCAAGATTTTAAAGTGATTGCTTTTAGGGCGATGAATTATCTAAGTTACATAGTAATTCTTATTGGTTTAACGATAGTAGTTCCAATAATGATTAAAATGAAGGAAGAAAAAGTTTTAAAAAGAACTTTAGTTAGTCCATATAAAAGAAAGAAATACTATTTAGAATTATACTTAGGAGCAATATTATATACTATTATAGCTTCATTTATTATATTTTTGTTAGTGACAGTACTATTTAGGGATATGTTAACAGTAAAAGAAATATTATTGTACGCCCTTAATATGCTTATGTATACACTACCAATAATAGCGATTAGTGTATTTACAGGAGTATTATCAAAAAAAGAAACAATAAGTTCAATTGTTTCGAATGTCTTTGGTCTTGGTCAATCGTTTTTAGTTGGAGTGTTTATTGGAAGAGAATATTTAGATCCAAGTATGAAGGTTATCGGTAGATTATTACCAGGCAATTATTTAGTTAACGCAAATGAATTTATTAGAGATGGAACATATACAGTAAACAATTTAATGGGAGAATATTTAATGTTAATCTTGTTTGCGGCAATATTTGTTGGACTATTAATAGTTATTAACATTTATAAGAAGCATAAAAGAGTTGTGTAGAAGTTTAAATATCAATAAATATTTAAAGAAATAGAGCGCGAAATTAAATTCGCGCTATATTTTTAGATTAAAAGTATGATGAGTGTTATAATATTGTCAGTGGGTGATACTTGTGATAAAAAAAGGCGATATTATTTTAGTAGAGGTAACAGGTCTCGTAGATTATGGAGTATTTGTAAAAAAGGATGATTATGTAGGTTTAATCCATATTTCCGAAATATCAAATAGATTTGTAAAGGATATTAATATGTTTGCCAAGGTTGGCGATTCAGTCAGCGTTTATGTGTTAGATGTTGATGAAGAAAAGAAGAAACTAACATTATCTTATAAAAGATGTGGAGCGAAAAAGAAAATAGTTGTTCCGAAGTCAGAGATAGGGTTTGATGGATTAAAAAAAGAATTACCAAAATGGATTAGTAATGCGAAAAAGAAATAAAAGGAGTGTATGAATATGATTAAAGTTAATGAAAAATATGCTTTGCCTTATATTAAGAAGCGTTATGCGACGAAAGAAGATGTAAAAAGAATACATAAAAGTATTCATGAAAAAACAGGTAAGGGTAACGATTTTTTAGGTTGGGTTGATCAACCAAACAATATCGATTTAGAAGAGTTAAAAAGAATAAAAGAAGCGGCCGAGCTTATACGACAACAATCAAAAGTTTTACTAGTAATTGGTATTGGCGGATCATATTTAGGAGCTAAGGCGGCGCTTGAGTTTTTAAAGACCCCTTTTAGAGAAAACGAACTTGAGGTTATTTTTGCAGGTTATCATATAAGCGGCGCTTATACGAACGCTCTTGTTAATTATTTAAAAGATAAAGATTTTTCTATAAATGTTATTTCTAAAAGCGGTACAACAACAGAATCAGCAATCGCTTTTAGAATCTTTAAAGATTTGTTGTATGAAAAATATGGTGAAAAAGAAGCTGATAAAAGAATCTTTGTAACAACAGATAAAGAAAAAGGAGCTTTAAAGATGCTTTCAAACGAAAAAGGTTATCCAACCTTTGTCGTACCAGATGATATTGGCGGAAGATATAGTGTTTTATCAGCTGTTGGTTTGCTGCCGATGGCTGCGGCTAATATCAACATAGATGAAGTGTTAGAAGGCGCTAAAAAAGCTTATCATGACTTATCTAAGGTTGATAATGAAGCGTATAAGTATGCATTATTAAGATATGATTTTTATATGAGTGGAACACCAATTGAAATGCTTATTAATTATGAACCGAGTTTATTATATTTAAGCGAATGGTGGAAACAATTATTTGGTGAATCAGAAGGGAAAGATCATAAAGGCTTATTCGTCAGTAGTGCTTCGTTTTCAACTGATTTACACTCGCTTGGTCAAATGATTCAAGATGGGCCTAGAATTATGTTTGAGACAGTTTTAAAGATTAAAGAGACTGATGGTGATTATAAGATACCTTATGATGAAGAAGATTTAGATGGCTTAAACTATATAGCAGGTAAAACATTAACAGCTGTAAATGAAAAAGCATTTTTAGGAACGCTACTTGCCCATAATGCTGGTGGTGTTGGTAATATAATTATTGAGATTAATAAACAAGATGAATTTAACTTTGGTTATTTAGTATATTTCTTCTTCAAAGCGTGTGCGATGAGTGCATATTTATTAGATGTGAATCCTTTTGACCAACCAGGAGTTGAATCATATAAAAAGAATATGTTTGCGTTATTAGGCAAGCCAGGATTTGAAGAGTTAAGGAAAGAATTAGAGAAGAAGTTAAAATAACTATCGGTGATTTAAGTGAAGGAAAAACTAACGAAAAGTGAAATAGAAACAATTAATTTAGGCTTTTCTTTTGGTAAGTTGTTAGAACCTGGAATGGTTCTCTTATTAACAGGTGATTTAGCAAGCGGCAAAACTACTTTTACTAAAGGAATTGGTAAAGCTTTAAACATTAAAGAGACTATTAACAGTCCAAGCTATACAATAATGAAATCGTATCATGCAAACAATCAAGATTTTTATCATTTTGATTTTTATCGTTTAACTGAAGAAGGTGTAGATTTTGACTTTGAAGATTATATTCATAGTTCAGCAATAACAGTTATTGAATGGCCCTTTAATGTTAAGTCTTTATTACCAAACGAATATATCTTAATTAACATAGAAATAACAAACGATAATGAAAGAAAGTTTACCTTTAGTAGTGTCGGTGAACAATATGAAAAGGTGATTAACAAATTATGAAAAGATTATTGTTAGACTCTTCAACAAACCTCTTATATGTAGGTATAGCAGAAGATGAAAAATTAATAGATCAATTAACAAGAATTGGCAAGAATGACCACTCTAGACATTTTGTTGAGAAGGTTCATGAACTACTTAAAAGAAATAATATTTCTATTGGCGAAATAGAAGAGATTATTGTCGGTTTTGGGCCTGGTTCATATACTGGTTTAAGGGTGTGTGTAACAGTTAGTAAAGTTTTAGCATATACTAAAAATATTAAGCTTTCTGCAGTCTCAAGTTTATACTTTTTATCAAGCGGTATAGAAGGGAAAAAAGCACCGATGATTGATGCGAGAAACAACAATGTTTTTTGTGGGATTTATAACGGTAAAAAAACAATTTTAAAAGACGCGTTAAGAGACATTGAAACATTTAAAAAAGAGGCAGAAAAACACCAGGCTGAATTAGCGCTTTTAAGTGGCGAAAATTATAATGTTTCAGTAGCAGAAATTTTAAAGAAAAAAGAAGAAGTAAAAGATGTTCATAACTTCACCCCAAACTATTTAAGAAAGTCGCAAGCAGAGAGAAATTTATGATTAGATATGCAACTTTAAATGACTTAGATTTTATTTATGAATTAAGTAAGAAAACCTTTGAGACATCTTTTAGTAAGGAAACATTAAAAGAGTATATAGAAGCAAGAGAAACTTTTCATGTTTTTGTGAGTGAAGAAGATGAACTAATAGGTTTTATTATTTTATGGGTTAGCGATATTTATTCACAGTTAATAGATGTAGTTGTTAATGAGAATTCTAGAGGTAAGGGATATGGAAAAAAACTCTTAGAGTTCGCTTTTAACTTTCTAACTAAAACAAGCGTAAAATCGCTTAGTTTGGAGGTTTCACAGAACAACAAGAATGCGATTAAACTATATGAAAGTGGTGGTTTTAGAAAAGAAAAAACACTTAAAAATTATTATAAAAATGCTGATGCACTTTTATATATAAAAGAGTTTTAAAAGAGATTGTTTTTATTATTAGGAGATAGTTAGAAGATGAAAAAAGCGTGGAGAGCTTTTGCGAATTTTTGGAAGGGAATATGGGAAATAGTTAAGTCAATGGGTAATTGGCGAGGAGTATTATCTTTGTTGATTGTTTGGCTTATAATAAGTGGGTCAGGAATATTTGTTTTAGGATTCGTTTTTAACAACACTCTACTTAAAGGAATCGGTATCGCAATGTATGCTTTTTGGCTTGGGCCATTCACACCTTTAATCCCATTAAATATCGCTCTTGCGATGGTCGTGCAAAGGTTCGTTTTTTTAGATAAAAATGTCTCTTGGAAATCGATTAAAGAAAAGTTTAGAGGGGCCTTTAAAGAAGATAAAGAAATTATTAAAAAAGAAGAGTTTATAAAAGGTGAAAATGATATGCTAATTTTAGCAGTAGAAACGAGTTGTGACGAGACGAGTGTAAGTATTACTAGAAACGGTAAAGAAGTCTTAAGTAATATTGTCTTATCGCAAATAAAAATTCATCAAGAGTTTGGTGGTGTAGTACCAGAGGTGGCGAGTAGAAATCATGTATTAAATATTACTCGTGTTTTTGATAAAGCAATTAAAGAAGCGAATGTTAAAATTGATGATATTGATTTAGTTGCGGTTACAAAAGGTCCAGGATTGATTGGCGCACTTTTAGTTGGCATAAACGCAGCGACCGCGTTTGCATTTGCCCATGATAAACCACTAGTTGGTGTCAACCATTTAGCCGGTCATATTTATGCTGCCAATATTGAAAATGAGTTAAAGTTTCCATTGATTGCGTTAGTGGTTAGCGGAGGTCATACATCGTTAGTTTATATGGATGATCATATGAGTTTTAAAACTTTAGGAGAAACATTAGATGATGCTGTTGGAGAAGCATATGATAAGGTTAGCAGAATGATGGGCGAAGGTTATCCTGGTGGACCGATTTTAGATAAATTAGCAAAAGAAGGTAAAGACATTTATAATTTACCAAGAGCATATTTAGATAAAAACGATTATAAGTTTAGTTTTTCAGGTTTAAAGAGTGCGGTAAACAATTTAATTTACCACTCAAATCGTAAAGGAGAAACGATTAATAATAATGATTTAGCAGCAAGTTTTCAAGAAGCGGTAATTGATGTTTTAATTCATAAACTAAAAACAGTTATAGAAGAATATCCAGTTAAACAAATAGTAATTGCTGGTGGTGTTGCAGCCAATTCTAGACTCCGTGAAAGAGTTTATGAAGAAATTAAAGATATAGAAATAATAATGCCATCGTTAAAGTATTGTACGGATAATGCAGCGATGATTGGAATCGCAGCGTACTATACATACAAAAAAGAAGGAAGTTTAGAAAACTATCAATTAGGCGGTTATTCAACATTAAATTTAGATGAATAAATATTTCACTTAAAAAGTGAAAAAGATAGATAGATGATATATAATATAAGCGGTGATAAAAATGAAAGATCAATCTAATTTTATTAAAACGATTATGATTCAAGATTTGGAAAGTGGGAAGCATAAAGAGATTCTTACAAGGTTTCCACCTGAGCCAAATGGTTTTTTACATATCGGCCACGCTAGAGCTTTAACAATTAACTTTGAACTAGCAGCTCTTTTTAATGGTAAAACGAACTTAAGGTTTGATGATACAAATCCTGAAGCGGAAGATGTTAGATATGTAAATTCAATTATTGAAGATATTAACTGGTTAGGTTTTAAGCCTGATAAAGTTTTATATGCAAGCGATTATTTCCAAGAGATGTATGAAAGAGCTGTGCTATTAATCAAAAGAGGTTTGGCTTATGTTGATGATCAAACAGCTGAAGAAATATCAGCAACTCGTGGAAATGTTACTACGCCAGGAGTAAACTCACCTTATCGTGATAGAACTGTTGAAGAGAACTTAAAACTCTTTAATGAGATGAAAGAAGGCAAATATGCTGAAGGTGAAAAGGTTTTAAGAGCGAAAATTGATATGGCTAGTCCAAATATGAATATGCGTGATCCTGTAATTTATAGAATTACATTTGCTGAACATTATAGGACAGGCAACAAGTGGTGCATTTATCCACTTTATGATTTTGCACACCCAATTGAAGATGCGATTGAAGGCATTACGCACTCATTATGTAGTTTGGAGTTTGAAGACCATAGACCTTTATATGATTGGGTTGTAGAAGAAACGCAAATGGAGAGTGTTCCTAGACAAATTGAATTTGGTAGATTAAATATCGAAAATACAGTGATGAGCAAAAGATATTTAAAGATATTAGTTGATGAAAAAAGAGTTACAGGTTGGGATGATCCAAGAATGCCTACACTTTCAGGTTTAAGAAGAAGAGGTTATACACCTGAAGCGATTAAAAACTTTATTATCTCAACAGGCTTATCAAAAAACAATTCAACTGTTGCGGCAGATATGTTAGAAGCTGCACTAAGAGATGATTTACAACTTAAAACACCAAAGATTATGGGTGTAATTAATCCGCTTAAAGTTACTGTAACTAATTATCCTGAAGGAAAGGTTGAAAAACTAACAACCTTCTTAAATCCTCAAGATGAAAGCATGGGAGAAAAAACTATTTATTTTTCAAGACACTTATATATTGATAGAGATGATTTCATTTTAGAAAAACCAAATAAACATTGGAAGAGACTCGCAAAAGGAATAGAAGTTAGACTTTATAATGCTTATTTTATTGCTTGTCATGATGTAGTTTATGATGAAGATGGAGAGATAGTAGAAATTTTAGTGACATATGATGAAAAAACAAAGAGTGGCACAGACTTTAATGAAAGAAAGCCAAATGGAACAATTCAGTATGTTGAAGCAACTACAGCCTTAAAAACAACATTTAATTTATTTGGACCATTAGTGTTTGATGGTGAAGAATCATTCTTAGAAAGAATTAACCCTAATTCTTGGGAAGTAAAAGAAGGTTATATTGAGCACGCTGCTAAAGATATTAAAGAGCAGATGCAGTTAATGAGAATTGGTTATTTCATTCAAGATAGCAAGAGTGAAGAGAGAGTTTTAAATAGAATTGTTGAACTAAGAAGTTCATTTAAAAAATAAAAAAAGGTGCGAAAGCAACCCTTAAATCTGGAGAGATTTTTAAAAACAACATAAATAAGGTATAATTAATGTAGAAAAGTATAATTTACATAAATAAAAAAAGAAACATTGTAACTTGAACGTTAATTACTGCAACATTGAATAATTTAAACAATAGCATTTATTATAAATATTTAAATTGTGATTTTGTAGTATTGTAAAGGTACATTGTTTTTTTATAAATAAGCGTTCATTCAACAAAGCATACGCATTTGTATTAATAGTAAACGAATTATAGTTTCGGAGGTACAATAAATGATTAAGAAGATTATAAGATTAATAATAAGCATTTTAGTTACAATGGTATTTATATTTATATCAATGGGAACAATATTGTTTTTTAAACAAAAACCATTATTAAAACAGGCTAATTTATTAGAACCAAAAGTAATGTGAGTATATTTATAGCATTAAAATAAATTGTGATTGCTTCTATTTTTCAACTATTGTTGAAGTTGACAAGTCAAAAGTAATAGATATTTCAGAAGTTAAAGATGAAATAGAGGATGTAAAGGAATATAAAGATTAAAGCAATAAAGCAGAGGGAGAAAAGGAAATGTTAATAAATAAAAGAAAACAAATCAAAAGTTAATTATAGTGAAAATGATTTTAAAGAAAAGTTTAGTAAATATGATAAAAAGTTTTTTAAAAAGCATATGTTATTGTATTATTACCGATTAGAACCAAAGGTAATTTCAAATTATGTACATTCTATAAAAAGAAAAGTTTAAAGGTGTTAATGAATGTAATGTAAAAATTAGAACTGTGAGAGATTTTCCAATCTCTGTGATATTTTATGTTAAAGAAGAACACATGATTGATTATTATTTAAATGTTACAGAAGATTATTTTGGAAACATTAACAATGTTGAGTCAATTAAATGTTTTAAAGTGAAAGTTAGTTTAATTCTTTCGGTTAATAATACTGCGCTATTAGACGAAGAAATGAATCAAATAGTTGAAAGATTAAAAGCGTCACCAAATGTTAGTGAAGCAGTTATAGCTTATGGCACCTCTAATAAGATAAAAGTTACATTGAGTGAAAGAATAAGTGTTAAAATTGCTGATAACACATTAAAATTAGAAGATTTTATTGATAGTGACCTTATTAACAATTACGATTTTGAGATGGAAATAACAACAAAAAGTTTATTTGGATGTGTAAAATTTAAGTTAGTAGAAACAGGAAGAGGCAAAGCGGCAGAGCTTAAACAAATTATTAAAGAAAGAAATTATCCGTTTTTAGATTTTGATCATAATGAGTAGAAAAAGAGTTTTTAGAAGGAAAGAGATTGAACGAAAAAAAGTGTTCAGTCTCTTTTTATTTATTCGTTAATGTATGGTATAATTATATTAGTTTTAGTAAGAATAGTTTTAAAGGAAGTAGAAGTAAACTATTAGAAGATTTTAAGAGAAAAATAAATTCTTTTGAAGTTTCGTTTAGAAAATAAAAAAAGGGTTAATCCCTTTTTGTTTAGGGGATAAATAATGTTAGATTTAACAAAACTTAACAAACAACAACAAAAAGCCGTAGAAACGATTAATGGTCCTGTTAGTGTCTTAGCAGGCGCAGGTACCGGTAAGACTAGAACGCTCACATATCGAATTGCGTATATGATTTATAGCGGAATTAATCCTAGCGAGATTGTTGCGGTTACTTTTACAAATAAAGCTGCTTTTGAGATGAAAAAAAGAGTGATTGAGTTAGTAGGTCCTTATGCAGAAGAATTAAGTGTATCTACGTTTCACTCTTTTTGCGCGAGATTTTTAAGAAATGAAGCAGAGAAACTTGATGAAAGATATACGAGTAGATTTTTAATAATCGACGAAGAAGACTCTAAACAAATAATAAGAGATACAGTTGGGGAGTTAGAGTACGATACAAATAAATATAATTCAATTAGATTAAAAAATCTCTTTTCGATGTATAAAAATAATCAAATAGATTTTTTAGAAGGAGCAGAACTAATTATTTATAATGCTTATAATAAGTATTTAAAAGATAATAATTCAATGGATTTTGATGATTTAGTTAATAATACAGTTGAGTTATTAAAGAAAAATGAAAAGGTAAGAAGTTATTATCAAGATAGATATAAATATATATTAGTTGATGAGTTTCAAGATACGAACCTTGCTCAATATGAGTTAGTAAAATTATTATCAGGAAAGAATAATAATATCTTTACTGTTGGTGATCCTGATCAGAGTATTTATTCTTTCCGTGGAGCTAATTATGCTAATCAACAAAGATTTATTAAAGAATATAACCCAAAAGTAATATTTTTAGAAGAAAACTATCGTTCAACTACTAATATATTAGCCGCGGCAAATAAATTAATTGAAAATAATCAAAGCCGTGTTGGTGAAAAAGAACTGACGAGTTCTTTAGGCGAAGGCAGCGAAGTTATGTTTGTAACTAGAAGTTCTGATCGCGATGAAGCGTATTTTGTTGCAGAAGCGATTAAAATAATGGTTGCAGGCGGATATGATTATAGTGATATAGCAGTTTTATATAGAAGTAATTCAATTAGTAGAATATTTGAAGAAGCTTTTTTAAAAGCGGGAATACCTTATGTTATTTATGGAGGTTTATCATTCTTTGCGAGAAAAGAAATAAAAGATATTTTAGCGTATATTAGAGTAGTATTAAATCCGCATGATACTATTTCTTTAAAAAGAATAATTAATGTTCCAAGAAGAATGATTGGTAATACAACAGTAAGTAAAATTGAAAGTTACGCAAAGCTAAATAACATAAGTATGTATGAAGCAATTAGTGAAGGTGATTTTGGTGCGGCAACTAATAAACGTTTAAGATCATTTCAAACAATAATTGAAGCGCTAAAAGAAGAAATAGGGAAAGTTAATAACTTAACAGATATTATTGATATAGTTAATAACATAAGCGGCTATCGTGAGATGTTAGAAAATGAAGGAGAAGAATCTAAAGATAGATTAGAAAACATTCAAGAGTTAAAAGCGATCTTTTATAATGCTAGATTAGAAAACGAAAAAGCTACTAATATAGAAGTATTAGAAGAATTATTAATTGATTTAGCATTGATGACTAACCTTGATAAAGATGATACAGTTAATACAGTTAAAGTAGCGACAGTTCATCAGGTGAAAGGACTAGAGTTTAAAACTGTTTTTTTAGTAGCGATGGAAGAAACAATTTTCCCTGCTCAAGCATCGATGATGAGCACTTTTGATTTAGAAGAAGAAAGACGAGTTTGTTATGTGGGAGTGACACGCGCTAAAGAAAGATTAATTATCTCAAACGCAATTGAAAGGTTTCGTTTTGGAATGGTTAAAAGGTTAGAACCTTCAAGATATATAAACGAATTAAAAATAGACGCACAACCAATTAAAATTAAAAAAGTTGAAGCACCTAAAAAAGAAGAGATAGGAGAGTTAAAAATAGGTGATAAAGTTAGTCATGATTTTTTTGGAAATGGTGTAGTCGTTCAAGAAGATGAAGAGATAATTAAAGTAGCATTTACTCATCCAGTAGGAATTAAAATAATTAAGAAAAATCATCCGGCCTTAAAGAAAATAGAAAAGTAATTTTCACCCTATCTTTTTAATTATTATATAGGGGTGAAAAAATGTTAAACAAACAACAGTTAAAAGTGGTCAATTCAAACGACCACTTTATCTTTTTATTAGCAGGCGCTGGTACCGGTAAAACAACAGTGATTATCAACAAAATTAAATTATTGTTAAACAAGGGCGTAATGGCTGAAAATGTCCTAGTCTTGTCGTTTACTAGAAAAAGCGCTAATGATTTAAAAGTTAAATTAAAGGGATTTGAAGAAGTTGTTATTACGACTTTTCATGGACTCTGTTATAACTTATTAAAGGATGAAATTAAGATTAAAATTGTTGAAGAAGAATGGTTGGTTTCTAATGGCTTTTCTTTAAATGATTTAGTGAAAATAGGTCTGTATAAAAGGAATAATAAAGAGTCTAAATTAGTTAAAAAATATAATCATTTTTTAAGAGAAAATGGACTCTTAGATTATACTGATTTAGAACACTTGTTAGTTAAAAAACTAAAGAGCGATAGAGCATTTAAAAATAAAATTTCTAGTAAGTTTAAATATATTTTTGTTGATGAGTTTCAAGATACATCAATCATTCAATATGAACTTTTAAAAGAACTTATAGGAAGTGATTCTAAATGCTTTTGTGTGGGTGATCCGAACCAGAGTATTTATTCGTTTAGAGGCGCCTCAGAAAAGGTAATTAGTAAGTATAATAAAGATTATAAAGCGAGCCTTTATCTATTAAATATAAACTATAGAAGTGATAAAGAAATTTTAAGAGTTTCTAATAGATTAATTAGTTATAATAAAGGGGCTTATAAATTTAATTTGGTGCCTAAAAAGAAAGATGAAGGGATAGTAATTTATAAGTGTTTTGATAATGGAAAAGATAAGGTAGAATACATTTTAAATGAGATAAGAAAACTATTAGATTTAAATATCTTCCAAGAAGAGATTGCGGTTATTTATCGTAATCATCATTTTGCGAATGAATTAAAAAGAGAACTATTTAAAACATATTTTGACAGGGTAAATTTTTTAACAGTTCATCAAGTGAAAGGCTTAGAGTTTGACTGTGTGTTTTTCATTGGTTTAGAAGAAGAAAAACTACCTTTTAAAGGTGAAAACATAGAAGAAGAAAGAAGGCTCTTTTATGTTGGTATAACTAGAGCTAGACATAGACTTTATTTACTTTCAAAAAATAAAAAGAAAATATCAAGATTTATCATAGAAGCATTAAGAAGAAAAAAGGGCGATAAAAAACATCTATAAAACATATAAAACTGTTTTAAATATGATATAATGGTATAGGTGGTCTTTTATGGATATTAGAAAAAGAATGTTAGAGTTAGAACAGATAATTAATGAAGCAAATTATAATTATTATACGCTTGATGCCCCAACTATTTCTGACTTTGAATATGATAAATATTTAAAAGAACTAATTAAATTAGAGGAAGAATATCCTGAATATAAAAGTGATAACTCGCCAACGGTTAAAATTGGTGGAGTTGTTTTAGATAAGTTTTTAAAGTATACACATACTGAAGCGATGATGAGTTTGGCGAACTCATTTAATTTTGAAGAGTTAAAAGAGTTTGACGAACGAGTTAGTAAAGAAGTAAGTGGTTATGATTATGTACTAGAATTAAAGATTGATGGTTTAGCGATTAGTTTAGTGTATGAAGAAGGATTATTAGTTAAAGCTGCAACAAGAGGTGATGGAACGATTGGTGAAGATGTCACTTCTAACATAAAGACAATTAAAACGGTGCCGTTAAAATTAAAAGAAAACATCTCCATCATTGTAAGAGGAGAGGTTTTTATGCCTTATAGTTCTTTCAACAAATTAAACGAACAAAGAGAAAAAGAAGGATTAGAACTATTTAGAAACCCAAGAAATGCAGCTGCAGGTACAGTTAGACAATTAGACTCAAGTGTTGTCGCAAGTAGAAATTTAGATATGTTTTCTTATGCGATTGTAAACCCTAGTAACTATAACTTAAAGACGCAAGTTGAAGTGTTAGAATATTTAAAAACTTTAGGGTTTAAAGTTAACAATAATTATGTTTTAGTAAATGATATTGATTCAGCGATAGATGAAATTAATAAATATGATATTTTAAGAAAAGAGTTAAGTTATGATACTGATGGAGTAGTTATTAAAGTTAATGAATTTAACTTACAAGAAGAGTTAGGTTTTACAGTTAAACATCCAAAATGGGCCATCGCTTATAAGTTTGCTCCAGAAGAAGTATCAACTAAACTTTATGATATAACTTATCAAGTTGGAAGAACAGGTGTAATAACTCCTGTTGCGGAACTTGAACCTGTTTTAATTAGTGGTTCAGTAGTTAGTAGAGCGACACTTCATAATGAAGATTTTATAAAAAACTTAGATGTAAGAATTGGGGATTATGTTGTGGTAAGAAAAGCAGGAGAAATTATTCCTGAAGTAGTTAAAGTGTTACTAGAAGAAAGAAAAAACACAGAACCATTTGAAATGATTCATAAGTGTCCTTCTTGTTTAGAAACTATTTACCGTGATGCTGATGAGGCTGATTGGTATTGTATTAATCCTTTATGTCCTGCGCAAGCAGTTAATAAGATTATTCACTTCGCTTCTCGTGATGCGATGAATATTGGTATGCTTGGCGAAAAGGTTGTTAAACAGTTATATGATGAAGGAATATTAAAAGATATTATTGATATATACAATTTAAAAAATCATTATGATGAAATGATTGATTTAGAAAGAATGGGAGAAAAGCGAGTTCAAAATTTACTTAGAGCGATTGAAGAATCTAAAACAAGATCATTAGATAGATTATTGTTTGGTTTAGGGATTAGACATGTAGGTGCGAAGATATCTAAAATATTAGTTACAAATTATCCTTCTTTAGATTTATTAAAAGAAGCGAAGAAGGAAGATTTATTAAATATCTTTGAAATTGGTGATAGTATCGCTAGTAGTGTAGTTAACTTTTTTAGTAGCGATTATGCAGAAAAATTAATTTTAAAGTTTAACGAAATTGGTATTAATACGACCTATGAAGTTAAAAACGAAGAGATAACAGATAATCCGTTTAAGGATAAAGTGGTTGTTTTAACGGGTAAATTAGAAAAGTTTACAAGAGGCGAAGCGAAAGCTTTAATTGAATCATTGGGTGGTAATGTTACTTCAAGTGTTAGTAAAAACACAGACCTCGTTGTAGCAGGAACTGATGCCGGTAGTAAGTTAAAAGAAGCAGAAAGATTAAACATTAAAGTAGTTGATGAAGAAACATTTATAGGAATGGTAAATAATGGATAGTAAAGATTATATTATTATAAAAGGCGCAAAAGAAAATAATTTAAAAAATATTAATCTTACTTTACCTAAAAATAAACTAATCGTTATGACTGGAATTTCAGGTTCTGGGAAGTCTAGTTTAGCTTTTGACACTCTTTACCAAGAAGGTCAAAGAAGATATGTTGAATCGTTAAGCAGTTACGCGAGACAGTTTTTAGGTTCATATGAAAAACCAAATGTTGAAAAGATTGAAGGATTGAGCCCTTCGATTTCTATCGATCAACGAACAACATCTAAAAATCCGAGAAGTACAATTGGGACTAATACCGAGATTTATGACTTTTTTAGATTGCTATACGCAAGAATAGGTGTTCCTTATTCGCCAGTAACTAATGAGCCACTTACTAAACAAACAATAGAAGAGATGACAGAGATTGTATTAGAGTTAGAAGACAACACGAAAATAATGATTATTTCTCCAGTTGTTAGACATCAAAAAGGAACTCATAAAAAGTTATTAGACGAATTAAAAAAAGAAGGCTTTACAAGATTAAAAATTGATGGTGAGATTATTGATTTGGATAGCACTGTTGTTTTGGATAAAAATAAACACCATGATATATATTTAGTTATTGATAGGCTAATAATAAGAGAAGATATTCGCGCGAGACTTTATGACTCAATTGAACTTGCGAGTATAAAGTCTGGCGGGTTTGTTGATATAGAAATAATAGATGGAGAAACGCTTCATTTTTCGGAACACTATAGTGTTATTGATAGTGATTTTATTATCCCTGATTTAGAACCAAGACTCTTTTCGTTTAACTCGCCTATCGGCGCGTGTCCAGAGTGTAACGGTATCGGTAAGAAGATGAATATAAGCGAGAAATTATCAATTGATTTTGAAAAAAGCATTAATGATGGTGGAATCATCCCATATAAAAACTTTGATGAAGAAAATTTGCAAGGCCAAGCACTTGAACAAGCTTGTAAGTATTATAAGATTGATTTAAATACACCAATTAAAAATATTGATAGAAATAAGTTAGATGTATTATTTTATGGGGGTAGTGAACCTATCTATATTAAGATGATTAGTTCTAGCGGAAGGGTCTATGAAAAAGATGAAGCTTTTGAAGGCGTTTTAACCAATTTAGAAAGAAGATATAAAGAGACTTCAAGTGAATGGATTAGAGAATGGTTAGAAACGTTTATGACTGAATCTACATGTCCTTTATGCTTAGGAAAAAGATTGAATAAAGCAGCTTTAAGTGTAAGAGTTGGTGGGTTGGATATTGGCTCACTAGCAATGTTATCCGTAGAAGAGATTTTAGAGTTTATAAAAGACTTAAAGTTATCTGATAGAGAAAAGAAAATTGCTAAACCGATCTTAGAAGAAGTAGTTCAAAGACTAACGTTTTTAATGGATGTGGGATTAGAGTATTTAACACTTTCTAGAGAGACATTAACCTTATCTGGTGGCGAGGCTCAAAGGATAAGACTTGCCACAGAAGTCGGTTCAAGTTTAACAGGCGTATTATATGTGTTAGATGAACCATCTATCGGTCTTCATCAAAAAGATAATCAAAAACTAATTAATACATTAAAGAAGATGCGTGACTTAGGTAACACTTTAATAGTTGTTGAACATGATGAAGAGACGATGTTACAATCAGATTATTTAGTAGATATTGGACCAGGGGCGGGAATCCATGGCGGAGAAGTAATTGCTTATGGTACACCAGAAGAAGTGATAAAAAACAAAGAATCAATCACTGCTAAATATTTGCGAAAAGAACTTGTAATTCCTGTACCAGAAAAAAGACGCAAGATAAATAAAAAAGGATTAACGGTTATTAATGCTCGTGAAAATAACTTAAAGAACATTGACGTCTTTTTCCCATTAGGTAATTTTATTTGCGTAACTGGTGTTAGTGGTTCGGGTAAATCAAGTTTAGTTAATGAATGTTTATATAAAGGGTTATCAACAGAGATTTACAAAAGAAAAGAAGAACCAGGTTTATATGATAAAATTTTAGGAAGCGAACATATTAAAAAGATTATTGAAATATCGCAATCACCGATTGGTAGAACTCCAAGGAGTAATCCTGCAACATATACTGGACTTTTTGATCATATAAGAGATTTATATGCAGAAACTAACGAAGCTAAGGTTAGAGGATTTACTAAATCGCGTTTTTCCTTTAATATAAAAGGAGGAAGATGTGAGTCTTGTAAGGGTGATGGTGTAACGAGAGTTAGTATGTATTTTTTACCTGATGTATTTGTTAAGTGTGATGTTTGCGGGGGTAAAAGATATAATAGAGAAACGCTCCAAGCCAAATATAGAGATAAAGATATATCAGATGTACTTGATATGCGTGTTCAAGAAGCATTAGAGTTTTTTAAGAATCATCCGAAAATTGTAAAATATTTAGAAACATTAAATGATGTTGGTTTAGGTTATATTAAATTAGGTCAACCAGCACCAACATTATCAGGCGGAGAAGCTCAAAGGGTTAAACTTGCAAGCGAACTCCATAAACAAATAACATCTGAGACTTTATATATATTAGATGAACCGACAACAGGCTTACACTCTCATGATGTTAAGAAATTAATTAAAGTTATTAATAAAATAGTTGATGAAGGAGCAACAGTTATTATTATTGAACACAATTTAGATGTAATAAAAAATGCAGACTATGTAATAGATTTAGGGCCTAACGGCGGAAGTGGTGGCGGTTATATTGTGGGAGTCGGAACGCCAGAAGAATTAATGAAAATAAAAGAATCTTATACAGGAGAGTATTTAAAGAAGGTATTAAAGTAGATGGACGAAAAAGACAAAAAAGAAGAAGAGAAAAAAACTGAAGAAGAATTAAACGAAGAACTCAATTCTTTTTTAGAAGAGGAAAGAGAAAAAAACAAAAACCCTTGGCTTTTGTATTTTAATGTGGGCTTACATAAAAACTATTATATTCATCTTCTTTTAATGATTCTTGTAAATATGTTTTGTTTATCGGCTGTAATTGGTTTAATCGGTTATGGTATGTTAGAAGATATCGTGTTATATTTATTTAGTGTTATTTTATTTACATTATTGGAAATGATATTTAAACTATTAACATTTAGATATCTAACTAAAATTGTTGTTAAATCTTTTGGGGCAATTCATTTAGTTTATTTGATTCCTCTTTATTACTTTACAATTTGTTTTCTTGGTAAAGTAAGTTTTGGTGGATTTTTTAAATATATACTTATTTTTGTAAGTTTCTTATTGATAAGATTATTTGTAATGCATTATATAAAAAGAATTAGTTTTAGGGGGGAATTATGAAAGGGATTAAAGTTATAAAGTTAATCAATGATAATCAGTTAGAAATCATTGCTGGACTTGATGGGATACATGAACTAGTTACTGAGACAATGATTTCAAGGCTAGGAATTGAACTCGCTGGTTATATGGATTTTTATGATAGTAAAAGAGTTGTTTTAATGGGTTCAAAAGAAGCATCGTTTTTTAACTCTTTTGCTGAAAAGGTTCAAGAAGAAAGATTAAGAAAAATCTTAAGTTTTAAACCTCCAGCGATAGTCTTTTCTAAAAATGTTGAGATAAGCAGTTTGTTTATTCGTTTAGGTAATGAATATAAAGTGCCAATTTTAAGAAGCGATTTAAAAACGACTGCAATTAATTCAAAACTCTATAATTATTTGCAAGAGCATTTATCTTTAAGACAATCAATTCATGGTACATTATTAGATATTAATGGGATGGGGACATTAATCATTGGTGAAAGTGGTATCGGTAAAAGTGAGACAGCTTTAGAATTAATTAAAAAAGGCCATATGTTAATTAGCGATGATCGTGTTGATATCTTTCAAAAAGATGTTGGACTTCTAATGGGCGAACCACCACAAATTCTAAAAAGATATTTAGAAGTTAGAGGGATTGGAATTGTTGATGTAGTCTCAATGTTTGGGATAAGTTCGTATCGTGAATTTAAACGAATCAATCTTGTGGTAGAGTTAGAAAAATGGGAATCGTTTAATAACTATGATAGATTAGGATTGGAAAACGAAACAATCAAATATTTTGATACAGAAATACCTAAGGTAACAATCCCTGTTTCACCCGGTAGAAATATCGCCTTATTAGTTGAGGCGGCAGCATTAAATGAGAAGTTAAAAATGTTAGGATATCATGCAGCATTTAACTTAACAAGAGAAGTAGCAAGGAGCATAAAAGAAAATGAAAAAAAAGAACAAGAAAAAAAGACAAAATAATAAGAAAAAAGCCCCACAAGTAGAGGCGCAAAAAACAGAAGTTATAGTAGCAGAAAAAACATTTAAAGAAAAGTTAAAAGAACACTTTCTTAAGTACCGTCAGCCATATGTGATTGGAACTATAATGGTTGGTTGGTTTTTGCTGCTTTTAATATTTGCAACTGCAGGTAAAAAAGCACCTTATAGTAATGTTGCGTTCAAGATAGGAAGTCTTGAAATTGCATGGTATGCAGTCTTTATTTTAACGGGTGCAGTGTTTGCGATAATTTTAGCATATAGAGAAGCGTTTTTTCTTAACATGAACAGAGAACATTTAGTTGATGGCGGACTAATCGGAATCCTTGTAGGGATAATTGGAGCACGGCTTTACTACGTAATTTTCCGTTCTGTAGGTGGATTTAAAGAAATTTTTAATTTGCGTGGTGGTGGACTAGCAATTCATGGTGCAGTTATAGTAGGGATTATCTATGCAATTATCTATACGAAAATTCGTAAAATGGACCTTTTTCAGCTCTTAGATTTACTGGCTGTAGGTTTTTTAGTTGGTCAAATTGTAGGCCGTTGGGGAAACTTTATGAACCAAGAAGCACATGGTGGTCCAATGAGTGCAAACGCCCAACAAGTTTTAAGTGTTATATTACCTAACTTTATCTACAACAATATGATTATTGATGGAGTAGTTTATCACCCTACTTTCTTGTATGAAAGTTTATGGAATTTTGTTGGGTTGATTCTCTTGTTAATTATTAGAAGAAAACGCATATTTAAAGTTGGCGATATGATGGGTTTATATTTAATGTGGTATGGACTTGGAAGAGGCTTATTAATTGAACCGTTTAGAACTGATCCTTTACTCTTTGTTGAGAGTGCTGGAATGGGCAATATATTTAATAGAGTGAATGTTGTTTTCTCGCTAACATTATTTTTAATTGGCGGACTGCTTTATATTATCGTTAAGAATAAAATCAAACCTGATATTCCATACTATTATGATGTAGTTTTAGAAAACAAAGAAGAGGCTTTATACTTATTATCTAAAGAAGGAAGACAGAAACGTAGAGAAGAAAAAAACAAATAAAAGGAACGAAGATTAAATGACTTTTGCGAGAAGCATTAAAGAAGAGTTAGTTCATTTAAAAACGGATGATGATGAGAGGTTAGCTGAACTATCTGCTTTAATACAATTGAACGGGGAACTGATTATAAATAATGATGGGATGACGATTAAATTTAAGTCTGTTAATCATGCGATTACGAGACACTTTTTTAAGATGGTTAAAGAATTATATGATGCAGAGATGGAAATAGTCTCGCAAACAAATACATTTAACAAAAAAGAATTAAACGTTATTATTTATACTAAGGCAGAAGAGATTGCTTCTGAGATGGGTTTATTGTCTGTTGGGATGGACGAGTATGAGTTTTTAACTCCTTCAACAATTACTAAGCAAGCCTACTTAAGAGGAGCGTTTTTAGCCAGCGGTTCAATTAACGATCCAATTACAGCTAATTATCATTTAGAGATTTTTGTTAAGTCGGCAGATAGTGCTATATTTGTCCAAAGGATGTTTAATAGTTTTAATTTAAACGCTAAGATTACTAAAAGAAGAAATGGTTTTATCGTTTATTTAAAAGAAGCAGAAACGATTAGTGAGTTTTTAAAAATCATTGGAGCTTATGAGGGTGTATTTAAATTTGAAGATTTAAGAATTCAAAGAGATTTTACTAACTCAATTAATAGAGTGATGAATTGTGAGATAGCTAATGAAAAGAAAACATTAAAGGCGGCTAAAGATCAATTAAACCAAATAAAGTTTATTAAAAAGTATCGCGATATTAACTTATTAGAACCAACACTTAAGGAAATTATTGAATTAAGAGAAACTAACCCTTCGGCATCTTTAAATGAACTCTCGCTCGCTTATTATGAAAAGACTGGCGATAAGATGAGTAAGAGCGGGATTAATCACCGTCTCCAAAAGATTAGAAACTTAGCGTTTGAGATAGCGAAGAGTTTAGAGAAAATAGAATAGTATACATACTAAAATTGCACAAAATAAAAAAATTATGTATAATGATAAAGGCTAGGGGGGAGATTAATGTCTCAACAAAAAAGAAAAACTCAAAAAGGACCGAATAAAGGGCCTCAAAGAATACAACAAAGAGGAACTCAACAAAAAGAACCAATGAAGGAAGTTCCTAAAAAAGTTAGAATGATTGCGTGGATTATTATGGGCGTAATTGTTTTAGGTGTGGTTGGTGTATTATTATGGATGGAATTACGTCCTAAACCGAAAGAACCAGAACTACCAGAAAGATATGAAAACATGGCAAATATTTCTACAGCAATTTATGAGGTTATTTTAGGAGATAAGTTTTCTGATGAATTAAACGAAGATGATTTAGAAGTTTGGAATGAGATTAAAGATGATTTAGAATACAATGTATATGTATTTATATATAATCAAGATTATGAAGTATCAGAAGAAAGCGAAAATTTAGAAAGTTTAGTTAAAGAATTATATAATAAAGAAGGTAAAAACTTTACAATATTAGTTTTAAACTATCTTAAAAACGAAGGAATTACTGAACTATTAAGTGAATATAATGTTAGTTTACCAGTTAGCCCTGTCTTAGTTCACATTGAAGGAGACAAGGTAGCTTTAGGTGGAGTAGCAAAAACATATTTAACAATTTTATCTAAACTAACAAATTTAAAGGGAGCGCAATAAAATTATGGATGCGAACTTAATTAAAGATGTAGCGATAAAGACAAAAATTAAAGAAAGACAAATTGAAGAAGTATTAAAAATGTTAGATGAGGGGAATACAATTCCCTTTATTGCGAGATATCGTAAAGAGGTTACAGGCGGGTTAGATGAAGAGCAAATTCAAGCAATTCATCAAGAGTGGAGTTATAGTGTTAACTTACAAGAAAGAAAAGAAGCGGTTATTAGATTGATTGCTGAAAAGGATATGTTGACACCAGAACTTGAAAAGCAAATTAATGATGCAACAAAGCTTGTTGAAGTAGAAGACCTTTACAGACCATTTAAAGAAAAGAAAAAGACAAAGGCAACTGAAGCGATTAAAAATGGTTTAGAACCTTTAGCAGATTGGATTTTAACATTTCCAACCGAAGGTACGATTGAAGAAGAAGCAGAAAAATATTTAAACGAAAATGTTAAGACAACTAAAGATGCAATTGAAGGGGCAGGCTTTATTATTGCTGAAAGAATAAGCGATAATGCCGATTACAGAAAAGCACTTCGCGAAGAAATGTATAATAGCGGTAGTTTAGTTAGTAAAGCGAAAAAGGAAGCAAGAGAATTAGATCCTAAAGGTGTATATGATCAATATTATGATTATAGTGAATTAGTTAAAAATGCACCTCACCATCGTGTACTTGCGATTAATCGCGCTGAGAAACAAAAGGTTGTTACAGTTAAAGTTGAATTAGATACAGAAATTATGCAAGACTTTTTAGAAGCGAAAATAATAACTAACAATGAATCATATGTAAATAGTTATGTTAAAGAGTTTATTGCTGATTCAATTAAGAGATTAATTTACCCTTCTATTGAACGCGAAATTAGAAGTATGTTAACTGAAAGTGCTGAAGAAGGTGCAATCTTAATCTTTGCGGTAAATTTAGAAAATTTATTATTGCAAGCACCACTTAAAGATAAAGTTGTTTTAGGTGTGGACCCTGCGTTTAGAACAGGTTGTAAGTTAACTGTTGTTAATGAGTTAGGGACAGTTTTAGAAAAAGATGTTATTTATCCACATGAAAAGTTTATCGGTGAACAAGATTATGAAAGAAGAATACCCGATGCGATGAAGACAGTTGTTCAACTAATTAAAAAATACAATGTTGATATTATCGCAATTGGTAATGGTACAGCTTCACGAGAAACTGAAGCGTTTATTGCTGAGACGATTAAAGATTATAAATTAGATGTTAAATATGCAATTATTGATGAGTCAGGTGCATCAGTCTATAGTGCGAGCGAGTTAGCAAGAGCTGAGTTTCCTGATTATAGTGTTGAAGAAAGAAGTGCAGTTTCAATTGCTAGACGTCTTCAAGATCCTTTATCAGAGTTAGTGAAGATTGATCCTAAGTCAATTGGTGTTGGTCAGTATCAGCATGATGTTAACGAGAAAAAACTTTCTGACCAACTTGACTTCGTAGTCATGAAGGCAGTTAATAGTGTAGGCGTTAATGTTAACACTGCAAGTGTACCACTTCTTAATTATGTTTCAGGAATCGATAAGACAGTAGCGAAAAACATTGTTGATTATAGAGAAAAAAACGGGCCATTTAAAAACAGACAACAATTATTAAAAGTTCCTAGATTAGGTGAAAAAGCTTTTGAACAATCAGCAGGTTTCTTAAGGATATTAGACGGCGATGAACCACTTGATATGACTTCAATTCACCCAGAGAGTTATGAAACAACTAAAGAAATCCTTAGACAAGCGAATTTAGGTGAAGATGCGATTGGGAAACCATCAACTAAACTTTGGATAGAATTAATGGACAGAAGAGAATTAAAAGAAAAAGTTAATGTAGATAGTTATACATTTAATGATATTTTAGATGCAATCGTTCAACCATTAAGAGACCCAAGAGATGAGTTTGATGCTCCACAATTAAGAGGAGATATCTTAAAGTTAGAAGACTTAGAAATCGGTATGGAATTAGAAGGTACAGTTAGAAATGTTGTTGATTTTGGAGCATTTGTTGACTGTGGTCTTGAACAAGACGGATTAGTACACATCTCTGAGATGAGCACAAGATTCGTCAAAGATCCAAATGAGTTTGTCTCAGTTGGTGATATTATTAAAGTTTGGGTGTTAGATGTTAATAAGAGTAAAGGTAAAATCTCTTTAACAATGATTCCGCCTAGCAAAAGATAAAAAACTATTAAATATATTGACAAAAAGAATTAAATAAGATATTATGGAGTGGCACGTTTGGAGTAGTACTCAAGAGGCTGAAGAGGCGCCCCTGCTAAGGGTGTAGATCGGTAAAACGGTGCGAGGGTTCAAATCCCTCCTACTCCGCCATTTCATAAATATCATAGTAGGCCGATTGGAGAAGCGGTTAACTCACAAGCCTTTCACGCTTGCATACAGGGGTTCGAATCCCCTATCGGTCGCCATTTAAAAGTAATAATGCTGCAGTGTTGCAGCATTTTTTCATTTTTAGAAAAAATTGAAAAATAAAAAAACACACCGAATTTTTAGTGTGTAATTTTAATAAAAATTATATATATCTTTTTTCTCATAGATATTTTTAAGTATATGGTGTAAAATAGTAGCAATTATTATAAATTATTTTTTGGTTTGCCAGGAACTTCATGATGTTTTCTTGAGCGTGG
Source organism: Acholeplasma sp. (assembly GCA_012839355.1). Lineage (GTDB taxonomy): Bacteria > Bacillota_I > Bacilli_A > Acholeplasmatales > UBA5453 > UBA5453. The sequence goes on from DUNK01000013.1 coordinate 44,823, forward strand.
TTCATATGATTCAGAACCTGCAACTAAAACGATTGGATCATTATAATTTGCTGGTTTACCATCAATTAATCTTTGAGTACGAGTAGCGGGTTCGCCAGACTTCACGCAAATGGCAGTTAGTTTATCAACCTTTTCAGCGATTGCAAGTAGTTGTGGCATTGGGCCAAAAGGCTCACCTCTAAAGTCAGAATCAAGACCACCAATTATAACTCTTAAACCTGAGTCTGCTAAGTGTTGGGCAACATTAACGATATCATCGCTGAAGAATTGTGCCTCATCAATTACAACACAATTAGTGTCAGGTTTAATGTAGTTTAAAATTTCTTTAGGTTGGTTAATGTTGATTGATGATTGTTCGCGTTTATCATGAGAGACGATTTTTGTTTCAGAATAACGATTATCAATGGTAGGTTTAAAAACTAAAACATTTTGTTTAGCGTATTCCATACGCTTAATTCTTCTTATAATTTCTTCAGTTTTACCTGCGAACATCGGTCCGCAAATAATTTCTATCCAACCACTTGTTGTTTGCTTAGCCATAAGTTTCACACTCCTCATAAAGAGTATATATGTTTATAAAATAAAAAACAATAATTTAAAGGTAATGTGGGATATTTAAAATAATCCCAAAAAAAACACCGGAATATGATAAAATTAGTATGGTGGTATAATGAAGGTTTGTTTCATCTGTAATCCCGAAAGCGGTTCGGGAAAAATAACTTCATATTTAACATGGATAGAAGAAGAGTTTAAAAAATATGATCATGAAATTACTCTTTATAAGACCGAAAAGAAGAAAGATGCTTATCATCAAGCCCTTTTAACAAGCAGTTATGATATGGTACTTGTTGCGGGCGGAGATGGGACTTTAAATGAAGTTATTAATGGGGTTATGGAGTTAGAAAAAAAACCGGTTATTGCATATATCCCTACAGGAACAGTTAATGATGTTGGTCATTTAATCGGAATGAAAAAAAGAGTTAAGAAAACAATTAAGATTATTTTAAGAAAACCTGTAGTTAAAGAATTAGATATTTGTAAGATTAATGATAAATACTTTGTATATGTTGCGGCTGCTGGGAAGTTTACGAAAAGCAGTTATGATATAAGTAGAAAGTCTAAAAAGTATTTAGGTAGAACAGCTTATTTCTTAAGAGGTTCAAAAGAATTATTTAAAGATTATAATATTCCAATTAAAGTAACATCTAATATTAAAGTTTATGAAGAGACAAGTGCTTTAATATTAATTATGAACGGCAGAAGAATTGGTGGACTTAGTTTGTATAATTTAAAAAACAAGTTAGATGATGGATTAATGTCGTTAAGAAGTTTTAAAAGAGAAAGATTTATGTTTTTAAGAGTAATGTTGTTTTTTATGACTGGTGGATTATATGATACTAGAAAAAATAGAACATTTAGAGATTCATATTTTAAAATAGAAACGAATGATGATGTTAGTTGGAACATCGATGGAGAATATATGGGTAAAGGATCAATAGAAGTAAAGGTTGTTCCTAGAGCAGTTAAGTTTATAGTAAATAAAAGAAAGTTAAAGAGAAGTTTTGTAAAAGAAAAGTAGTAAGGAGGGGTACCATGAATAAAGATTCAAAGAGACATCTAAGAAGCGAAAACATTTATCAAGTATTTTTAAGACAACATCCAAAAGATGGTACTTTTAAAAGTTTAATTTCTGATCTCCCAAGAATTAAAAGTTTGGGTATGAATTATATTTATTTAATGCCTATTCATCCAATTGGAAAAGTAAATAGAAAAGGTTTAATAGGCAGTCCATATTCTGTTTCAGATTATATGGAAATTAATCCTGAATACGGAACAATGGAAGACTTTAAAAAGTTTATGAAAAAGGCGCAAGAATTAAACTTAAAAGTAATGCTTGATATGGTCTTTCATCACACGAGTCATGATGCAGTTTTATATCAAAAACACCCTGATTGGTATTATAAGGAAAACGGCTTACCTACAAGAAAAGTATATGATTGTCAAGACATTATAGATTTAGATTTTAGAAATGAAGATTTGCATGAGTATTTGATTGATGTTTTACTTTTTTGGACAGGTTTAGGAGTTGCAGGTTTTAGGTTTGGTTCTGCTTCATTAATACCGATTTCGTTTTGGAAAAAAGCGAAAGAAAAAGTGCTCGCAAAACACCCTAATGTTTTATTTTTAGGAGAATCATCACATCTTAAATTTATTAAAGAAAAAAGAGATGAAGGTTATTTAGTTTTAAGTGATGGAGAGTTATATGAAGTGTTTGATATTTTATATGATTATGATGTTTATACTGAGTATAACAATTATTTAAAAGACTATTCTAAATTAAACATTTGGCTAACAGCTATTAATAATCAAGAATCACTCTACCCAAAAGATTATGTTAAGTTAAGATTTTTAGAAAACCATGATATAAATAGAGTGGCAAGTTATATTGATGACGAAAATAGACTTTTGAATTTAACAGCGATGTTAGGTTATTTAAAAGGGGCAATGATGATTTTTGCTGGGCAAGAATATAAAGTTAAAAAGAGGCCATCGCTTTTTGAAATTGATAGAATTAAATTTTTAGAAGAAGAAAAAGAAATATATGATTTAATCCATAAGATGAGTCATATTAGAAAAGACGAGTTATTTCAAACAGGAGTGTTTAGAGTTCATCTTCAAGATAAAGAAGTAGCGGTATTTAGTTACGAGAATGAGATGTCAATTGCTTATGGGATATTTAATTTAGGTAGTGTTCAAGGCGAGATTGATTTAAATTTAAAGGATGGAATCTATCAAAATATTTTATATCCTAACCAAGTAAAAATTAGCGAAGGCAAATTACAATTGGCAGATAAACCGATGATTTTATTTGCGATGAAAAGATTAATTTAAGTGAGATTTTGTAAAAAAAATTAATAATGTTGTTCACTTGATTATGTTAGAGCCATTACTTATAATGGAAATGTGGAAATTTCGAAAAAAAATAATTTAAAGGAGCGAGAAAAATGATTAGACAAATTAAGAAACGCGACGGTAGGCTGCAAAAGTTTGATCCATCAAAAATAGCGGTTGCGATTAACAAAGCTTTTGGTGGGACAAAAAACGTTGAGTCATTCACTTACGCGATGCACATAACTGAAAAATTAAACAAATTAGAAGTAGATGTTATTGATATTGAGGATGTACAGGATGAAGTTGAAAAATATTTAATGACTGTTGATCCAGAAGTAGCGAAAAAATACATCTTATATCGCCGTGACAGAGAAAGAATGCGTCACGCGAAAGAAACAGTGTTTAATTATAAAAAGACAGTTGAGGACTATTTAAAGATTGAAGACTGGCGAGTTAAAGAAAACTCAACAGTTAACTATTCGCTTGGCGGATTAATCTTAAACAACTCTGGAGCAATTACTGCTAACTATTGGTTATCAGAAGTATATGATGAAGAAATAGCTGAAGCACATCGCCGTGCTGATATTCATATTCATGATTTATCAATGTTATCAGCTTATTGTGCTGGTTGGGATTTAGAACAAGTTATTAAAGAGGGCGTTGGTGGAGTTGAAGGCAAGATTACTTCAAAACCAGCAAAGCATTTATCAACATTGTCTAATCAATTAGTTAACTTTTTAGGTATTATGCAAAATGAATGGGCAGGCGCGCAAGCATTCTCATCATTTGATACTTATTTAGCTCCTTTTGTAAAAGTTGATAATTTAAGTTATGAAGAAGTTAAACAAGCAATCCAATCATTCGTGTTTGGAGTAAACACACCGAGCCGCTGGGGTTGTCAGGCTCCGTTTTCTAACATCACACTAGACTGGACTGTACCAGCAGACTTAGCTGAAAGACCAGCATTAGTTGGTGGAGAAGAGATGGACTTCTTATATAAAGATTGTCAAAAAGAAATGGATATGGTTAATAAAGCATTCTTAGAAGTAATGATTGAAGGGGATGCTAATGGTAGAGGATTCCAATATCCAATTCCAACATATTCAATTACTAGTGAATTTGATTGGTCAGAGACTGAAAACAATAAATTATTATTTGAAATGACAGCTAAATATGGAACACCTTATTTTTCTAACTATATCAATTCTGATATGGAACCATCAGATGTTAGATCAATGTGCTGCCGTTTACGTTTAGACTTAAGAGAATTAAGAAAGAAATCAGGCGGATACTTTGGTGCAGGTTCTAATACGGGTTCAATCGGTGTTGTAACAATCAACTTACCAAGAATTGCATACTTAGCAACAGATGAAGAAGATTTCTATAAACGTTTAGGTCATTTAATGGATATTTCAGCGCGTTCACTTAAATTAAAACGCGATGTTGTAACACAATTATTAGAGGCGGGATTATATCCTTATACTAAACGTTATTTAGGACACTTTAATAATCACTTTTCAACAATCGGTTTAATCGGTATGAACGAAGCAGGCTTAAACGCTTGTTGGTTAAAGAAAGATTTAACACACATCGAAACACAAGATTTTGCTGAAGATGTCTTAAACTTTATGAGAGAAAGATTATCAGACTATCAAGAATTATATGGAGACTTATATAACTTAGAAGCAACTCCAGCTGAATCTACAACATATCGTTTAGCTAAGCATGACCGTGCAAGATATAGTGATATTATTACAGCTTCAGAATTTGGAGATGTACCATATTACACTAACTCTTCACACTTACCAGTTAGTTATACTGATTCAGTATCAAAAGCACTTCAAATCCAAGATAGATTACAAGTGTTATATACATCAGGAACAGTATTCCATGCGTTTTTAGGTCAAAAACTTCAAAGCTGGCAAGCAGCGATGAATGTAGTTAGAAGAATTGCTGAAAACTTTAAGTTACCATATTTCACATTATCTCCAACATATTCTATTTGTCCAGAACACGGATATATTACAGGAGAAGAACCAAAATGCTTAAAGTGTGGAGCGGAAACAGAAGTGTATTCAAGAATTACAGGTTACTATAGACCACTTAAAAACTGGAACGATGGTAAACAAAAAGAATATGCAGATAGAAAAGAATATGTAATTAGTGGTCATGGCGTTGTTGAAGATGCATTAGCAGAAGTAGATCAAGGATTAAAGTTAAGTGATTTAAAAGATGTTAAACTATTATTATTCACTACACACACTTGTCCAAACTGCGATATGATAAAAGAGTTCTTACAAAAAGAAAAAGTAGAATACGATATAATCGTTGCTGATGAAAATACGGAACTAACTACTAAATATAATATTAAACAAGTTCCAACATTAGTAGTTGAATCAAAAGACAGTGTAGAAAAATATAATAACTTTTCTAACATTATAAGTTTTATAAATAACTAATAAATAATTAACTAAAAATAAAAGTGGCATATAAATGCCTCTTTTAGTATCTAGGGGCTAATATGATAACTAAAATTAGAAAACGTGATGGACGTTATGTAAAATTTAATGAAGATAAAATAACAGAAGCTATTCAAAAAGCTATTTTAGCCGTGGATGCAGAAGTCACGTTAAATAAAGTTTATGAAATGACAAAAGAGGTTGTGAAAATAGTAGAAGCTGAAACCCCAGAAGGTAGAATTCCAACAGTTGAAAATGTCCAAGATATTGTTGAAAAAGTGTTGATGAATTCAAAGTTAACAGAAGTAGCGAAAGCTTATATTTTATACCGCGAAGAAAGAAGTAAAGTTCGTGAACAAAAATCTAAATTAATGAAGACGTTTCAAGCGATAGAATTAGATAAAAAAACAGTCTCTAACTTCTTATCAAGAAGAGATGTTTTTCACTATGAAAATCCAACGAAATCAATACTCGCTTATGGACGCGAAGGTGCGAAAGAATACAACAAGATGTTTATGGTTGATAATGAGTATATTAAGTTGCATGAAGAAGGCGATATATTTATTAAAGAAATAGAATACTATACAGCCTCTTTTAACACTCTTCAATTAGACAGCGTTAAATGTGTAGAAAACCGCACACTTAAAGGAAATATCATAGCTAAAAACTTAAAAACAATCGATGATTATTTAATGTGTTTAACGTATATAATTGCGAAGGCTGAAGATGATTTATATGGTGGAGTTTCGATTTCTGATTTTGATTATTTACTTGCAAAAGTAGTTGAAAAAAACCATTTAGAGATTTATTTAAGTAATGTTAAAAAACACTTATTAGTAAATAAAACAAATTATCATTTTGAAGATGTGAAGAGTATAGAAAACATTGATGAAATTTTAACTAGTTTAGGGATAGAAAAAGAGATAGTTAGAAACTTAAAAAAACTTGCTGAAAACGAGTTAGAAGAAAATCTTTTTAATGCTCTATCAAAGTTTTTGTTGAACATTAAAATGATGCCTACGAAAAACCAATGCGGAATCATTAATGCCTCTATTGCTTATGGGACAGATGAAAGTGTATATGGACGATTAGTAACTAAAAATATTTTACTTGCAACTTTAAAAGGTTTAGAAGGACATTTATATACTACACCTGTTCAAATCTTTAAAGTAAAAGAAGGGATTAATTATAATAAGGAAGATAAAAATTATGATCTCTTTCAATTAGCGATTAAAACACAAAGTTTAAAGATGTATCCTAACTTTATGTTTTTAGATGCTGAAAGTAATAAAATAAAAGGAGTTAATAATGTTCGCGAATTAACTTATGGTGCAACTAGAAATAGAACTATAAATAATAAAACATCATTAGGTAAAGGAAGTATTAGTGAAACTGTGATTAATTTACCTAGGGTAGCGTTAAGTTCAAATAATATTGATGAGTTTTATGAAAACTTAAAAAATATTTTAAATAAAGTAGTTAACCAACAATTAGAAAGATTTAATCTTTTAAGCAATTTAAGAGCTGTCCACTTACCGTTTTTAATGATTGATAAAGCGTGGGCAGGTTCGGATAACTTAAAGACTAATGATAGTATAAGAGAAGTTATTAAAAATGGTTCGCTTGATGTAGGGTTTGTTGGTTTAGCTGAAGCGCTTGTGGCGTTATGTGGTAATCATCATGGTGAAAATAATGAGGCAGAAAAGTTAGGTTTAGAAATAATTAAGTTTATGAACAAGCATTTAAGCGAAGCATCAGACAAACATCAACTTAACTTTCAACTAATCGCATCTTCAAAAGTAGATTTGCTTGAAAATTTCGTTTTAAAAGATCAAAGAAAATATGGAATTATTAAACATGTTACTGATAAATCATTTTATACTGATTCATTTCATATCCCTTCTAATTTTAAGATAAAAGTTGAAGATAAGATTAAAATTGAAGCGAAGTATCACTCTTTAGTTTCTGGTGGGCATATTACATATGTAGAGTTAGGTGGTAGGCAAGAAGATAAAGAATCTGCAATTTTAACTATCTTACAACTGATGAAAAAATATGGAATAGGTTATGGAGCAATTAATCATCATTTAGATTTTGATGCAGAGTGTGGGTTTTTAGGGAAAATAGAAGAAGGCAAGTGTCCAAGTTGTGGAAGAAAAGAATCAAGTTTAAAACCATTCTTTAATTACCGGCGTATTAATGATTTATTAATAGCGCCAATTAATTTGGAGATGATTGCACACGAAGAAGTAGACTTAAGGGTTACTAATATTAATAATGTTATTCGTATCTCAGGCGTTGTTAATGATTCAATTGTTGATGGACCAGGAATGAGATTTGTAGTATTTACGCAAGGCTGCCTATATGCTTGTCCAGGGTGTCATAATCCTGAAACATGGGACTTAGAAGGCGGATATTTAGTTGAGTTAGATGATATTGCAAGAATGTGGAAAGATAATCCATTAATTGAAGGTATTACGATGAGTGGCGGAGATCCGCTCTTACAACCAGAAAAAACACTATATCTTATCAAAAAGGCGAAAGAAGAAAATCTATCGGTCGTAATATATAGTGGTAGTTATTACGAAGAATTAGTTAATAAAAATGATCCGCTCATTAATCAAATATTGGAACTATCTGATATTTTAATTGATGGACCATTTGAGATAGATAAATTAAATTTAGAATTGCCATATCGCGGCAGTGAAAATCAAAGAGTTATTGATTTAAAAGAGACAAGAAGTAGCGGTAAAGTAAAGATGTATAAGTAAAAAGGCTTGAAATCAATTAAACATTGAATCAAGCCTTTTATTTAGGTTTATAAAAATATAGTCATATATACAGGCAAATAAATAATGTTATTTTTTATAGTTAAATCTTTTGTGTGAATTAAATATTTGTTGCCTAATTTATTATTAAATTTGTTAGTAAATTTATTTAATGAAGAAATAGTGTAGTTTTTACCAGATTTCACTTCAATTGGAGAAATTTTAGCAGGGTTTTTAAAATCTCTTATTAAAAAATCAATTTCCATTGTGTTTTGACTTGATTTTTTATCATATCTAGAATAAAAGTATAATTTTTTGCCTTTTGCTACTAACATTTGTGCAACTATATTTTCAAAAATCATACCATTGTTAATTGATAGTTTATCTGTTATTATTTTCTTAGAAATTTCTGCTGACATTTCGCTTTCTTCATCAAAAGCGTGACTTAATAATAAACCAGTATCGCCCATATACATTTTTAAGGTTAATCTATCTTTGTATAGAGATAAGCCTACATTAGGATCTGTTGCATTATAACACGGGTTGGTTATCATTGCTTTGTTAAGCCACATGAAAGCATCTTCATAATCTCTAAAACGAGCAGATTTTTCAATTGAGTTAAGAGTAAATTTTTTCTCGTGTTTAGAAAGTTGACTAGGAATTTCATCAAAGATACTTAAAACTTTATGCTCATAGCCATTTGCATATTTAGCAATATCATTTCGGTAAAGCGTCAAAATATCTCGTTTAATTCTATCAACATTGTTATAGTCGTTGGTATTAATATATTCTAAAACTGCTTGTGGCATTCCGCCTATCAATATATATGTTCTAAATAGTTTCATTATTGTTGAGTGTAGTTCTTTTAATGGTTTTAATTCATTAAAATGTTTTTTTATTATAGCGAACAACTCTTCTTTTTCTAAAGCCCAACAAAATTCTTCAAAATCAAGTGGGTACATTTTTATGGTTCTTTCTTCAGATGGAATTAGTATATCTTTTACATTTCTTTTTAAACCTAATAGAGAACCAGTTTGAATATAATCATAGCGATTATCGTAAACTAAATGTTTAATTAGTTGCCTTGCTTCAGGAAACAGCTGAACTTCATCAAAAATAATTAAAGAATCTCTTTCATATAATGTTACACCACTTATTGCTGACAATAAAAAGAAAAACTCATCTAAGTTAGATGCGTATTTATTAAATAGTGATTTAATTTCATCGCTTGCAATACTAAAATCAATAAGTATAAACGATTTATACTCGTTTTTTGCAAATTCTTTAACGACTGTTGTTTTTCCAACGCGTCTAGCACCTTCAATTAATAGCGCGGATTTACCATTTTCTTTTTTCCAATTAACTAAAGTATCATAAATTTTCCTTTTTAGAAGCATAAAAACAACCTCCTCTAATTATATTATACACGAATCCCAAGATTTTAAAAGGGTAAAAATACACGAATCCCAACTTTTTGAAGAAGGCTTTTTGCACGTTTCCCAGGTTTTTGATTATAAATTGCCAATTTTATTAATTAATGATCATTCTAAAACATCAAATGGTGGTGCTATAGTATTTAAGGATAATCAAATCTTAAAACAATTAAAGATGGGAACAGTTGGAGTTTTAACGTATAATATAAACAAATAGGAGGTTATTTTTATGTTAAAGAGAATGTTAGGCAAAAAGGTAAGTATAAGAGTTGCGAACTGTGCAAACAATGGTGACCCGCGCACATACAGAGGTGTGTTAGTCGAAGTTGGTGAAGATTTTTGTATATTACAATTAATGGAATATGCAAATGCTGAAAGAATATTAATATCGCTAAAATACATAATAATGGTTGAAGAAGTTAGTAATATATAACTAATAAAAAACGAGAGTAAAAAACATGACAAAAATTAAGAACTCGCTTAAAACAATTAATTATAAGATGTTTTTTGCATTGTTAATGTTTGGGTTGATTCCAACATTGTACATGACTGTTAGAATTTATTTAATTGGTCAATTGCCGAACACATATAGTTTTTCTATCGCTGGTCAACTTCAATGGGTAAGCCTTTTTTATGAAGTGCTTCAAGAGGCATTAATATTGCCCTTGTTTTATTTTATTGGGGCAGTTTTAACAAATCGCGAAGCTTTAATTAATAGAATTAGAAGCGGTCTACTTTTTACGTTTATTGCATATACGACCCTTTCTTTTCTAATAATTTTATTTGCCAGACCTTTAGTTGTATTTATGGCGCAAGATAGTTCAATAGTTACAGAAACGGTTAATTATATAAGATTAGAAACAATCTCAATGATTTTTTCTACTTTAGTTAAATATTTAATAGTTGTTCTAGTCACATTAAAACGAGATAAAAACCTATATATTTTATTGATAGTTCAATTAGTATTAACAATAATTTTTGACTTTTTCTTTATGTCAACATATAGTTTTTCATTGAATTTAGGTGTTAATGGTATGCCGATAACTAATATGATTGTTAATCTACTATCATTTGTTGTATTAATAGTAATACTTTATAAAAATGATTTGCCAATATTTAATTCGTTTAAATTGGATTTTTCTTGGTTTAAAGAATTATTTAAAAAAGGTGGATTATCAGGGTTAGAAAGTTTAATAAGAAATGTAGCTTTTATGTTGATGATAGTCAGGATGGTTAATGTTGTAGGTGAACAAGGAACATTTTGGGTAGCAAATAATTTTATTTGGGGTTGGCTTTTATTGCCAGTTTTACAATTAGGCGAATTAATTAAATCTGATTGTGCGGAAGAAAAATTTATAGCAGTTAAAAATAAAAGTCTTGGATATTTCAACCTAACTCTTATCTTCATAATTCTTTGGGGAGTAACGCTTCCTTTATGGGAGCCGTTTATGAAACATGTCTTACAAATTTCTAATTATAAAGATGTTTTATATATAGTTTTAATTAGTGTTGGATTTTATGTATTGTTTGCGATAAATAATGTAGTTGATAGTATTTTTTATGGTTTAGGCAAAATAAATTTAATGTTGCTTCAATCAATAGTTGTAAACTCCATTTATTACGGAACAGCCTTTATTTTATTTCAATTAGGCGTATTCCAACCTAACCTTACATTAATAGCGTTAATGTTCGCTATTGGAACAGCGTTTGACAGCATTTTAACAATGGTTCTTTACTTCATTATGTTAAAAAAAGAAAATATTAACATTTTTGATTTTGAGATAGCAATGTGAAAATATTTGTAGTTGTAAATATTAATAGCGGAAAAAGTTTTGCTGCAAACAGATTAAAAAGCAAGTTAATCAACGATTTTTAATGGTTAATTTGCAAAAAAGAAGAAAAAGTGCAAATTAACTTGCTAAAAACATAGTTTAATTTGCACTTTTATTATATTTGGTTATAGTTGAGTTTATTCTTGAATTTGTGTTAGAGCGCCGATGAAGATAGGTAGATTCGTTTCATTATCAAGTATCATATATACGAAAGGCCTATCTAACTTAACATAATGACATAACGGATCAATGCTTGTAGTCTCTACTCCAATGCCTGTGACAGCGGCAGCTTTAGTGCCTTCTTCATCAACTTCAATAAATGTTTTGTGTAAAACTGTGCCGATGTGGAGATTATTACCTACAAGTTCTGCCATATTCTTAAAGTTTGCTGATAAAGGATTAAATGCTGTTGGCATACCCATATCTGTTAGCATTTTATTCATTGTTATTGAGTAATCATAACTAAATTTAGGAATAGCAGCATAGACCATTGCATCTTCTACATTGTTTAAAATGTTAGATAGTGATTCAGTAGTTAGTGAATTAATAAAATCATAAATATCTACATCCATGTTAGGAAGAAGTGCTGCAAAACTATATTTATTATCTTTGTAAGGTTTAATGAAGCCTTGAGCAGTAGGACAAGATAAATATTTTAATTCTCGAGAATTCATCATTTCAACGGCTTGTCGTATGTTAAGGATATTAGTAAATTCATCATCAGATATTTGATTACTAGTATACTTTTCTTCCCACTTAGAATTAAATACTAACGCATTAATTAAATAAAGCATAGCGTCAGGAGAAATGGAGTCTAATATTTTTTCGATCATTCCATCTGTGTTTTTATTAACCCACTTATTAATATCTTTTAAAGTAGTATCGTTAAACGGTGATTTATATAGTTCGGCATTATAATAGTTCACTGTGGTTTGCAGGAATGTTGGTTTTACATAAAGTCCATTCATTTCACGATACCAAATAGAATTGGCGATTTTGAGTTTGTATTGGTCGCTTGACGGTAGTGAGTTAACATAAGCGTAAAGATACTCATTTAAGTCTTCGATTGTAATTCCACCACCTAATAATGCTTCCATTTCCGTTTTTGTTTGTCCATCAGCACCATTAGCAGTCATTGATAACGCAAGAAGAATTGATAGAGGTGAGATTAAGACGTTCTCTTTTTCTTCTACGCTTTCATTAACGCTCGCTTTAAACAACTTTAATGCTAAATCTAATTGAGCATCAATGAAAATTTGATCAGCTGCTTTACCAGCTACTTTTTGAGAGGTAACTCCATCTAAGAGATTTTCTGCTTGGATAGTTATGTTTGAAACAGGTTTACAACTTGTTAGAGTAAAGATAACTCCTAACACCAGTAAAAATATAGTAATTATTTGAAATTTCTTTTTCATATTTTTCAACTCCTTTACTAATAATACGAATAATATATCGGTTTTGTCCGCTTTTAATTTTAATTAATAGTTGTTTATTCTTCTGAAACAACAAAACTATACTCTAAAACTTCACCTGTAGCTAGCGTTTTATTTCCGCTTCTAACATATATTTCTTGGCCTGTATAAAGTAAAATTACAGGATTTGTTTCAGCAAGCGATACTTCAATAGTATAAGTGTTTCCTGCTTCTGTTTCAGTAACATCGTTTCCTTCAGCATCTTTAATACTTAAGATAGTTACTGAAAAATCAGCACCATATAAGTAAACTTGTGCAGCACCACCAATAGTTAATTGAGCAGGTGCATCTTCAGGTACATTTATAGTTGCTGCAAAGTTATTTGAAAGATCAAATTCATTTTTTATATACATGAAACGGAAATTTTCCATTTGTTCTTTTGTAACGCCGCTAAATAAAGCATCAACAGTTTCACCTTTATTTGCTTGTGTAACAGTTAAGTTGTTTACTATTAGTCCAATTGGAGTTACTTCAATGTCTTCTTTGTGGTTATAGAGCATATCATCTACATGTAAAGTTCCTAGAAGAACTTTCATCACAACAACTACTCCACGACCAGAGATAAAGAAAGTATCTATTTCTTGAAGTAATAGTTTTTCTTCATAAACAGCAGTTAATGTAAGTGCTTCTTCAATTACGTAAGTCATACTATCAAAAGTTTCACCCGCTAATTGCCATTCAGCAAATTTCATTTTATCATCTAATAATTCAGGCCCAGCAAGTTCTCCGATTGTTGTACCATAACTAATAGAAAGTGGTGCAAGTGGAGCGCCAATTTCGCCAACATCAAGTGTTACAGCGATCTTTTCAGGTTCAAAAGTTACTTCAATAGTTAAGCCAACAACTACTGTAATAGTTAATTTATTATCAACTAAAGCAGCCTTTCTTTTGAATTAATTAATAAAGAGGCTAATTCTTTATGTTCAGGAACTGTAACTAGTAATTCTATTTCTGTATTAGCTTCTAAGTCTGCAGGGTCTAATGTAGCATCTGTTAAACTTATGCCTTCAGGTAATTCTACACTTACTCTTGCGTTTTCGTATACTACTTCAATAACCATATCTTCAGCAACTGTGATAGTAATCTTATTGTCAACTAAATCAGTCTTTCTTTTTCATCACCACAAGCAGCCATTAGCAGAAGAGTTAATGAACTCATTATAACTAATGCTAATTTAAAAATCCTTTTCACAATAAAACCTCCAATTTAAATTTAAATTTGTTAAAATTGCATAATAGACAAATCACAAGATAATTATACTCTTCAAAAAAACTTTAAGCAATTAAATAGGTTATATCATAATTTTATAAAATTTATCTCTTTTATAGGAAATAATTAATTCTCGTCTCCCATTAGCCACCTAGCTAAATCGAATATTTTTACACCATCTTTTATTGTCATTGGGTATGTTGTATTTGCTAAGATGATTTTAGGATAGGCATCTTTTATAGAAATTAGAGGGGCAAGTTCTCTTTTTAGTGTTTCCTCTCTACTTATATTATCTGATACTTGAATATAGATTTTTTCACTACCTTTAAGTGCTATAAAATCTATTTCTTTTTCATAAAGTTTGCCAACATATACATCATATCCACGTCTTAATAATTCGATTGCTACTATATTTTCATAAGCTCTTCCGTAATCCATATTTCTAACCCCTAACATAGAATAACGGAAAGATAAATCAGATAAATAATACTTGTCGTTTATTTCTAAATGTTTTTTCCCTCTAATATCGTATCTTTTTACTTTATAAAACATAAAAGCATTGCATAAATATTTGATGTAATTTCCAATAGTTACATGATTTGTTTTAATTTTTTTGTTATTAAATATGTTAGATATATTATTAGCAGTTGTAAGATTGGATATGTTATCCATTAAAAATTTTGTTAGTGTATCTAATAGTGAAATATCTTCAATATTATATCTATCAACCAAATCTCTTTTAATTAAAGATGTATACACATTTTTTATATATGCATTAGAATCTTCTTCGTTTTCATATAGATATGAACCTGCTAATCCTCCCGCTTTTAAGTAATTTTCTAAATGATTAGAAAAATTATCCTTTATATCAAAATATTCTAAGTATTCCTTAAATGAAAAAGGGAAAATCGGAATTTCTATAAATCTTCCGGTAAATAACGTAGACAAATCTGAACTTAATAAAAAAGCGTTAGATCCGGTCAAGTAAATATCATATTTTTTACTATTATGAAGACTATTAACAGCAATCTCAAATTTATGACAAAGTTGCACTTCGTCAATCATCAAAACATTTTTTGTATTAGGCTTGTAATTGTTTTCGACATATGAATATAAACTTTTGTAATCTTTTATATCATCATATTTTAAATTACCATAATCAATTTCTATTAAATTTGTTTCTGGTTCAGTTTCTTTAATGTGTTTTAAATACGCCCTCATAAGCTCAGACTTACCAGATCTTCTAATACCAGTTATAATTTTAATATCTGGAGTATTTCTAACTCTTTTAATTCTATCTAGATATAAAGTTCTTTCGATAAGCTTCATAACCATACCTCACTTTCAAGAAAACAAAAATATTGTTATCTCGAAAGTATTATACTTTAGACTTTCAACTTTTGCAAGTTTTTTAAATCTTGAAAGTCAATATTGTTCTAATTTTATAGGTATTAACACATCTAATTGAATAATGAATTCAGTGGTCCGCATTTTTAGGACAACTGACCTCAGTATACTTATACATTCAACCGCAATTCCTTGTTTTTCATGGATTTTATTCCAGATTTTTCAGATTTGTTAATTTCTACATTAGAATATCTCGACTTAAACTAAATTTTTATAGTTCTTTTCTATAAAAAAAATAGCTCGACGAGCTATTTACTAACCAAATATTTAAATGGCAGGCCCAGCTGGATTCGAACCAACGAGTGACGGAGTCAAAGTCCGTTGCCTTACCGCTTGGCTATGGGCCTAGATTTAATTTGGGGCGGCCAAAGGGACTCGAACCCTCGAATGCTGGAGCCACAATCCAGTGTGTTAACCACTTCACCATGACCGCCGTGTGCCTGTAAACTATTATACAATAAATTTTTTTTATGTAAAGGAAAATTATTGGTATGTTATTTCATAAAACCTTTTTTTAGTGGTAAAAGATTAGAGATTTTGATATTATAATAATGGTCGAAAAGAGGAATGAGTAATGAAAATACTATTAAAGGTGTTTTTTGTAGGCTTTTTAATCTTTATGGGGATGCAGTTATATTCTTGTGCGAGTAGAAGAGCGTATGAAAGAGAATTAATTAAACAAGGTAATGTTGCGTATCAAGAAGGCGATTTTTCGTTGTTTAAGGAGATTTTTGAATATTATAAGGATGAACCTCATGTTGAAGGTTCATTTACGCTAGAAAACGCTGATAATCGTCATAATATTGAAAATAAAACGATTAAGTTTGATTTGGTCGTTTTTCTGCAAGCGGAAAAGGGTAAAAACCACCTGACGGTTATTTTAACTAATTTAGAGATGGAAAGGCCTGATTACACTTTAAGGACTGTGCTTAAAAAGGATGGCGGAGATAAAGTTTTAGAAGAGCGTTTGGTAAGGCTCAGTAAACACAATTGGTATATACAGTATTTTGAGTTTGATTGTAATACGATTGATGAACTGATAATAACTCATACAGGTATTACTAGTATTGAACCAATTGTTTTATATAGTTCAAAAGAGAATCCAGCGTTTAGTGAACATTTTTTAGCTAAACCAGAAGATGATATGGTACAGGCAATTAAAGATAATAGATTAGAAGAAAACGGAATAGTTAAAAGGGCTAAAGATCCTTTTCAAGGTAAAGGAGCATCTGTTTTAATAGTGTTAGCTATTTATACGCTTTTTGCGGGATTATTAATGTATGCAGTTTTATTTACTAAAAAGGGAATTAGAAAACCTATTAAAAAAGAAGAACTCAGTAAAGATTTAAAAGAAGAAGTTAAAGAAGAAAACAAGAAAGAAGAAGCTTAAAAGGGGAATTTAAATGAAAATATTTGGTAAAGTAATTTTAGGTATAGTTGCAGTATTTTTTGGGATGATGATATTTAATTATTTAAATAGCATTGGAGTTCATAAGGCTGTAGGCGAACAAGGAGATGTTGCCTATTTAAATAATGATTTTTCATTTTTTAAAGATAGATTTGAATATCATCAAGATACACCGCTGCTTGAAAAACATGTTGAGTTTATGTTAGATGATGAGTATATAGAAAGAAAAGAGTTAGGTGAAGTAGAAGACAAAACTGTTAAATTTGATTTATATATGTATCATTCAGCTAATGTAAGTAAAGATAAAGGTAATTATTTAACAGTTTTAGTAAAGGATTTAATCGTTCCAAAAGAATTAGAAGAAGCCCCATATTTAGAAACTATATTTAAATATAACGCTTATAGACCTAGAAAAAATGAAGCAATCAATATTGTAAAAATAGGTAAAGAAAACTGGTATTTACAGTGGATTAGAATAACATTAGATAATATTAATAGTTTTATGTTAATTCACGATGATTTATTATTGTATGAACATGATTTAACAGAACCATTTTTAAGAGCGGAAGATCATGACCTTATTCATAAGATAGAGAAAAAAGATGCCGCTTACTGTGTTGTAGAAGGTTTAAGTGAAGGTGAAGAAGAACTAACAATGGCTGATAGAGAGTCAACAGAAGGGTTAGAATTAAAAGAATATTTAATTGATTTTAAACTCCGCCTAGACGGGAACTTAAGCAAAAAAGAAGAATTATACTTAAGCGGAGAGTTTAATGATTGGGCGATAGCTGATGAAAGATATAAACTAACAAAAAATAGTGAAGAAGTCTTTAGCACTAAAATCAATTATGATTCATACTATGATGAGGTCTATTACACTATCACAACCAAAGATGGTAGATGTGCATTGGATAGTGAAGGTAATGTTAAATACTACAAATATGAATTTTTAAACAAAGATTCTACAATGGCTGATTATGACATAGTTAAATCAGGCATTGTTAAATTTAACAAATACGATTATTATAAATGGATAGGCATTAGCGTATACGTTTTAATTATCGGTAGCATCATCACAACAATCTATCTAGTAAAAGCACACAAAGAAAGAAAAGAAAACGTATATACTAGCTTCGCAGACACTAAACAAGAAAAAGAAACAGAAGATAGTAGTAAAGAGTTGTAAAAAGAGGAAACATGTGTTAATATTTTTAATGCATGTTATGCGGGGACATGGTGTCAACGGCAGCACAACGGTCTCCAAAACCGTTGGTCCGGGTTCGAATCCTGGTGTCCCTGCCATTAAAAAAATTAACGCCTTTCGGTTGAAGGGCGTTTTTCTATTTAAGTGTTCTTCCGTAATGAGGTACGGTTTATAAAAGTTTATAGGATACGAAATATTAGTATGTAAAAAGATAGTAGGCGCTCAAAGATTCCAAGAATCAAAAATATATTCATAGAGGCTGAAATTGGTGAGGATGAAAAAAAATGTACAAGATAAATGTGGGAAAATTTGACTTTTTGTGGGGGGTTATAATTGAAGAGAATATGACAGTTGAGGAAACACATCAAACAGTTTATACGATAACGTATAGTATTAGTAGTGTAATCCATATTTATCAAAAAGTTTATCCGAACCAGATGGTAACAAAAGACTTTATTAATGGCGAGGTTGGAAACTTTGATTGGAAACTCAGTGGCCTCATAGATCGAAGCTTCCCGTTCCAATATACATATGGTAGTTCAATTACATTAACTACTGAACTTGCTCCATTATCAAGTGAAAACATAGATTATACAAAAATTATACAACTTGGAGGAGCATATATAAATAAAATTACTAACCCAGTTGGTCAAAAGGCAATAATTATTCCTAACCAACTTGGTGGTTCAGATGTTAAAGGTATAACAAACTCTCTTACTGACTCTGTGTTTGTTAATAAAAATGAAGTTGCATATATTGCTCTAGCAGCAACAGCGAATGACAACTTTGAGCTTATCGGTTCGCGTGCTTTCTATAATGAAGCGAATCTTAAACAAGTGTTTGTACCAGGTAATGGTTTAACTAGAATCGGCGCTTCAGCGTTTGCAAATTCAGGTTTAACTAGTTTCAACATTAAAGCAAACTTAGGAAATATTAGTGCAACCGCCTTCAATAACACGCAAAACTTAATGAACTTTACAGTAAGCGCAACGAACACTAAATTTAAAGCAGTCAATGGAGTGTTATACTCAAAAGATGGTGAAAAATTAGTTCACTTACCTGCTGGTAGAACAGGCACTTATAAAGTTAAAGAAGGTACGAAGACAATAGGAGAAAATGCAATTTACCTACCAAACATAGATAAGTTAATTTTACCTAATAGTTTAAAAACTATAAATTACTCCGGTATTCGTATTAAAGACATGGAGTACCTCGTTATTCCTGCAAGTGTTACTCATATTATAAGTCGTGGTATTATAGATGATGATGAATATTCTCCACTTGACTTGAAAGTTTATGTTAACTTAACGGCTGCTCCAGCGACATGGGAAGATATGTGGGCTTTTGATATTGACGAAATCCATTATTTACCAAGTTGGGAATATGATGCTAACGGAGATCCAGTCTTAAAGCCATAACAAAGGTTTAAAAGTAAAAATTTAATTTAATGAACACCCCTAGAGTAATAAACTTTGGGGGTGTTTTTTATAAGCTATTTCAAAATCTCACGGAATGTATTGGTTGTGTCTATAACTCACTTGAAGATTAAATTATAGTAAATAAAAAAAGAAACAAAAAAATAA
>DUNK01000014.1 GCA_012839355.1 Acholeplasma sp.
AGATTATGAAATTTTAGGAGAAACTTTGACCTTGCCGCCGCACTTGCGCCACCAAAAGGAATACATCAACACGAATATCTTCATCGTTTATTTCTATATCGCCACCATCTTCTATCTCGGGAATAACTAAACATGCAACAAACGATGTGTGTCTTCTTTTATTAGAATCAAAAGGAGAAATTCTTACCAAACGATGAACCCCATCTTCGGCTTTTAAATAACCGTAAGCCATATCACCTTTTACAAGCATTGAAACACTCTTTAATCCCGCTTCTTCGCCGTGCTGAATATCTAAAAGTTGGTATGTATAACCTTTCTTAGTAAAATACCTTAAATACATTCGGTAAAGCATCATGCACCAATCCATCGACTCCGTACCACCGGCACCTGCTTGTAGTTCAAAAATACAATTGTTACCATCGTATTTACCACTTAATAAAACTAATATTTCAAAAGAATCTAACTCTTCAGCTATTCTTTTAACTTCTTCAACTAAAGTTAAATAATCATCTTCAGCAAACTCATCAACAATTTGAAATAGTTCACTAGCCGCATCATAACTTTCTTTTAAACTTAAAAAACCTTCTATTTTAGCATTAATTTGATTAGCCTCTTTTATAACCTTTTGAGCCTCACCAACATTATTCCAAAAACCTTCAGCACTTTGTAAAAGTAGTAAGTCGTTATACTCTTTTTTTAACTTATTTACATTTAACGAAACTTCTAAAGAATTTATTCTTCTATTAAAATCTTCTAGCAGTTTACTTAATTCATGCTTCTCCATAAACTCTCCTTCTAAAACCAATATCATTATACCATATTCTTTTAAATAAATAAAAAGAGACTGACACTTTTTTTCGCTCAATCTCTTCCTTTTAAAAAAGAACCTTTTTTATTTAAGTTTTTTATTAACAATTAATAATGCAATACCCTCTTGTTTCAACATTAGTAATTCCTTCTACATCACCCTTATTAAGTTCAATTATTAAAGTTCTCGTGTACATTGTGTTAAAGAGTGGTGATGATTCATAAAAATATTTGCTGGAACCATAGCCTGTTTCATCAATTATTAAAGTCTGATCTTGTCTTATTACAGAGTTTATTTTAAATCCTGTAATAAGTGTGTTGTAATACCCTCTTATGTTTTTTGTATATACTAATAAAACTTTATCCTTAAAGAAATCTTCATCATAAGTGGGTGTGTTTCTCTTATACATACCATGCTCATGAACAGCTTCACTAATGATTTGTCCAACACTCATTCTTGGATTTAATGATGAATATGGATCTTGGAAAATGATTTGTAGCCTATTTCTCATCTTACGCATTTCTTCAGATGTTAAACGTCCTAAGTTAATGCCTGTCTCTTGCGTCTCGTCAAGTCTTTTTGCAAACTCATCATCAACCATTGCGTTCACTTTTAGTCTGTTTTTTCCTTTAAACGCGAAAACTTCTTTCTTTAATTCATCTATTTGTGGTTGGGCATCTAATAATCTTTGTTCTTTATGTTTTTGAAGTTCTTCACGCTTAGCATCATCATATTCATTATTATCAAAAGCCATATCAACCATTTTGACATACTCTTTGTTTATTTCATTTCTAATATTAAATATTTCATCAATTGAGATGCTTGCTTCTAATAATAATGCAGAAATTTCAGCAATATTTTCTTCTAAGATTAAACTGCCAACACTTTTCGCGCCTTCTCTTAATTGTCTAGATGAGTTTTTCTTTAATTCTAATGAACGCTCTTCTAGTTTTTCTATTTTGTTTTCTAACGCTTCATACTTTGGATTTTTTTAGCACTCTTTGCTTGCGGCTTATGGTTTAAATGTGCCCTTTTCGGTATAGATTTTCACACCCTAATATATATCTTATGAAACATGCGCGCGCAAGAAAAAAGGACTTTGAAGTCCTCTTTTAATTGTTTGAATACTTTATTTACCAACCAACTGCTCTTTGGTATTTGTTTCCTCTGCTTTTTGGTCTTGATTTTCGGTCTCTGGTTTCTTCGCCTTCGTTTGTTCTAGTGTTTTTAACCACTTGTTCGCGTTCTTCGTTAATTCTTATTCTACCTCTAACCGCAAAAACAGTTATATCTCTAGCAATGTTTTCATTTAGCCTTGTAAAGAGTTCAAAACCTTCTTCTTGATAAACTTGTAGTGGGTTTTTCTGTGCGTATGCTTGTAGTCTAACGTTTTGACGTAACTCACTCATTTCATCAATATGTTTTGTCCAGTGTGTATCAATAACTCTTAAAGTGATAATTTTTAAAAACTCTTTATAGATTTCTACTGGAACTTCTTCTTTTTTGTTAGTTATTTCACTAAGTGCTTTATCAACAATATATTCATGAATCTCATTAGATTTTAAATTTTCAAACTCTTCTATTGTTAATGTATCTTGATGGAAAACTTGACCATTTAATGCCGCGATAAGCTCTTCAGGTGTTGTTTTACCATCTCTTTCAAGTTCATATAAATGCATCATAATATACTCTTCAGCACTCTTTAATACAAACGGCTCAATATCATCAACTGTAAGAATATCCATTCTTTGAGCATAAATAACTTCTCTTTGTTTTCTAATAACATCATCGTATCTTAAGACATTTTTACGCATATCATAGTTTTGTCCTTCAATTCTCTTCTGAGCATTTTTAACAAAACGCGAAAACATTCTTGATTCTAATGGTTCAGGAACAGCATTAGGATTACTTTTATCCATTGTTAGTCTTTGGATCGTCGCAATTCTATTTTTAAATGTCTCTCCACCGAAACGCACTAAAAGTTCATCTTCAGCACTTAAATAAAATCTTGAAAAGCCTGGGTCTCCTTGTCTTCCTGAACGACCTCTTAACTGATCATCAATTCTTCTTGCTTCGTGTCTTTCTGAACCTAATACCGCAAGCCCACCTAATTCAACCACACCTTCACCAAGTTTAATATCCGTTCCTCTACCGGCCATGTTTGTCGCAATAGTAACTGCGCCTTTTTGACCTGCAAACTCAATTATTTCCGCCTCACGAGCGTGATTTTTAGCGTTTAAGACATTATGAGGTATCTTTCTTACTTTTAATAAATGACTTAAATATTCACTCGTTTCAACTGAAACTGTACCGACAAGAATTGGTTGACCTAATTTGTGTCTATGTTCAATGTCATCTAATAACGCATTATATTTTTCTTTTAATGTCGCAAACAAATAATCTGGTGCATCAATACGAATCATCGGTTCATTTGTTGGGATTTGCGCAACATACATATTATAAATTTCTCTAAACTCTTCTTCTTCAGTTTTAGCTGTCCCAGTCATACCAGATAACTTTTTGTACATTCTAAAGAAGTTTTGGTAAGTAATTGTCGCAACAGTAATTGTTTCTTTTTTAATCTCAACATTTTCTTTTGCTTCTAAGGCTTGGTGTAAACCTTCTGAGTACTGTCTACCTGGTAAGACACGACCAGTGAACTGGTCAATAATTAAAACTTCATTGTTTTGAACCATATAGTCTTTATCTCTTTCCATAATATAAACAGCTCTTAAAGCATTATTAATGTGGTGTACTAATGTAACATTTCTAACATCATATAAGTTTTCTAAAGAAAATATTTGCTCAGCCTTAGTAATACCTGATTGTGATAACTCAATCGTTTTACTTTCAATATCAATATAATAATCTTCATTTCTTAAACTTTTAGCGAATCTATCAGCTGAACGGTAAAGGTTTTGACCTTGTTTAGCTCCACCAGAAATAATTAATGGTGTTCTTGCTTCATCAATTAAGATTGAGTCAACTTCGTCAATGATTGCGTAGTTTAATCCTCTTTTTTGAACTACATCTCGTTCATATAAAACCATATGGTCTCTTAAATAGTCAAAACCTAACTCACTATTTGTTGAATATAATATATCGCAATCATAAGCTGCTTTTTTCTCATCTGGTGTTAAGTCTCTAATGTTTAAGCCAACGGTTAAGCCTAAAAATCTAAAGATATCGCCAATCTCACCATCTGATTCTCTTCTTGCTAAGTACTCGTTAACTGTAACAATGTGAACTCCTTGTCCAGTTAACGCATTTAAATAAGCAGGCATTACAGCAGTAAGTGTTTTACCTTCACCCGTTTTCATCTCCGCAATATTACCACCATGGATAATAATTGCCCCTAAAAGTTGGACATAATATGGTGTCATGCCAGTTACTCGCGTAGATGCTTCTCTCACAACTGCATAAGCTTCAACCATTAAATCTTCTAATGTTTCACCATTTTTATATCTTTCTTTAAATTCTTCAGTTTTATTTTTTAATTGTTCATCAGTTAATGCCGCTATCTCTTCTTTTAATCCTTCAATTTTATCGGCAATTGGTTGAGCTTTTTTTAACTCTTTATAACCGCTGTCAAATAACTTTTTAAAACACATTTTATCACAACTTTTCTTTAATTATTCCTATACCATTTTATCACAGATTACATACAATGTAAAAAATACTATTTTAAATGTTTTAATACTTGTTCGGAGTCAAGATTAACATCAATAGTTTCTCTATTATGAAATTTCGTTCTTTTTAAGAAGAATCTTCCTTGTTTAGTTGACAACTTGTAATTGTAAACTAAAACTTGGTTATTATAGATAAAAACATTATTAAAAAGTCTTTCATTGATATAATCTAATCCCTCTAACGCTTCAACTATCTCTTTATTATTACTTTTATTAGACTTTTTAACTTCTTTTAAAATCCCTTTTTCCCACTCATCAAGGCATTGAAAGTAGATTTTTCTTTCTAAACTTGTCCATAAAAACTTAGGATCATTTTTTAAAGCCTTTGGGACTTCTTTAAGAGTTTTATTATTAAGTTGTTCAGCTAATTTTCTTAAAAATTCTTTTTTAGATGCTAAAACTATATCTGTTACTTGCAACCTTTCAGAAATGTTGTTTTCTAACTTTTTAATTTTGCGTGTAAAAACAGCCCACCAAATGGAGACTATCATTACTAAGCCTAATAAAATTATAATTACTATAAATGTTGTTTCTACTGTTGTCATCTCACTTTATCTTCTTAAACAAATCTACTATGTCAAGTTTTTCCCATGGTAAATCTAAATCTTCTCTACCCATATGCCCATAATAAGCTGTTTGTTCGTAAATTGGGCGTTTTAACTGAAATCTATCAATAATTCCTTTTGGCGATAAATCAATATTTTCAATTATTACATCTCTAATCTTATCAACATTAACATTATCATTATTAAACGTTTCAACATTAATTGATACTGGTTGAGTTACACCGATAACATATGCGAGTTGAACTTCGCATTTATCTACTAAACCACTTGCAACAATATTCTTAGCTAAATATCTAGCCATATATGATGCGCTTCTATCAACCTTTGATGGATCTTTTCCTGATAATGCACCACCACCATGACGACCATAGCCGCCATATGTATCAACAATCGCTTTTCTGCCCGTTAAACCTGTATCGCCTTTTGGCCCCCCAATAACAAACTTGCCTGTAGGGTTAATATGAATTATTGTTTTATCGTCAATTAACTCTTCTGGGATTACTTTATAAATAATTTCTTTTTTCACTTGTTCTCTTAACTTTTCAATATTCATTTCTTTATGTTGAACAGATACTACGACAGTATCAACACGGAAAGGAACATTATTATCATCATACTCAAGTGTGACTTGTGACTTACCATCAGGTCTTAAAAAATCTAAAATGCCTTGTTCACGAACATAATCGATTCTTTTTACTAAATTATGCGCTAACTCTAAAGATAATGGCATATAATTTTTTGTTTCATTACAAGCATAACCAAACATAATTCCTTGATCGCCTGCGCCTAATATTCCATCAGTTTGAACTACTCCTTGTTTAATATCAGGTGATTGTTCATGAACAGCCGTTAAAACAGCTAAATTGTCAGCATCAAAACCATACTTACCTCTTGTATAACCTATTTTGCTCACTGTCTCTCTTACTATCTCTTCAATATTAACATATGTAGTGGTATCTATCTCACCCGCCACTAAAACAAGCCCAGTTGTCGCTAAAACCTCGCAAGCAACACGTGCGTCTTTATCATCTTTTAATATCGCATCTAAAATTGCATCAGAAATTCTATCGCAAACTTTATCTGGATGTCCCATTGTAACAGATTCAGATGTAAATAATCTTTTTTTCATTTATAAACCTCCTATTTCTTAAAAAAAACTCTTTCCAACGAAAAGAGTATGAAATACTCATTGTTGGGAATTTCCCCTCATCGTTAGCACCTTGCCTTTTGGTAGGTTGCTGCTACTTGAACGGTGACTAGCCTAGGTAGCTCTTAATAAGTGTTAGTTTTACTATATCATTTTTTTTATTAATTTACAATTAAAATTCATTATATATTTTTTCAAATTCACTTGCGAATCTTAAAAATCTATCTAGTAAATTGTATTCAAAGTAAACATGAAATTGCTTTTCAAAAGTTTTCACCACTATATCATGAGGATAAGGTCTTTTATAAGACTGTTGGCCGCGCATAGTAATATATAAGTCGCACAATAAAATTATTTGTGCAGTAATTTCTGGTTGAATTTGCATCATTTCAAGAGTGAATTTATCGTTATATGCACCTTCAATGTGTGCTCTAGCAATATCATCTGTTTTTTGAGCTAACTGAAGTCTTTTCGCTATTAATGTACCAAGTTCAGTTTTCTGTTTAAGTTTATCATAATCTACTTCATCAGCCTCTTCTGGAACAATTAAATCGCTAATTTCATTAATTCTTAAATGAATTGCTGAATACTCTCTAATTTGTCTTGTTTCCTCTTCTGTTGTACCAAAAAGTGCCGCTAAATGGATGCTGCTTTTTTGAACTAAATCGATATGCTGTCTATTAATAAATGGACTTTTCGCTGATAAAACAACTTTAAATAAGTCAGAAACAATATTAGTAAAGTCCTCTTGAATCTCTCTCCTTTTAACTAACTCATTTCTTCTTTGTTCTTGCATATAATGTCCCATTGATACAATCGTAAAAATAACGACGGAGAATATTACAAAGATAACTGTTCTCATCAATAGGTCATAAAACGCCGGATCTTTTAAAAACACTCTTAAAAACTCAATAACAGATTTACCTTCAGCAATGTTACTAACATTATATGTAACGGTAAAGTGGATGATTGTAATGGCTGCAATCATTCCGCCCGAACTCCATAGCATTAATGATTTTGACTGATACAAACTAATAACTACGATTGCATAATAAATTAAAATATAACTTGTTGTTTCAAAATAAGGTTCATGATAAAAACGCATATAAACTAAAACAACAGAAATAAAGACATATAAAGCCATGACATACATCGCTATTTGTTGGCGTGTTTTATCATGTCTATCAATCTTAATTAAACTATTAATTATTGCGTTAATAAAGAAAGTGAACGGGAAAAATATTGCCGGATAAATCCAATTGGCTGTAGTCTCAGAAACATACGCAAAAATACTCAATAATAATGAGTAAAATAGGTTAGATATAAAAATTATATTTTTAATAACGACATTGCGTCTATGTAAAACCGCAACTTCGTTAGTTATATCTATTTCATTTTCAAATCCGAAAAAGCGATTAAAAAGGCCCTTAGTCGCTCTTTTTAGTTTCTTCCCTGCCACAAAATCTCTCCGTTTAATTATTTATCTTTAAAATCCTCATCATCAAATAGTGTTACTTTTTGGTGGGGAACCATATTTGCTAATTCTTCGTTAACAATTTGCGCAACTCTTGTTGAAGCCGCAGCTGCGATAGCACCAACGATATCATCTAAAAATGTATGAACAATGCCTTCTTTTTTACCTTCAACATTGAGTTTTTCGATAATACCTCTTTTGTTAACGTCGATATCGCCAAAGTTGGTCATACCGATAACGCCATAAAGTCCCGCAACATCTAAACCGAGAACTTCATCAATCCCAAACAAGCCTAAATCATTAGCGATAATATCTTGAATTGGACCTTCAAACAATCCTTTTTCAGCCATTTTATCTAACTCTACCGCTAATAGTACGTGATGAAATATATCTCTTAAACTAATTACTTTTAAGACTGATTCTCTACATACATCCATACTTACATTTGGTGTATATCTACTTTGTTGATTATAAGCAATTAGTGCGATATCTTCTAATTCTACACCACGAGACTTTAATGCTTCCTCACATAATTTCGCCATCTCTGAGCGAGAATAAATTAATTTTTTACTCATCTATTACATCTCCTTCTTGAAATAACCTTTGACCGTTTAAGTAATCTTTTATATTCATTCTTCTTTTACCAGAACTTTGAATTTCTAAAATATCAACCGCTCCATCTTCAGTCTTAATTGTTAATTCTTTATTAACACTTAATACTGTTCCCGGTGTGGCACTTATTATTATATCACTTTTTTTAAGTTTATAAACCTTTATCCGTTCACCTTTAAGATAAAATGCTCCGCCCGGTTCATCTAAAAGACCATTTAATTGTCTTAACACGAGTGAAGTTGGCTTATTAAAGTCAATTATTTCATCTTCTAAAGTTAAATTATAAGAAAAAGTTGCTGCGTTTTCTTCTTGCTGAATCCTTGGTGCACTACCATCGATGATTGCTAATAAATTATCTAAAAGTAATTTTGATCCAACATGAGCCAATTTATCCATCAAAGTTGTAGTAGTATCATTATCTTCTATTTTAACTTCTTCTTGAACAATTATATCACCAGCATCCATTTTATAAACCATATGCATTAGCGTAACACCAGTGGTTTTATCGCCTTCCATAATCGCTCTTTGGACAGGCGCACCACCCCTTCTTTTTGGTAAAAGCGAGCCGTGTACATTTAAACAAATACTAGAATTTATTACTTCAATAGGAATTATTTGCCCATATGCTGCTGTAATAATTACATCAGGTTTTAAATTAACTATTTTTTTATATGACTCTTTAATCCTTTCTGGTTGAAATAATTCTATTCCTAAATCTAACGCTAACTCCTTAACAGGCGAAAAAACGATAGTTTGTTTCCTACCAACCTTTTTATCTGGTTGTGTAACTACTAAACTAACTGGATATTTCTTGTGTAGTTTTTCTAAAATGATTTTGGAAAAATCTGTTGTTCCCATAAAAACTATTTTCATCTTATTCACCTATACTTCATCTGGATAATAATCAATATCTATGTAATAATCTTTCGTATATTTTCTATCAAAATAATTCATAATTGAATCTATTTTAAATGATTTTGGACTTTTAAAGGTCACACTATAATTATACCTGTCATTACTATAAAATATATAGTTTTCGCTTGGCCCAAAACCATCCATTTGAGTGTTTTTCGCAAGAAAGTTATTTTTTAGTCTTTCTAAATCACTATATGTTTTATATTGATCTTTACCTTTAAATGTTATTTTAACTACATTATAGAATGGCTCTAATTTTAATAGTTTGCGCATCTTTAACTCTTCATCATAATAAATACTTTCATCATTCTTTAAAATACTTTTTAACACATAATGATCTGTATCATATGCTTGTAAGATAGCGTGTCCGTTTTTGTTTCTGATTCTGCCAATATGTTGAGTTAGTAAGTTGTATGTTTTTTCGTTTGCTAAATAACTGCTTAAATTTAACATTTGATCAATCAACATTACAACAACTAAACTAACATTGTCAAAGTGGTGTCCTTTTGAGACCATTTGTGTACCTAACAACACATCTGCTTTCTTGTTTAAAAAGTCTGTAAGTATTTCATCATGTGAACCACGCTTGGATGTCGTATCGCTATCCATTCTTAAAACTCTTATGGTTGGAAATTCTTTTAGTAATTCTTCTTCAACTTGCTCAGTTCCAAACCCAACAGGTTTAATCGTTTTACTCTTACACACCTTGCAAGTTGTTGTTGCTTTCTCTTCATATCCGCAATGATGACATTTAAGAATGTCACTACTCTTATGATAGACTAAACTAACCTTGCAATTGTCGCACTTATAAACATACCCACAAGTCCTACATAAAACAAACGGAGCATAACCTCTTCTATTAACTAGAACTATTATTTGTTCATTTTTTTCTAATGTTTTTTTAATTGCTATTTTTAAGTCATTAGAAAACATTGATAAGTTTCCTTTAAGCAATTCTTGTTTCATATCAACCAACTTAACATTAACATTATGCTTGCTAATTGTTGTTGATAACTTAAGTAGTTTTAACTTGCCTAATTTAGCATCGTAAAACATGCTAGCAGTTGGAGTCGCTGTTCCAAAAACAACTGGGCATTTTTTCATTTCCGCTAACAAAAAACTAATCTCTTTCGTATCATAATAAGGCCTTGTTTTTTGGATAAAAGATAAGTCGTGAGCTTCATCTAAAACAATTAACCCTAAATCCGCAATCGGCAGGAAAATGCTCGACCTTGTTCCAATGATAATCTTAACCTTTCCTTCTTTGATTTTTCGGTAATTATCATATCGCATTTTCGCTGTTAAACTGCTATGGTAAACTGCGACACTATGAGAAAATCTACCAACAACTCTTGAAACCATTTGTGGAATTAATGAGATTTCAGGAACTAAAACTAAGACTTGTTTATTATCTTTTAAAACACGCTCAATCAGTCTTAAATAAATCTCTGTTTTCCCTGAAGCTGGTGGCCCATATAATAAGTATCTTCCGCTTCTATTTAACTCCACTTTTTTAACCGCATTTTCTTGTTCAGAAGTTAGTTCAAAAATTGTTTCGCTTAAATGAAAACTTTGTTCATAACTTTTATATTTTTCAACAAGTTCAAAACCTAAAACATTTTGTTTAATTAGTCTTTCAATAATATCTTTTGAGTGACCTAATTCAATTAATTCTTCAATTGTTTTTGGTTCGCTTAATTCTTGAATTATTAATTCTTGTTTTGGCGTTAATTTTTTATAGACATCTTTTATATAAACATTTTTGGTGTATGATATTTTTACTTTATCTTTTATCTTAGTTTGTTTTTTTATGTATCCTTTTTCTAAGGCTTCATTGAATATATTAAAGTCTTCTTCTTTAACCTTTTTAATATCTATTAAATTACCTTGAACTACTTCTTTTAATCCGCCCGCTAACTTTTCATACTCTATTACTTTAAATGTATATTCATACTTTCCATGTAGTGCTTCTGGTATTGCAGCATTAAAGGCTTCAACATAAGTTGAGAAACTTTTAGATTGTAAATATTCGACTAGCTTTAACTGTGTGTTTGTCAGTGTTGGCTTTTCATCTAAAACATACAAAATCTCTTTTGTGGCATATTTGCTAGTTTCAATAACATCTACAACATACGCTAATCTTTTTCTATTATTAAAATCAACAACGACACGCATCCCCTTCTTTATTTTTCGTTCTAAAGAAGATGGTATTTTATAGTCAAATAGACGATTAAGTTGTTTAGAAGAAATATCTATTACAACTGTTGCATACATTAAAAATCACCTATTAAAATTATACCACAAATAGTCCTATAAAATAAAAATGTATAGCAATTGCCATACATTCTTTTAATTAATTTTTATTGTTTTTCTTGTTTCTTTGAAACCCTTTTTTAAAGTATCCTTTAATTCGTTTGAAAAACTTTGTTTGATCATAACTTAAAATTGA
>DUNK01000015.1 GCA_012839355.1 Acholeplasma sp.
AGCCACAAGTTTACCTTCTTCGACTTCTACAGCAGCGATTGCTGGAGTTCCGCCGTTTACATCAAAAGTAACTTTGTGTTTCTTTGTTGTCTCACCACATGCTGCAAGTAATACTACAGCAAGAATAAGACCTAAAAATGCAAATAATCTTTTTCTCATACTTCCTCCTTAATATTATGAAATATTTTTTTTGTTTTTTTGAATCCTTGAAACCATTTGAATGTTGTGAATCTTAGTGTAGCTTTTTTTATTTCAAAATCACCACCCCATGTACTGCAAACTTTTATCATAGATAACTATAAGGCTTACTATAACGCAAACGCTTACAGAAAAACAATAATTTTAATGCGAGTCGATACTAAAAAATCTAACAATTTAGAAGTTTCAATAAAGTACACGCATTACATATGCCCATTTTTATTATACCACTTTTTTTTATAAATGCGAGATGTTTATTATAAACTATAATAATTAAAGGCTTATATTGTGCTCTTTTATTCTCGCAAACTAATTATAACACACAAAAAAGGTCTTGTATAGATTTTTGAAGATTATAGTCTTATAATATCGTTAATTGTCACATATATTAAAAGTCCCATCAACAAGAAAAAGAAAATATTATTAACAAGATTGTCGACTTTTTTCGGTATTTTCTTTCTTGTAACTGCCTCGATAGTGATAAAAAGCATTCTTCCACCATCTAATGCTGGTATTGGCAGCAAATTAAGTACGCCTACGTTAACACTTAAAAAAGCTGTAAAT
This sequence comes from Acholeplasma sp., assembly GCA_012839355.1. GTDB lineage: Bacteria > Bacillota_I > Bacilli_A > Acholeplasmatales > UBA5453 > UBA5453. The sequence continues at coordinate 763 of DUNK01000015.1, forward strand.
GCAAGCAATGTTAAAAAACCTTGACTCATCATTTTCCCAATAACATTAAAAATGCCTACCGGACCACTTAGATCACTAACACCTACCTGTTTAGAACCACCAAATAAAAATCCTACGATTGTTATTACTTGGTAAAATGAATTCCATGCACTAACAAAAGGTTGTGTTAATGAATATCCTAAAGAAAACTTAGTTTGTGGATCAACACCTAACATAACATTGTATGAAGGATAACCTTGACTATTTAAAAACTTGTCTTCCCACGCCTGAATGGTTTTAGTCATTGTTTTATTTGTTCCATCAACTTCTCGTAAGAATATTACTTCTGCCGTTCCACCATCCATAGTTTTCACAAGTTCAACTAAATCGTGCCAACTTGTAATAGTTGTTGTAACATCATTATATTTAACTTGTTGAATTATATCGCCTTTTTTTAAGATGTCTTTTGTTTTACCGTAGCCAGTGCCAACAACAATTCCTTCTTCAAGAGTCTCATTTTTTATAACTTTTGAATCTGCAAAGTTAGCAATACCTATTCTAATAAGATCAATCGCAAAATCAACATATTCAACAATAGTCTCTTCGCCTCTTTTAATCTCAACTTTAACATTCTCATAACTATTTAAATTACCATAAACCACACTTAAATCAGACCATTTTTCAACTAAATTATCATCAATAGATATTATTTTATCGCCCTTTTTAATGCCTACAACACTAGCAGGAAAATCTTTTGCGACTTTACCAACAACATTATTATTTTGTGGTTTGCCTTGGATTGCCGCAACAACAAAAAACAAAAAGATTGCTAAAACAAAATTCATTAACGGACCCGCTAAAAGTGTTAAAAACTTTTGTAGATATGTTTTTGATTCAAAGCTACGATTGTAAGGTGCAATTTGCATCTTTCTTTTTTCGCCTAAAATATAAAACGCTTCTTCCATTACCTCATAACGTTTTTCTTCACCATCAACTATTCCTTCAATAAAAAGATGATTCGTTTCTTCTTCATCATAAATTTCGTGTTTAGTAACCTTTATTAATATTTCTGATTTAACTTTATCCGTTAAAATGATTTCTTTTACTTTTCCATCTTCTAAGTTAAGACCAATTATTTCCCCATCTTTAATAAACTCATCGCCAAACTCGCCTGCCATTGAAACAAATCCGCCAAGCGGAATAGCTCTTATTGAAAACTCAGTCTCTTCACCTTTTTTACTATAGATTTTCGGTCCAAAACCGAGCGAATATTCAAAACATAAAATCTTAGCTTTTTTCGCAAAAATCAAATGTCCTAATTCATGAATCGCAATAATTGAACCTAAAATTATTACAAACACTAATAAATTAAGTATAATCATCCCAAATTCTAACATAAACTATATACCTCTTCTTTTATCTTCTTGTCAGTTTCAATGATTTCTTCTAATGTTGGGTTAGATACATTATCTTTAAACTCTTTCAAAACCTTTATGACAATCTCTTCTATTTCTAAAAAACTTATCTTTTCTTTAATGAATAAATTAACAGCGGCCTCGTTTGCTGCATTTAAGACTGTTGGATATAATCCTCCCTTTTTGCCTGCATCATACGCCGCTTTTAAAAGCGGATATTTTTCAAAACTTAAAGGATAAAACGATAAATTTAAGTTTGTAAAATCTATCTCTTCTATTCCACTTTCTAATCTTTTTGGATAACTTAACGCTCCTAAAATAGGCATTCTCATATCAGGTTTTGCAAGAACCGCCTTAACTGAGCCATCATTAAATGTAACTATCCCATGAACAATTGATTCTTTATGTAAGACTGCTTTTATCTTATCGTAATCCATATCAAACAAATAATGTGCTTCAATAACTTCTAAACCTTTATTCATCATCGTCGCAGAATCAACCGTAATCTTCGGTCCCATTTGCCAGTTAGGATGTTTTAAAGCATCTTTTACTGTCACATTTTTTAGTTCTTCTTTATTATAATCCCTAAACGCTCCTCCACTTGCAGTAATAATTAGAGATTTAACATTTTTTATATCTTCACCTATTAATGCATTCATTAAAGCGTTATGTTCAGAATCAATTGGAATTAACTTAACTTCATATTCTTTTATGAGTTTCTTTATAAGGTGTCCTGCAGTAACTAATGTTTCTTTATTCGCTAAGGCAATATCTTTTTTACTTTTAATTGCTGCAACAGTCGGAACTAAACCAGCACTTCCACTAATCCCATTAACAACTATTCCTTTTTTAGGATAATTAACTAAACTAATTAAACCTTCATCACCACTAACAAATTTAACCCTAGGAAAGTCTTTTTCATATTTTAAGTCCTTTTCTCTTAGGCAAACAATCTCAGGTTTTAATGAATCTATTATTTCATAATGTTTATCTTTATTGCTAAAACCTAACGATATCCCTACAACTTTAAACTTATCAGTGTGCTTTAAGATAACATCTATCGTTTGAAGACCAATTGAACCAGTTGCGCCTAAAATATAAACATTTTTCATACTGGAAACACCACAATTAAAATTGTTAGTAAGAATACTAAAAAGACACTTGTTAGCATGGATGAATCAAATCTATCAACAACGCCGCCATGACCTGGGAAGATGTTGCCAAAATCTTTTATCTCATAGTTTCTTTTAAACTTTGAAGCGACTAAATCCCCTATTTGGCTAACGATAGTCGCAACAAATGTTATTGGTACAATAACTAGTGCTTGTAAACCTCTAGATAGTTCTCCTAGTTTTGAAAAACCTGTAAAAATCGTTTGTAAGTTCTCTGGGTTTAACGCCTCAGGATAAATATCGTAAAATAATACAAACAAACTCGCAAAGATTGTGCCTGCGATACTACCAGCAATCGCTCCTTCAACACTCTTTTTAGGACTAATTACCGGTGCTAATCTTCTTTTTCCAAACTTTATACCGATAAAATATGCAAACATATCAGTCATAATTGTAATTAAAAACAGGTAGATGATAAATCTTACACCCATCAACCTTAATATCGTGATTGAGGCAAAACTTAAACCAATATAAAAAATCGTAATAAATGCACTACAAAGCAGTGACATATTATGATTCGGCATAAAAACGATACTCGCAAAAAGAATTAAAAATATTAATAGTAATATGGCGGTTAAATCAACTGCATAAAAATACTCTTCAACAACTTCAAATGTTATTACATCTGAAGCAAAAATCATCGCATAGTAAAAAAGTAGTGTCAGCAACATTACAACAAACATAAAAGGCTTCGGAATTGTTTCTTTATTGCTAAACATTTTTAACATCTCATAACTACCACAAATAGTTAATAACGCCATTACGACTAAAAAGACCGGCAATAAATAACTAACAGTAAAAACCGGGATTAAAACTGCTAATAAAATTAAGCCTGTAATAACTCTTTTTTTCATCTCTTTAATCCCCCAAATCTTCTTTCTCTTTTTTGATACTCTTTAATTGCTTTAATTAATTCTTGCTTATTAAATGCAGGCCAATGTTTTTTAGTAAAATAAAACTCAGCATAGCTGCATTGTAGTAATAAAAAGTTAGATAATCGTTGTTCGCCTGATGTTCTAATTAAAAAATCAACAGGTTCTTTAACATATAGATACGGTAATACGTCTTCAATTAAAAATGAATCTTTTTGATCTTTAATCATCTTTTTAATTGCCTCATCAATTTCCACCGATGATCCGTAATCAAACGCTAAGTTGAGTGTTAAACCCGTATGATGCTTAGTTTCATTATAAAACTTATCAAATAGTTCGTTTAACTCTTTAGAAAACTTGCTTCTTCTACCTACTTGCTTAATAACGATGTTATGCTCATCGCTTAACAATGTTTTTTTATTTCTTTCGTATAATTCAAAAGGTAACTTCATCAAATAATCTACTTCTTCTTTTGGTCTAGACCAATTTTCTGTAGAAAAAGCATAAAGCGTTAAATATTTGATGCCTAAAGAATCAGCTAAACGGGCAATCTTTAAGATATTATTAGCACCTACTTGATGTCCATAAGTTCGTGGCATCCCTCTTTTTCTTGCCCATCTACCATTTCCATCTAAAATAATTGCTAGATGTTTAGGCACTCCACCTTTTTTTAATTTTTCTATTTTTTTGTTAGCGTGTTTCTTTTCCATCTTTTTTATCACTCGTTTGTAATACTAAAGAATATTATACTAAATATTCATTAGTTTGTAAAAGAAAAAAGATGAGTTGCCCCATCTTTCCTTCTTTCATAATCTTTTGACTAGAACCAAAGTACTTTATTAGCTACTAATATCGTGATAATGTCAATTAACCACATAAATATCCATCCATTTTACCATCTAAACTCACTCTCCTTTAATTAAATAATATATTATTTTTAATTATTTTACAAGTAAGTAAGACTTCTTAACTTAAATTGCCGTTATTTCTTCAATCTTCTTTTTGCCGCTTTCATCAACTTTTTCTACGTATTTATTAGTTAATTCTTGAATCTCATCTAAATTCGCATACTCAGCATCTTCTCTTAACTCTAATGCTTTTAACATTTCGTTGCCTTCACGGCGAATATTTCTAATCAAAACTTTTCCGCTTTCAACCAGTTTATCTACTTCCTTAGAAAGGTTTTTTCTTCTTTCTTCTGTCAATGCTGGTAATATTAAACGAATACCAACACCATCGTTTTGCGGATTTAAACCAATGTTTGCTGCTGAAATTGATCTTTCAATCTCTTTTAATATTCCTTTATCGTAAGGTTTAATATACAATTGGTTACCTTCAGGAATAGTAATGTTCGCAATTTGATTTAATGGTGTAGCAACACCATAATATTCAACTGTAACTACATCTAAAAGCGCAGGGTTCGCTCTTCCTGTTCTAATTTTTGAGAATTCGCGCTCTGTTTGTTTAACAGCCTCTTCCATTCTCATTTCTAATTCTACAAATAATTCTGCTACACGCTCTTCCATTATAAAAGCCTCCTTTAAACTATCTTAGTTCCTACTCTTTCACCTAAAATTGCTTTTTTAATATTTCCTTCTTCTAACATATCAAAAACTATAATATCAACTTTATTATCTTTACATAACGAAGCTGCTGTAGAATCCATAACTTCTAAACCTTTTTCTAAAACAATTTTATGAGTCATTTCAGTATATTTTTTCGCATCATTATATTTTCTCGGGTCTTTATCATAAACGCCATCAACACCATTTTTGCCCATTAAGATAACATCAGCATCTAATTCTAACGCTCGAAGCGATGCTGCACTATCAGTTGAAAAATAAGGTAGGCCTGTACCACCAACAAAAATCATTACAACTTTCTCACTTAAAGCTTTTAATGCTTTTCTTCTGATATATGGTTCAGCGACTTGTTTAATTTCAATTGAACTAGCAACTCTAACCGGTACATTTAACTTCTCAAGCGCGTCTTGTAAGGCTAGACCGTTCATCATCGTCCCAAGCATTCCCATATAGTCTGCTTGAGCACGACCCATACCAAGAGCTTCAGCTTGTTTGCCTCTCCAAAAGTTTCCACCACCGACTACAATCCCAATTTCAACACCTAACTCATGGGCTTTCTTAATTTGTTTGGCGTATTGATTAACCATTTTTGGTTCAATCCCTAAGTCTGAACTACCTTTTAGGGCTTCACCACTCATTTTAATAATAACGCGTTTATACATAGTTTTACCCCTTACTTAAGCTTTAATTTGTCCACTTACTTCTGCTGCAAAATCCTCTTGACGCTTCTCAATTCCTTCACCAACCGCAAGTCTATAGTAGTTAGTGATTGTTGCATTTTCATTTTTAACATATTGTTTAACTTTTAAGTCTCCATCTTTAACATAAGCCTGTTCTAAAAGACAGATTTCTTCTAGTTGCTTATTTAATCTACCTTCAACGATTCTTTCAATGATGTTTTCAGGTTTTGGTTTAGCTTCATGTTTGTTTTGTTCTAAAGCTTGATTTAATAAGATTTGTTTTTCTGAATCGATAAATGATTGTTCAACATCTTCTCTTGATAAATATCTAGGGTTTAATGCTGCGACATGCATTGCAATATTTTTCGCAACTTCTTCATCACCTTTAACAATAGTTAATGCTACAATGCTTCCACCCATATGAATATAATATCCAAATGTTTCATCATCCTTCTTAACTACTTTTGTTACTCTTCTTAATTGAATATTTTCACCAATTGATGCTGTTGCTTCTTTTAATGTTTCTTCAATAGTTTTACCTTTATAAGTGCCAGCTAGCGCTGCTTCAGTACTTTCAGGCATTAATTTTAGTAATGCTTCACCAATTGATTCTACTAAAGTTAAAAATCTTTCATTTTTTGCAACAAAGTCTGTTTCACTATTTACCTCATAAAGAATTGCAATATTGCCTTCAAATACAACGTTAACTAAACCTTCCGCAGCAATTCTTGATACTTTTTTAGCTGCTGAAGCAATTCCTTTTTCTCTTAAATAAACTACGGCTTTTTCCATATCACCGTTTGTTTCTACTAACGCTTTTTTACAATCCATCATTCCCGCGCCAGTTAATTCTCTTAATTCTTTTACTTGTTTTGCTGTTATTTCCATTTTATTAATAATCCTCCTATTTTTAATTTATTATATCCTATTGAATCTTATAATTCAATTTGTAAACCTTTTCTACAAAAAAGGGATATTTTAACCCCTTATTGTTTTAATAATTCAATTAACTCTGCTTTCTTTAAAGCGCTATATCCGCTTAATCCGCGTTCTTTAGCAAGAGCTTTTAATTCAGCAACAGTTAACTCTTCATAGTTGATTTCTTCTTTGACTGGTTTTGCTTCTTCTTTAACTTCTTCTTTTTCAACAACTTTTTTAACTTCTTTGATTTCTTCTTTTAACTCATCATCTTCATCATGAGTATGATATGAAGTCATCGGCGCTTTATCTAACATTTCTTCTTGTGATACAAATTCATCACTAAAGACATGTACAACTTCTCCACCTTGACCTTCAATAATTGCTTTTTCAAATGTGCTAACAATTAACTTAACTGCTCTAATTGCATCATCATTAGCAGGAATTACATAATCGACTTCATCTGGATCACAATTTGTGTCAACGATTCCAAACACAGGAATATCTAAAATTCTTGCTTCTTTAATTGCGTTAGCTTCTTTTTTAGGATCAATAATGAAAATTGCTTGTGGTAATTCACGCATTTCTTTAATTCCGCCTAAAAGTTTTTCTAAACGTTCTCTTTTTCTAACTAAACCAACAACTTCTTTCTTAGTTAGTTTGGCAAAGATTCCTTTTTCTTCCATTTCATAGAGTTCATTTAAGTAATTGATTCTTCTTCTAATTGTATGGAAGTTTGTAAGGGTTCCACCTAACCATCTTTGATCAACATAATATTGACCTGTATTTGTTGCAGTTTCTTTAACTGCTTCTTGGGCTTGTTTTTTTGTACCAACAAATAAAACCTTACCACCATCTTGAACGATTTCTAACATAGCTTGATATGCTTTTTCAATTTCTTCTACCGTTCTTTTTAAGTCGATTATATATATACCATTTCTTGCAGTATAAATATACTCTTTCATTTTTGGGTTCCATCTTCTAGTCGTATGACCAAAGTGAACTCCCGCTTCTAATAAATCTTTCATTGAAACTACTGACATTCTTTTTCCTCCATTTTTTGTTTTTACCTCTGTTTAAATTACATTAACACTCCACCTTGGCTAAGGCACTAGAAGGTTAACTGTTTAAACATGTGTATTTTTATGCCTTTATTAATATAACATATCTAAATTTTATTTGCAATACGAAAGAACCTTTTTTTAATCACTTGAGCCAAAACCACCAAAACGTTCATTTTCTTCTTCTATATCATCATCCGTCTTAAAATACTTAATAAAAATGCCTTGCGCTACTCTTTCACCTTTTTCTAAAGTAACTACTTCCTTACCAAAATTAAGTAACGGCATCATAATATGTCCTTCATTATTTGGGTTATCAAAATAATCGGCATCAATAACACCAACATTGTTCGCTAAAGTCAAACTTCTTTTAATTCCTAAACTGCTTCTAGGAAAAACCAACAAAACTTCATCTTTAGGAATCTGTACTTTTAAACCTGTGTTAATTAGTACTATTTCTCCAGGCTTAATTGTCACTTCTTCACAGGTTGCTAAATCATAACCTGCAGAATGTTTAGTTTGCCTTTTCGGTAATTCTATATTCAAATGTTTATACTTTTCAATTACATAAAATTTTCTCATCTTTATTCCCTTTCCTTTTTCGCTCTTGGATGATGAGCTTCATATTCTCTTTTTATTTTTTCATTACTAACATGTGTATATATTTGTGTAGTCTTTAAATGCTCATGTCCCAACAGCTCTTGAACGACTCTCAAGTCGGCTCCACCATTTAAAAGTGCTGTAGCAAAACTATGTCTTAACATATGGGGACTAACCTTAATATATTCACCTGCATCTTTGAATAATTTGTCAATAATTTTTCTTAGCCCTCTAGTAGATAAAGGCTCTCCCCGATAATTTAAAATTAGTTTGTTTGTATTAGGGTCTTCACTCTTCGCTAATATTTTCACACGCGTATATGTTATATAGTCTTTTAACTCTCTTAAAAGTTCACCATGAAGTATCCCAATTCGCTCTTTTTTACCTTTGCCTTTTATTTTAATTTGACGGTTGTTAAAATCAATCTGATTTAACTCTAAGTCACACAACTCTTCCGCCCTTAAACCAAGACTGAAAAGCATATCAAAAATAAGGTAATTTCTCTTTCCTAAATCTGTCGAACGATCAATCGAATCATAGACTAATTTTATCTCGTTTTTTGATAAAACTTTAGGAAGTTTTTTAGGCTGTTTTGGAGCCTTGATTCTCAGTGCGATATTAGCATCAATTAAACCCTCCATTTTTAAGAAACTATAAAAGGTTCTTAATGAAGATAATTTTCTAGAGATTGTTTTACTACTTAAACCCTTACTAGATAGATGATTTAAGAAATAGCCGAAGATTCTTTCTCTTTCCACAATAAAAGAATCTCCAAATCCCTCACCTATCACAAATCCCCTAAATTCGTTCACGTCATAAATATAGCCGTTTACAGTGTTTGGAGAGTAATGTTTTTCATAAACTAAATAGTCATTAAATTTCTCTAAAATTTGCTCATCAGACACTTAATTTAATACCTCATCTATATACTCTAAAAGATACTTTTCACTACGTTCTTTATACAACTTTTTTCGTTCGCTTTTCTTATGTTTTTCTAGCAATGGCAATAGCCCAAAATTAGCATTCATAGGATTGAATTTATTATTAGGTTGTGCGATATAATTTGCAAGAGATCCAATGACTGTTTCTGGTGCTATTGGAACTATTTTTTTATTAGTCAAATATTGCTCCATATATATCCCCGAAAGTAATCCGCTAGAGGCACTTTCTAAATACCCTTCTACGCCAGTAATTTGCCCAGCGATAAAGATGTTAGGAAACTCCTTTGATTGATAAAAATTGTTAAGGATATTAGGCGAGTTAAAGTATGTGTTTTTGTGCATTACACCATACCTTAAAATTTCTGCTTTTTCTAGTCCTGGAATTAAAGATAATAACTTTTTCTGTTCAGAAAATTTAAGGTTTGTTTGAAAACCAACTAAGTTATACATACTCTTAATTGCATCATCTTGTCTTAACTGAACTACCGCAAAAGGTCTATTGCCGTTATATTCTAAACCAACAGGTTTTAGTGGCCCATAAAGAAGTGTTTCAAACCCTCTTTTGGCTGAAACTTCTACTGGCAAACATGCCTCAAAAACTCCTACTTCAAATTCCTTTAAAGGAACAGTTTCAGCAGTAATTAAAAACTCATAAAACTTCTTATATTCTTCTTCTGTCATCGGACAATTATAATAAGCTGCCTCGCCTTTATCGTATCTGCTTTTTAAATAACAGATATCTTTATTAATTGACTTTTCAGATATTATCGGGGCAACCGCATCAAAGAAGTTTAACTCTTCTTCGCCAAAAAGTTTTAATAAATTGTCTTTTAATCCATTAGAAACTAATGGCCCTGCCGCTATTATGATTGGTTCATTAACATCTATTTCTATCACTTCTTCATTAATAATCTCAATGTTAGGATGTGCTTTAATTACATCTGTAATATAACTAGCAAAAAGTGTTCTATCAACTGCTAAACTTGAGCCCGCTTCAACTTCATGAAGATAAGCTGACCTCATAACGATTGAGTTAAGTTTTTCCATTTCGCTTTTTAAAATCCCTATCGCATTTAGTGGGTCTTTACTCCTAAAAGAATTTGAACAGACAAGTTCAGCAAAAAGCCCAGTTTGATGGGCTGGTGTTGTTGTTTTAGGTCGCATTTCATATAACTTAACTTTGATGCCTTTATTTGCTAAATAGTGTGCTGCTTCAACTCCTGCCAAACCAGCACCAATTACTTTTACTACCATCTAATCTCTATCCTCAAAAAAGAGTCTCGTATCTTTAAGTCTGGTAAAAATATAACTTGTAACAAGTGCAATCAATAGTGAGAATGCCGGCAATACTGCGAGTCTTGTTGTTAGACTACCAGTTGCTCCACCCCAAGAAAAATGAACCCATATCGCAAATGTATTACAAATAGTTGCAACTAAATATGTTAAAAAGATTACGACCCACCATTTAACTCCTTTTGCTTCTCTTGTTAATAAACAAGGAATTAGTGCCCAAGCAATTGTTGAGAAAACAAACATCGGTAAATATCCTAAAACTATTCCACTAACAGTATCTGCAACTAACGCAATTAAAAAAGCATAGTATGGACCTAAAAATAATCCTGAAAGAATTAAAGGAATACTATAAAAAGGAAAACCGAAAAAATCGGTTTGAATCCATAAGTCAAATGCTAATTTTATTACAACACTTAAGGCTGCAAGAACAGCGCTTAGTGTTAATTTATAAACTGCTTCTCTATTTTTTGTCAACTCAAGCACCTCTTTGGAAAGTTATATTATTTTCATTTCCTTAGCAACATTATAAATTATGTTTGCTGCTTTATCAAGTTGTTCTTTTGTATGTAATGCAGTAGGCATTAATCTTAGTCTTGCTGTATTAAGTGGAACAGTTGGGAAAACAATCGCCGATGTAAAGACACCATTATCAAGTAGTTTTTTAGAAAACTCTATCGCAAGTGCTTCATCTTTAACGATTAAAGGTGTGATAGGTGTTTGACTATTGCCTAAATCAAAACCTCTATCTTTTAACACCTTTTTAAAATAATTAGCATTGTCCCATAACTTATTAGTATACTCATCTGAACTTTCTAATAATTCAAAAGCTTTAATGATTGCTGCTGCTGCACTTGGCATAATTGTAGTTGAAAATAGTTGTGGTCTGCCTCTATTTAATAGGTAGTCTCTTGCTTCTTTACTACAAGCAATATAACCACCAACTACACCTATCGCTTTTGATAATGTTCCCATCACAAAATCAACTTGACCATTTAAACCAAAATGATCAACAGTCCCGCGACCATTTTTACCCAAGACACCACTACCATGTGCATCATCAACATATGTATATGCTTTATACTTTTTAGCTAGTCTAACTATCTCTTTTAAATTAGCTAAATCTCCATCCATAGAAAATACTCCGTCAGTAATAATTAAGACATTATTATATTCCTTTCTTTTCTCTTTCAAGATTCTTTCTAAGTCTTCCATATCGCTATGTTTATAGATTGCTTTATCGGCTCTAGAAAGTCTCACTCCATCAATGATTGAAGCGTGATTTAATTCATCAGAAATGATTAAGTCTCCGCGTTCAACAACTGCTTGAATAACCCCCAGGTTAGCCATATACCCGCTTTGGAACGTTAACGCAGCCTCTTCTTTTTTAAACTCGGCAATCTTCTTGTCTAACTCTTCATGGATAGTCATATTGCCGATAATTGTACGAACTGCTCCAGCTCCCACACCATACTTATCTAATGCTTCTTTTGCACTCTTAATTAACTCTGGATGATTCGCAAATCCTAAATAGTTATTTGATGATAAATTAATAACTTTTTTACCATTTAAAATTAACTCTGCTTCACATGGCCCATCACTAACTGGCGGCAGTTTAAATATCTTATCATCTTTAAGCTTTTTTAATTTATCTTTAATCATTTTCACTTACCTTTATTACTATTTTCCCACAGTCTTTTTGACTGAACACTTTAAAGGCTTTATCCATTTCATGAAACTTAAATTCATGTGTAACTATTTTATGTAATTTGAATCTTGGACTCTTTAAAATGCTTCTAATTTGATCCCAGTTTTCATACATCTTTCTACCTGTCACACCATATAATGTTAAGCCTTTAAATACTATTTCATTAAAGTCAATGTTTGTTCTTTCATCAAAGATGCCTAAAAGGGAAATTGCTCCACCTTTTTTAATGTACTGTAACGATTGATTTAACGCTACATTGTTTCCTGAAAATTCACAAACAACATCAACACCTAAACCACCAGTCTCTTCTAAAACTCTTTTAACCACATCTTCATTTATTGGATCAATCGCAACATCTGCGCCCATCTTTAAACTTAATTTTCTTCTGCTATCAACAGGTTCAATTGCAATAATTTTACTTGCACCCATAATCTCTAAAACATTAGTCCCCATTAAGCCAATTGGTCCACAACCAACAACTGCAACAGTTTTTAAACTAACATCAAAGTGAGTTACTGTATGAACCGCATTTCCAAGAGGTTCTAAAACAGATAAATATTTTGGGTCTAAACCACTATCATCTACATATAGATTATCTTCTGGCATAATAATATATTCACTAAAAGCTCCATCGATATCTACACCGATAATTTTTGTATTAACACAAATATGGCCTTGGCCTTTTCTACAAAACTCACACTTACCGCAAACAACATGTGTTTCGCTAGCGACTATATCACCTACTTCTACTCTTGACACTTCGCTACCAACTTTTTCAACTCTTCCAGAAAACTCATGACCAACAACTAGCGGAGGTTTAATTCTCTGTTGTGCCCACTCATCCCAATTATAAATATGTAAATCTGTACCGCATAAAGAAACATTTAAAACTTTAATTAAAACTTCATGCGACTTTAACGTTTCATCAAACTCCTTTTCGATAAATGTTAAGCCCTTTTCTTTTTTTAATTTTGAATATGTTTTTATCTTTCTCATGCTATCCCCCTCTTCAACTTTAATTATACACTATATAATTAATTATTTAACTTTTTCACAACAAATACCAATTTATTTTCTTTTTACCTTCTAAGTCCAACAACTTATTAGTTTTACTAAAAATACCAGAACCATTAAAGCCTCTAAAACATGATAAAGGGGAAGGATGACTAGTCTTTAAAATTACATGATTTTGATTAGTGATTTTCTTTTCATATTGTTGAGCAGGACCACCTAACAATAAATAGATAACAAAATCTTTTTCTTGCAGTAATTTTATTACTTCATCGGTAAATATTTCCCACCCAAAGCCTTTATGGCTCATCGGTCTCCCTTCACTTACAGTTAAAATGGTATTTAATAATAGTACTCCTTGTTTAGCCCAACCAGTTAAATCTCCATGATTAGGCATTGGTTTTTTATATTCTCTTTCAATCTCTTTATAAATATTAACTAAGCTTGGTGGCATCTTCACATCTTTATTTACACTAAAACAAAGACCCATCGCCTGATGTTCGTTATAGTACGGATCTTGACCAATTATAACTACATTAACATCATCAAAACTAATTAATTCTAATGCTTTAAACCAGTTTTCTTTTTGAGGAAATATTTTGTTTGTTTTAGCTTCTTCTTTTATTTTTTCTAATAACTTTTTAAAATAAGGTTTTTCACTTTCTTGTCTAATTAAATCTTGAAAACCAAATTTTCTTTCCATAATATAATCATCCATATAATAACCTTCTCCAATTGGACTTTTATCTTCTTTTGTTTCTTTAAAGCCCAATCTTTTATAAGCGTTTATCGCTATCTCATTTTCTTTATTTACTCTAAGTGTGATTGTTTTCTTTTTATTTATTAAGTAATTAATCACCTTACTTAAATAGCCTTTTTGTCTATAGTCTTTTAAAATATAAACTTTTGATAAAAAGATTTCTTCACCTTCTAAAAAAGAGAAAAAACCAACTTCCTTATTTTCCTCACAAATTAAAAAATAATCATATCGGTCTATAGTTATTTGCGTATAAACAGATTCATAAGATTGAAACTTCTCAACCATATAGTTGATTTGTTCCGGAGAAAGAGTGTTCTTATATGCTTCATGCCAAATTATATTAGCAAGTTCTGCAACTTTTTTGATTGTTTCATCACTATTAACAACTTTGAACACTTTCCTCACCTTCTTCATATCTATTATACTATAATTTAAACTATTAACTTATAAAAAAAGACCTAATCCTTAAATTTTGAAGTGCTCCCCATTTAGTATAAACAAGAAAAAAGGTTGCACGAGGCAACCCTTTAATTATTTAATGCTTATTTTAAATGAGTCATATAAGTTAAAGTTCTAATTAATTGTGCTGTGTATGCCATTTCGTTATCATACCAAGCCATAACTTTAACCATTTGTTTACCATTTGCATCAATTAATTGTGTAGTACCAGCATCAAATACTGCACCTAATAAACCAATTACGTCGCTGCTTGCGATTGGATCTTCAGTATATACTAAAGTTTCATTAGAAGCTTTTTTGAATGCTGCGTTAATTTCTTCTACAGTAGCTTTTTTGCTTAATTCAACTGTTAAGTCAACAATTGATCCTGTGATAACTGGAACTCTTAAAGCTTGACCAGTTAATTTTCCGTTTAAGTGAGGTAATACTTTACCAACAGCTTTTGCTGCTCCTGTTGAAGCAGGGATAATGTTTGCTGCTGCAGCTCTTCCTCTTCTTGACATATATCCACTCTTGTGAGTGCCGTCTAATACTGCTTGGTTATTTGTATAAGCATGAACTGTTGTCATAAGACCATGTTCAACTCCAAAGTTTTCATCTAATACTTTAACCATTGGTGCTAAACAGTTTGTTGTA
Organism: Acholeplasma sp.; assembly: GCA_012839355.1. Lineage (GTDB taxonomy): Bacteria > Bacillota_I > Bacilli_A > Acholeplasmatales > UBA5453 > UBA5453. Next base: position 15,848 of record DUNK01000015.1, read on the forward strand.
CAACTTGCTGCTGAAACGATTTTTTCAGATCCATCTAAAGTGTTTTCGTTTACTCCATAAACAACCATTTTAATGTCGCCTTTACCAGGTGCGCTTAATAATACTTTTTTAGCACCCGCTTTAAGGTGTTTGCCAGCTTTATCTTCTGATAAGAAGAAACCTGTACATTCTAAAACAACATCTACTCCTAATTCTTTCCATGGTAAATTTTCAGGGTCTGCTTCTGCAAAGATAAGAGATTCCTTACCATCAACCACTAACTTACCATCAACCACTTTAATATCGCGGTCAAATCTTCCTTGAGCTGTATCGTATTTTAATAAATACGCTAACTCATCAGCATTAGATAAATCATTTAATGCTACAACATCGTAATTAGCATCATCATGCATTAAGCGATATGCTAAACGACCAATACGTCCAAATCCATTAATTGCTACTTTAATAGCCATATTAAAAATCCTCCTTCATTTGATTTTACCATTATTATTTTATCATTAAATAATAAATATTCAATATTATTTATAACAATATTCTAATGTAAGCGTTTAAGTTCTAGAAATAAATTTTTCTTTCAGTCTTTTTGGGAAATTTTGGGTGCTTTTTCTTAAAAATTTAACCTTTTTTTCACTAACTCTTACTTTAATTTCATCAACCTTTTGATATGTTACAAAAGTTCTATCAACTGAAATATCAAAGTATTTACTTTGAGGTTTGATTAAAACTTCTCGATCCTTGTTTAAAATTAATGGTGTAATTACTCTTTTATCTATTGTTTCAAATGGAGCCATTAATACTAGTTGCATCAACTCTAAATCTCGATCAACCACTGCCCCCTTTAAACTTTTGTTGTAGGCTGTTGAACCAGAAGGTGTAGATATACAAACGCCATCAGCTCTTATATCCATTAACTCAGTCCCATCAACGAAAATCTTCCCTTCAAACAAATGATGGTTAACAAACACAACAACCTCATTTAAGGCATAATCAACTTTGCCATCTATTTCAACTTCAAGTACTGGATATTTTATTATATTAGTTTTATCATCTAACATCTTAATTAATTCATTAAGTTCTTCTGGTAAAAACTCTGTATAAAAACCTATGTTACCTGTATTAATCGCAACTAACGTAATCTCATTTAATAAATAAATATATTTTCTAACCGCATCTAAAACAGTGCCATCGCCACCAACACTAAAAACTATGCTCGGCTTAGCCTCATCATATGTTCCATTTATAGTTTCTTTTATTTTTTTAGTTAATTCTTTAGATACATAATCATCTTTCGCTACAATACTATATCGCATAAATTCTTCTCCTATATTCTAAATATACCATAAATTTACTGGATATGATAAAATTATATTAATAATTTGAAGGAGTTTACTAATGCAACTAGAAAGAGAAATTGAATTTAAAACTGAGATTAATGAAAGAGAATATAATGCTCTTATTAAACAATTTAATCTTCAAAATAACATCTATAAACTAACTAATCATTATTTTGAAACTGCTACAAAAACCTTAAAGAAGGAAGGTAAAACTTTAAGAATTAGAGTTAAAGATGATGAAGAATATCAACTAACGTTAAAATCCAGCAAAAGAAACATCGCCAACGAGGCTCATTTTACATTAAAAAAAGATGAAGCAATTAAAATGATTTTAGAGGGCTTCAACTTAAAACATTTATTTGATAAAGATATCAATGTTTATCCTTATGGAAAACTAACAACCTATAGATGTCAAATGCCTTATAAGGATGGTGAACTCTTTTTTGATAAAATAGAATATTACGGCATTACTAAATATGAAATAGAATATGAAGCTAAGTATTATGGTTTAGGATATAAAATATTTATGAACTTCCTTAAAGAACATAATATTAAATATATATCAACAATTAAAAAATCAGGAAGAGTATTTAATTATTTAGAACGAAATCAAACAAAATAAAAGCCCTATGAAAAGGGCTTTTATATTGCTTACTGTTTATTTTTTTCTGCTTGCAACTCTAGTCTAATTTCTTCGAAATAGCGTTTTAATTGTGTTTGATAGTCACATGGCCCACCGTCTAACGGTAAGTTTTTGCACATTACGTATTCACGAAGTCGTTTCGGTACGAATATTCTAATCTCTTCGTCGTTATAACCGACTTGCATTCTTTTATCATCAACAATAATCGGTCGTTTTAAGACACTCGGATTATCTAATATAAAATTCATTAACTCTTTGACAGTCATTTCATCTGGATTTAAGTTTTCATCTTGATACACTTTTGAACGTGTTGAGATAATATCATCAAACCCATTTTCTGCATTTTTAAGCATCTTATAAATGTCTTCATAAGTTATGCTGTTAGATAATAGATTCTTTTCTGTATATGGCAATCTATGATCTTCAAGCCATTTTTTCGCTTTTCGACAAGATGAACAACTAGGTGTTGTATAAATAGTAATCATGTCAACGCCTCCTTCTTTGGCACAGATATTCTTCTGCAGCTTTTCTAGCCACATTATATTATACACATTTTAAATAAATAATACAATATGTTTTTAAATTTAATATATTTATACCTTAATTCTTTCTTTTATCTACATAGCTAGATAATTGTTAATTGTTGTTAAATTTGTTATACTTATTACATTATGAAGGGATGATGAAAATGAATAAATGGAATTTAGATGGATTTTATACTAATGTTGAAGATTATGAAAAAGATTTAAAAGTCTTCGAACAAGAAATGGAAAAAATCAAAGAATATCAAGGTAAACTTCACGAATATGAATCCTTTAAAAGTTATCATGTTTATGAAGAAGAGTTAGTAAAATTATTATATCGTTTAGCTGGCTATGCAAACCTTTCTAATTCTTTAGATTTAAAAGACACAGAAAAAACTTCAAGAATGCGACAACTATCTTTAATTTTAAACAAGTATTCAAATTATAGTTCTTATGTTGCACCTGAACTTATTTCAATTGGCGAAGAAAAAGTTTTAGCTTTTTGTGAAAAAGATGAACTACTTAAACCTTATAAGTTTTCTTATGAAAAACTATTTAGACGCCAACAACATATTTTATCTTCAGATGAAGAAAAGTTAATTAGCAATTATGGCCCTGTTACTTCTGTCGCTAGTCAGTTATATAACGCCTTATCTTTAACTGATAGAGTTGATGAAGAAGTTACATTAACTGATGGTACAAAAGTAACTGTTAATACTTCTAACTGGAGAAGTTTAATTGCTAATGCGAAAGATGCTAAAGATCGTGCAACTATTTTTGAAGCGGCTTTCAAACGTTATAAAGATAATAAGGATGCTTTCGCAAGCACTTATAACTTAGTCTTACAATCACTAGCTGCAAGTTATAAAAACAGAGGCTATAATAGTGCATTAGAAGCGAAACTCTTTAACGATAATATTCCTTTAGAAGTTTTTACAACTCTAAAAGATACAGTTTATGAAAGCACAGAACCAATAAAAAGATATTTAAAGATTCGCAAAAAACATTTAGGTCTTGAAACATATAGAACATATGACCGTTTTTTAGATTTAATTAGTACTGACAAAAAATATACATATGAAGAAGGTAAGGCTATGTTTTTCGAATCTATTAAAGACTTTGATGAAGAGTTTAGAGATGCTCAACATGAAGCTTTAAGAGATGGGTATGTTGATGTAGAACCTAAAGATGGTAAAAGAACCGGTGCTTTTTCAAGCAGTTTATATGGATTTCATCCTTACATTCTTTTAAATCACGAAAAAACTTTAAGTGATGTTTTTACAATTGTTCACGAAGCAGGCCACAGCGCACACTCGATCTTATCAAATGCGAACCAACCTCTTGCGACTCATAGCTATACTATCTTTGTTGCTGAGATCGCATCAACATTTAACGAAAGAGTTTTAGCAGATTATTTACTAAAGACTGCTAAGACTAAAGAAGAAAAAATCGCAATTATTGAAAGTGAAATTAATGGTATTATGTCAACGTTCTACCGTCAAACATTATTTGCGACATATGAGTATGAAGCAAACAAATTAGTTGAACAAGGTATCCCACTTAACGCAACTAATTTAAGTGGCATAATGATAGATCTATATAAACACTATTATGATATTGATATTAAAGAGGAAAATGGAAAAGAATATGTTTGGGCATATATCCCACACTTATTTAGAACACCATTTTATGTTTATCAATACGCTTCAAGTTATAGTGCTTCATTAAAGATTTATCAAGACATTAAAGATGGTAAAAAAGATGCAATGGAAAAATATCTTAATATGTTAAAATCTGGCGGCTCAGATTATCCGGTTAATCAAGCCAAAGCTGCTGGTGCTGACTTAACAGATAAAACGACATTCACCTCTGTTGTTAGACGCTTTAATGAATTAATTGATCAACTTGAAAAGTTATTATAATCAAGATGGAAAAACTAACAAAAAGCGACAAGAAAACAGATAAGTTTTTAAACATTAAAACAACCGGCACTAGAAACAATAAAGATAAGCATCATTTTCGTTATGAAGCTACACCCTATAGCGACTTATATTTACTCTTTCAAAAAGTAACATTAAATGAGTCTGATCACTTCGTTGATTTTGGTTCGGGAAGAGGACGTGTTTGTTTTTATGTGCACCATTTATTTAACTGTTATACTTATGGAATTGAAATCAATTTATCAACTTATCATGAGGCGCTTTTAAACTTAGAAAGTTATAGTGTAAAACATGATAGCAATGATAAAATCCAATTCTTAATGGAGTATGCAGAAAATTATGAAATAAAAGAATTCCAAAATGTGTTTTTCTTCTTTAATCCCTTTACAGTTCAAATCTTTAAAAAGGTAATTTATAACATTATTGAATCAGTCAATAAACATCCTAGAGAAATAACAATCATTCTAACTTATCCTATCCTTGATTATGTTAGTTTTATACTCCAAGAAACAGACTTTGTTGTCGTTGATTATATTGAGTTTAACCATATCAATAAAGATAGAAATAAATTTATAATTTTACAGAACCTATAAAAAGAAAAAAGATGATTTTCGCAATCATCTTTTTTTATCTTTAATTTTAATTATCGAATATAATATCTAACTACATCTTCTAATTCTACTTCACCTTCAACAAATTTATAGATATTTGAATTAGCTACATTATATCCTAAACTAAATCCTTTAGTTCCAGTAACTTTAAATAGTTCGTTAAGTCCTGTAATGTTTTGGCCAAAACTATAAATTGCTTTTAACTTTCCTTGGTCGTTCGTATAGGCAAATAAACCTTCTTGAACTTGTTGAACTACTACTTCGCCTGTTACTTCTAACTCTAATTCCATACTTGCTAAAACTCCTTCACCGTACGAATAGAATGTATAAACATCTTCTTCACCAACTGTTTCTTTTAAAGCGTAGATTATAATAGTTGGATGTGTTTCTTGTGGAAGATCAGAGTTTAGTGTAACTTTTATTCTTTCTCTCTGGCCTTCAATACGTACAATAATGTAAAATGAACCTGTTAAGAATAATGTATTAAAGTCAAAGTCACTTAACATTTCTCTTGAGAGAGGAATTTCTACAACTGATTCATCATTATATGTAACCTCTGCAACAATATTTTCAAGTCTAAAATTATCTAAATCAAATGTTAAATCCCTGCCACCTTTAAAGTTAACTGCTTCTGCTTCAATAGCATTCCAATGTGCTAATAACTGAATATCTGCTGTAATTAAAGTATCAAAATCATATAATGAATTACCTAAATACCAACCAGCAAATATATAGCCTTCTCTTTCTGGGTCTGCTGGTCTTTCTAACTTTGCGCCTTCATAAACTGTTTTAGTTTCAAGTATATTATCATAACCATAGTCTATTATAGCAGCGTATTCTGTGCTCGCTTCCCATTGTGCAACAAGAGTGATATTAGTTTTTACTTCAGTACTAAAACTAAAACTTTCTCCATCTAAATACCAACCAACAAACTTATAACCTTCTCTCGTTGGGTTATTAGGTAAAGTTATTAAACTTTTATAATCTATTGTTTGCGCAGCGATGGTTTCATTTCCGCCATTTACATCAAATGTAACTGTAACGCTTTTAGGTGTTTTATCGCCAAAACATGATACTAAGCCAAAACTAACGAACAATAATGTTAATAATATAAATATTTTTCTTTTCATCGTCTTTCACCTATCTTAATATAATCGGTCTGACTTCTAAATCAGCACTAACATTATTTAAGTTTTTATCCCAACCAATGAAGATGATATCACCTTCTAATACATAATCAGGTGGGATAACATCACTTCCCCTAACAACTTCTATTGTTTCCATTAATGTTCCTGTTTCGTCATAAAACTTAACCGTATATGTTTCTTTAGTAAGTATATCGCTATTACCATTTGCATATAAATGTACATATGTTAAATCGATGATTGTTATTTCACCATCATTGTCAATATCCAACATTGCTTTTTGTCGTGCGTTTAAAATAAGATCTCCGTTTAAATACGCAAGAATTATTATCGCATCACCTTCATTAACTAATCCATCAAAGTTACCATCAGCCATTTCATTATATCTAACATTGTAATAAGCATTCGTACTAGTAAGTGATGATTTAATTGTAAATACTGAATCTAAATCGTATCTTTCTATTACTAAACTTTTTTCATTAACGCCTACTTCACCAACAAGAACATCTTCATTAAAGACATATAGATTAAAATCTTTTACACCATTATATTCCCAAGATAATTCTAAATCTATTCCTCTTAAATCTACTCTTACATTTTCTAAACAATAGTAACTATCGTCAGATGCTAAAGCTGTCTCGCCTGTCGTTCCATCCATAAACTTAACTACAGCCTTTAAGTTATTTAGATCTGGTTGTGTTAGTTTGTATGATGTATCTTTTAATTGGTAAAAATAGTTTGTTCCTACTAAATCATCATTATTATAATATTCAATTCTTTCAACAAACTTAATTCCTTCAGCAGGCGCATAAATTACTTTATCATCATTAACGCTATATGTTTCAAATGAATTTAAAAATGCCTCTTTATCAAACTCATAATTTGCATATCTAGATGTGAATGAACTTTCTGCTATAACATTAGAATTATTATCTATGAGTTGATGTGAAATACCTTCAGGTGTAACATCCATTATGATAGCTCCGATTGTTTTTGTACCTTGACTCCACATTTCTTCAATGATGTGTCCATTATACTGAATATCACCATGTTGAACTCCTCTTTCACCATCACTTGAAGGTGCTTGCATATAAACTGTTCCTTGATTCGTTCCAGTTGAAGCATCATTATAAATTCTACCTTTAGTTCTTAAATAAACGTGGTTGTTCCCAGCCATCGCTAAGTCAACATTATTTTCATCAAAAAATGTTCTCCAGTCAGTATACTGAGCACTTGTTTTTCCTGTTCTACCATCAAACCACTGATAGTGCATTGCCACAAAGATGTATTGTGATGGGTTTTGTTCAATAACTTCTTTTGTCCATGCTTTCGCTTTAGCAAGTCCTGTCTCCTTATTGCCGTGCCCATAATTAATATCTTCATTATTTAATACTATAAATAGAGCTGGTCCATATTTAAAGTAATATGACGCTCCTTCTTGTCCAGCATAGCCATTTTGCGGATGGCGATGCGTTTTTTTGAAAAACTCATCTGTGTTTGGATAATCTTTTCTAGTAGGTTTATAGATAACATGCATAACATCATGGTTTCCTACCGTTGTCGCAAATAGATGTGTCTTATAATATGGCTTATTATAAACATATAATTGTGCATCATGATCTGAACCATAAGCCAAATCATCACCAGTAGAGAAGATAAAATCAATCCCTGGTTCTTTAGCTAAACACTTACTAACTACAGATGCATGAGAGTCTGTTCTAGCAGGTAGCGGTCCATAAGCATGCCAGTCACTCACCCATAAAAACTTAAATGAGTCTCCACCGGCAGTTTTAAAATAATACGTTTCACTCATAACATCTTGACCAACTTGATACATATACTCCGTACCTGGCTCAAGGTCTTTTAATTCAACATAGTAATGATAAAAAATTATCTATGTCTGTATAAAGTGTAACTAACTCTTTTTCTCCCATAACTGATTTAGCTTTTTGCCAATTAGTATCAGTCTTTTTCGTGTATTTTACTTTCCCATATGCTTTTGAAGCATCCATTATCCAAGAAATATTAATCATACTTGAAGCATCTTCTCCTGGATTAGCAGTAATAACTCTAGATTCGGCTGCCGCTTCAGTTCTTACTGGCATAATGAAAAGTCCTAACACTAACATCAATCCAATAAATATTTTTTTCATATATTAGATTTGCCTCCTTTATTATTTATAATTACATTATAACCTATCTTACATGAATTTTACCATTTTAAACATTTTTATCTTTTTTAAAAAAATATGAGATTTTGATTGACAAACAAATAATTAAATATTACAATAAAGTATACGTTGATGAAAGAATAGTAGCAGTTAACACTTTCGTATTACAGAGACTTGGGAGAGGTGAGAGCCTAAGATATGAAAAAATTGTGAATGGACTTTCGGAGTATAAACACTGAATGAGAGCCAGCTGATGGGCTGGAACTAAGGTGGCACCGCGAGAAATTCGTCCTTAGATTTTTTGTCTAAGGATTTTTTGTTTATATAGGAAATATTTGAGGTGGATTAAATGAGATTAGTATCAGGCATTCAGCCAACTGGCTTATTAACTTTAGGTAATTATTTAGGAGCTATTAAACAGTTTGTTGAATTACAAGATGAATTAAAAGATTATGAGTTTTTCATCTTCATTGCTGATTTACATAGTTTAACTGTTTACAATGAACCAGCAGAATTAAGAAAAAATGTTAAAACATTAGCCGCACTTTATATCGCTTGTGGACTAGACCCAAAAAGAGTTAATCTTTTCGTGCAATCAGAAGTGCAAGAACATAGTCAGTTAGGTTTTATTATGGAAACTGTTGCGTATGTTCCAGAATTAGAAAGAATGACTCAATACAAAGATAAGGCTCGCGCTCAAAAAACAGGCATTAGATCAGCATTATTAACTTATCCTGCATTAATGGCTGCGGACATCTTATTATATGATGCGAATATCGTTCCAATTGGCGATGACCAAACACAACACTTAGAACTAACAAGAACGTTAGCAGAAAGATTTAATAGTCTCTATGGTGAAACATTTGTAGTACCTAAAGCTTACTACTCAAAAACAGCCAAAAGAGTTATGAGTCTTCAGGATCCATCTAAAAAGATGAGCAAAAGCGATGACAACGCAAAAAGTTCAATTTACTTGTTAGATGATATCAATGCTGCTAAAAATAAAATTAGAAGCGCTGTAACAGACTCTGCCACAAAGATTAAGTATGATTTAAAAAACAAACCAGGAATATCTAACTTGCTTGAAATTTATTCTGGTTTAACTAATAAACCTATTAAAGAGATTGAAGAACAGTATAAAGATTCAACTTACAAAGTGTTTAAAGAAGATCTTGCGAATATCGTTGGTGATGTTCTTTCTGTTATTCAAGAAAAATATAAAGTTCTCTATAACTCAAAAGAGTTAAAAGAAATCTTAGATGCTGGCGCTAATAGAGCCAGAGAAATTGCCCAAAGAAAAATATCTAGAGTTTATCACCGTTTAGGTGTTTTACGCAAATAAAAACTTTCCTCACTCTTTCTCAGTAAAAAAACAATCTTAACTCCGAGATTGTTTTTTTTTCTTTACTATCTATATATGTGTAGTTTTCTTCTTGGATATTCTGTCTCACCATCATACTGAACATATTTGTCAGTTTCTGAATTGATTTTTATTTCTTTTCCTTCGTAGTGCTTAACGAATCGTTTTATTCTTAAGTGCCAACCTAGATAGATTAACGGGAAGACAAGTAATAGTAAAAGTCTTGGCATGCCATGAACAACAATTATTTCTAATTTATCATCAAGTCTAACTGACTTTGGTGAGATTTTCATCCCTTTTCCTAAATAAGCGCTATTTGCGACAACTGTTAACCATACTTTCTTAAATTGTTTTTCTTCTCCATCAATTGTAATGGTTAAGTCTTCTGGTTTATATTTTGTAAAACCACGATATGTTGATTTAAAATAACTCCATCGCCCTTTTGAGTTTTCAAGAGTATTAACTAAATAGGCAATATAAGCATCCACTCCAATACCAACAGAATTTATGAAATATCTTCTTTGGTTGTTGTTTTCTTCTGCCAAATCATACGGTATATCACAAATATAATCATTAATTCTCACTAATTTTTCTTTGCTTTTTAAACTTCTTACAAAATCATTGCCCGTCCCAGCACTCATCGCATAAACATCATTTTTAACTTCATAATCAATTAAAGTGTTCGCTAAATGATGAAGCGTGCCATCTCCGCCTATTACAAGAATCTTAGTAGCTGGATTTAATTTATTAATAAACTCTTTAACATCAACGATATCAAGGAAAGAACCTACAGTTACTGTATTACCTTTTTTCTGTAGTTTCTTTTTAATTTTATTGATTTTCTTTTTGTTGCCGCCACTTTTACTTAAGGGATTGTAAAGGATTATGTAATCCATTTTTTCACCTACTTAAACTTAATTAAACTATATCTTTTTCTTCCTCGTCTTAAAATGACATATTTTCCATAATAAGCGATATCTTTTTTTACAACATGTTGAAAATCATCAACCTTTTCATCATTAACAAAGATTGCACCACTCTTAACAAAGTTTCTCGCTTCAGTATTGCTTTTCGCTAGACTAGTTTCTCTTAACGCATCTAAAACACCAATCTCATCTGCTGTTTCAAATGTATCTAAACTTCTACCAACCATCTTAAACTCTTCTAAAGTTAAATAAGTAAATGAACCAGAAAATAAAGAGTTAGTAACATTTAAAGCAGCTGCGAGTGCTGTTTCTCCATGAACCAATTTTGTTACTTCGCTTGCTAATATTTTTTGTGCATGTCTTAACTCTGGCTGTTCTAAATGTGTCTTAATAATACCATCTATCTCATCTTTTTCCAGTAGCGTTAACATCTTAAGAAATGTTTCTACATCATCATCAGCAGTGTTTAAAAAGAATTGATAAAGTTCGTATGGAGTAGTTAAGTTCTCATCCAGCCAAATCGCACCTCTTTCACTTTTCCCAAACTTTGTCCCATCGCTTTTCAAGAGTAGTGGAGAACTCATACCAACCGCTTCATGATTAACATCAAATGTCTTTCTAATTAACTCTAAACCTGATGTGATATTACCCCATTGATCAGAACCACCAAACTGGATTTTCACATCCATATTTTCATACATATGTAACCAGTCCATTGACTGTAAAATCATATAAGAAAACTCTGTATATGAAATCCCTGTTTCTAATCTCGCTTGAACAGTTTCTTTAGCTAACATATAGTTTACATTAAAATGTTTGCCGTAGTCTCTTAAAAAAGTAATTAAATCTATTTTACCTAACCAATCATAGTTATTAACATATATAGCATTTGGTAAAAATCTTTTAATTTGATTTTTAATTTTTTCTGCATTGTGAAGTGAATCTTCTAACGCTAATAATTTTCTTTCTGCCGTTGCGCGTGGATCGCCAATTAAACCTGTTGCACCGCCAATTAAGACGACAGGAGTATGTCCGTGTTTTTCAAGATACATCATTCTAACTATTTGAACTAAGTGTCCAATAGTTAAAGATTCACCAGTTGGATCATAACCGATATAAAACTTTACTGGTTTTTTATCATCAATAAGCTTCTTCGCTTTATCAGCATCAGAAACATCTTTAATCATTCCACGCCACATTAACTTTTCATACAAACTCATATTTACCTTCTTCTTTCGTTAAAATCCCTTAGCCTCAACTAAGGGATTCTAATTTATACCTTATTATTTTATTTTAAAAACTACATTGACTGTCTCTTAATGATTCTATGGTTTAATGTTACCTTGACTTGTGAGATTTCTTCACCATTCATTAGTTTTGTTAAAAATCTCATTGAGACAGCACCAATATCATAAACTGGAATATCAATTGAAGTTAAAGTTGGGCTCGCAAGTGTTGCATATTTAGTGTTTTGAAACCCAGCTACCGCAACTTCTTCAGGAACTTTTTTACCGCTTTCTCTCGCAAAGTTCATAAACGATACTGCAATTGAATCTCTAACACCAATCGCCCCATCATATTTTTGATTTTTAAAATGTTCTGCAAAGTGTCTACGATTAACTTCAGTATTACCACTAGTTCTTAATACTCTAGGTACTAACCCTGCTTCTTCCATAGCAGTTTTATAACCTAATTCTTTTTTCTCATTAACATTATACTGACGAACTGTTGATAAAATATAAATATCTTTTTTACCACTTTCAATCATAGCTTTAGTAAGTTCATAACTCGCTTTTTCATAATCAATGGAAACAGAAGGAACTTCAGGATCATCATATAGTACATTCGCTAAAACTACTGGAATACCATTCTTTCCGCAAATGTCTAGTAACTTTTCAATTTGTCCATGATCTAACTCATCATTTAACTGTAAAATCCCATCAACTCTTTCAGAGATGATTGTTTTTAATAGTTCGTCATAATCAATTCCTTCAGGAACAGTAAATAGTTTAATCGCATATTTATATTTTATGGCAATATCACTTATTCCCCCAAACATTTCCGCTACCGAAGCTCTTGTAACATCACTCACTAGAATACCTACTGTTGTAGTTCTTCTGCTTGCTAATCCGCGAGCTATTGCATCAGGACGATATCCTAACTCATCAATTACTTTTAAAACTCTGTCGCGCGTTTCTTTTTTAACTCTTTCAGGATGGTTCATTACTCGAGAAACTGTCGCAAGTGAAACACCTGCCTTGTAGGCGACACTATAAATTGTAACTTTATCATCTTTTGCCATTTTCTCACCCCTCGTGATAGTTCATATTATATCATAGCTTGTAAGTGCTTTCAATATTTTATGAAAATATTTTCATTATTGTGTGATTTTTAATTTTTTCTTACTGAATAACATTGAAGTTTTCGTTAGTAAAACTAATCTCTAAATCCACTAAATTTCCGTCTCTTATTACTCTAATTGTAATCGTGTCGTTTCTCCTTACTTTAAAGAGCAAATCGCCTACCTGATATAATCTGGTGATTTCATATGTTTTGCCGTGAATCGTAATACTAACAAATTCATCATCTAATTCAAAATGTTGGCTTGCAAGGGAACCTTCAGCAATCTCGCTTGCCTTTAATACATCTTTAACTGTTATTTTGTCGTTAACTTCATCATAACTTACAACTCTATCTACAATTTTCATTGTAACTCCCATTAAAACTTTTTCACCTTTTTCTTGAAGCCTATTATCGCAATAATAAATGATATTATCTGCTAAATTAAAAACTGTGTTGGCTGGTAGCGCATAACCAATGCTGTCGACCTCTTCAGAAATGGTTTTTGCATTTATAATTCCAATCACTTCACCCCTACTATTAAAGAGTCCGCCACCTGAGTTTCCTTTATTAACTGCAGCATCAACTCTCATCACGCGAAAATCAACAATCCCGTGATTGCTTGTGTTTAACATTATGTATTCACTCGTAACCGAGATAATCCCTTTGGTAACACTTATTCCACCGCCCTGAGCATTCCCAATTGCAACTACATTATCGCCAACTTCAACTATGTCTGAATCAGCAACTGTAACCACTTCTGCAATGCTGTTTCTAATAATATCTGAGTCGGTTATTTTTAATACTGCAACATCGTTTTTCTCTGATCCTCCAACATAAGTTGCAGCAATTTTAAAGTCTTCTAATTCTAATCCATATAAATAGATTTCAATATCGCCACTTACACCATTTCTACTATCACTTTCAGCATCATAAACAACGTGATGATTCGTAACAATATAAGCTGTACCCGACTCTTTATCTAACTTATAAATAACACCGCTGCCAGCACTTAAATAATCTTCGGTTTCTGCTTGTGGTAAACCAATGATTGGTACTGTTCTTGTTGTCTTAGTAAATTTAGCAAAAACACTTACACTACTTTTTAAACCTTTAATTATTCCTTCTTTAGAATCAACGGCAGTATCACTTATATATTCAGCAATAAAATCGCTCATCGTTCCACTATAACCATCTTCCACTGCAGCTTCATATAAATCTAAAATTGTTATTTCATTAACAACTGGTGCCACTTCATCAGTTATATGGATGATTTGAGTAGAGCCATCATTAAAGATCATCAAATATTCTTTTTTATTATCAGTTATACCAATATATTTTATTTCTTTAATTGTTGGTGCTTCCTTTTTTTCTTCAACTGGTGGTTTTTCATCTATAGTAAGATCTAAAAAATTACATCCCACTAATGTAAAACTTAATAGAAACACCATTAGAATTTTAAATAATCTTTTCATTGTTAGTCACTCCTTTTAACAATATCATTATAACACTATTACTATTTTATTTGTAATAAAAAAAGATGACTTTTCATCTTTTTTTGTTTGTTAATTTAAAATGTTTCTTAAACTGTTCTTTTCTCAGTAATACGAGAAGCTTTAGTAGAAAGATTTCTAATATAGTGAAGTTTAGCTCTTCTAACTTTACCAACTCTTGTTACTTCTATTCTATCAATAACTGGTGAATGTACAGGAAAAGTTCTTTCTACTCCAACACCATAAGACACTTTTCTTACAGTAAATGTTTCAGAAATACCTCCACCTTGTCTTTTAATCACTAAACCTTCGAAGATCTGAATTCTTTCTCTTGTACCTTCTCTAATTTTAACGTGTACTTTAACAGAATCACCAGCTTTAAATTCTGGTATTTCTTTTAAATATGTTTCTGTTAATTCTCTTATTAATTCTTGTCCTTTTGCTCGTGCCACAATAATCGCTCCTATCATTATCAACTAGGTTGTATTTATCTTATAAACGCTTTTGTATTATAACATACAAAAACTACTCTTTCAACCTTTTTTAACATAACCTTTTATATAATATCATATTTTATTAAAAAGTCCAATAACTTTTAATCTTTCTCTTTTTTTATTATTTCTAATAATTCTTTCTCTTCTAAAGTTAAATCCTTCGTCTTAAGCAGGTCTGGTCTCTTCAAATAAGTTTCTTTTAAAGCTATATATTTACGCCATTTTGAGATTTTCTCGTGATTTCCAGACACTAACACTTCTGGAACTGTAAAACCTTCGTATTCTTGCGGTTTTGTATATTGAGGATATTCTAATAATCCTTCAGTAAAAGATTCTTCTTCATGTGATTTTTCGCTTAAAACGCCTTCTGTAAGTCTTGTTAAGCCATCAATTAATATTAGTGCTGGTAATTCTCCACCAGTCAAAATATAATCGCCAACGCTTATCTCTTCATCGACAAAATGTTCGATTCTTGCATCAATACCTTCGTAATGCCCACACAAAACAATTAAATGTTCTTCGCTTGCTAACTCTTTTAATTTTTCTTGAGTTAGTTTTTTCCCTTTTGGTGAAGGTAATATTACTTTCGTGTTTTCTTTCATTCTTTCTTTTAAAACACGATGAAACGGAGGAAACATCAATAACATTCCCGCCCCGCCTCCATAAACTGTATCATCAACTTGATGATGTTTTAAATCAGTATAGTGGCGTAGGTTAATAACATTTATTTCTATTTTCCCATCACTCATCGCTCTTTTGATAATCGATTCACCAACATATGAATCAATTAAATTTGGAAAGATTGTTACTACATCAATTTTCATATTAAACCTTCAATCTCATTAATAACTATCTTATCTTCATCCACACTAATTATAAAGTATTCATTAAAAGGGACTAACGCTTTCTTTTCTTCTTTTGTTAGTATTCTTATAATGTGTCCCTGAGGTACATCCATCACATTAATAACTTTACCGATGTATTCACCATTTTGATTATAAACTTCTTTATCTATTATATCTTCTTGATGAAATTCGCCTTCTTCTAATTCTGGTCTTTCGTCAGTATATAACTCTTTACCTTTAAACTTTAAAACTAAATTAATATCATCATAATCAAAAAATGATACTAGTAAGCCTTTTTTACTTTCAGTTACTTTTTTTATTTTTAAATAAACTTTTTTGTTTCCTTCATAAAAGTAAATTGTTTTGTTTGGTAGAAAACGTTCAAAATCCGTTCTTACACCAACAACTACTGCCCCTTTTATTCCGTGAGTGTTTTTAATAAATCCTATTTTATAACTCATCTTTAAATACCTCTAACTCTCTTAAAAAAATACACCAAAGGGCGTATTTTCTTAAAAAGCGTCAATATCAATACGTACGCGTTTACCTTCCTTTGATGCGCCTGCGTAAACGATAGTTCTAATTGCAGAGGCGATTCTTCCGCCCTTGCCAATAACTCTGCCTAAATCTTCTTCACTAACAAGCACTTGAATAGTTATTTCATTTTCTTCTTCTGCGATAGTTTTAACTACGATATCTTCAGGGTGCATCACTAATGGTGTAACAATGCTTTTAATTAATTTTTCAAAATCTACAGCCATTTTTCTTCGCTCCTTCAGATATTAAATAATTTTTTGATTTTTAAAAATGTTTTTAACTGTTTGTGTCATTTGTGCTCCATCATTTAACCATTTTAAAGCTTTTTCTTTGTTAACTTCGATTGTTGCTGGTTCTGTTAATGGATTATAAGTACCGATGATGTCTAAAAATTTGCCATCTCTAGGTGCTCTGACATCAGCAGCAACTATACGGTAGAATGGGCGTTTTTTAGCACCAAATCTTTGTAATCTAATTTTTACCATCTTTAATCTCTCCTTGACAATATTATTCAACCATTACCATTATACACTTAAAATATGAGGTGTCAAGTCTTTTTCCTTAACACTTATAAATTAATATCCATCTCTGCTTGATCAAGGCGAGTTGGTCCAAACTCAGTGATGCCTTTAATTTCTTTTAATTCTTTTAAAATTCTTTCTTTATCGGCAGTATCAAAATAAGCTGTAATATATTTTTGTTTCTTTGATGAATAATATATTTCCAACCCTTTTATTTGGCTTATGCTTTTATATGCTTTGTTTTGTTTATATGTAATAATATAACATTCTCTACTCAATTTCATTACATATTCCCCCTTTAAATTCTTGATAATTAGAAGCATTACTAGTTATCTCTTGGCTTATTTCTTTTAATAATTCATTCATCTTACCTTCAAGAATAAAATACTCTTTAACCTCTTCTTTACTAAAAAGCAGTTCTTTTTTCTCTTTATATGCTAAACTTACCCTTTTAAAATCAGGATGATAAATACCACCAACATTATAAACTTCTTCAAACTTAATAAAAGTCTCATGATATTCTTTTAATTCACGCTCATATTTTCTTTTAATCAATTCATCTAAACGTTTCATTTCTTGATAAATCTCTGTTTCTTTCAATTCATCAGCTAAATCATACGCTTTATTTATTATCTTTGTATATGCCACTTTATTACTTTTTTCCCCTTTTTATGTTATTATTATTTCGGAGTGATTATATGCTTACAATGAAAGACATTATTTTTGAAGGGCATCCCAATTTATACAAAACTTCTAAAGAAATTAAAATCCCCGCATCTAAAGAAGATATTAGTTTAGGTTTAGATCTTTTAAAGTTTTGTTTAGTCTCTCAAAATAAAGAGTTAAACGAACAATTTAATCTAAGACCGGCTGTTGGTTTATCTGCTGTCCAAGTTAATATCTTAAAACGGATGTTTGCGATATACATTAAGATGGAAGATGAAATCATCTCATTAATTATCGCTAACCCTGTTATCCTTTCTAAATCAAAAGAAATGACTTACTTAAATGGCGGAGAAGGGTGTTTGTCTGTAGAAAGAGAAACTGAAGGCCTAACTCCTCGCCATAAAGAAATAACTTTTGAAGCCTGGATTTATGATTTTAAAATAAAGAAGTTTCTAAAAAAAAGAATGACTTTTTCTGGCTTTCCAGCTATTGTTTTCCAACATGAATACGACCATTTAGAAGGTATTTTATATGTTAGCAAACTTTATCCAACTTTAGAAGGGATAGATCCCGTCTTTCCTGAAGAAGATTAACTTTTTTGATATTTACTAAGAAGTTTTAACTGACTCTTAAGTAAAGGAATAAAATCAACCTCTTCGTTTTCATCAACACGCAATTTTTCATCAATCATTTGGTGAGACTTGCGTTTTTTTCTTGAAAATAAGCGCTTAAAGAAACCTTCTTGCGTTTCCTCGTTTTTATATCTAACATAATCGCCTAAGTTAGAATCATAATATAAGTCTCCTTTAAACTTATCATTGTTAAGTTTATCAATAATATCTAGAACTAATGCCTTGCCATAACCAATCAATGTTGGTTTTTTATCTTTATCTATGTCAAAAACTATTGCATTAGAAATATTGTTTCTTAATAGTCTATAATAAGTCGTAATTGATTTATCATTGCTATAGCACTCTCCTGGATTATAAACAAATTGTAAATGTTTAAATTCCTTTAAGATTGCCGCAATATAAGCACTTTCTATCTCATAATCTACATGAAAATTTAAATCCATCTTTTCTTTTCTAAAACTTGTAATAAGGTCATTATAAACGATAGATATTTGTTTCTTTTCTGCTTCAAAATCAAAGAATTTAGGCATTCTTATTACAACATTTCTACAACCAAACGCTTTAGCAAGGTTACTAATCTTTACTACATCAATTGGACTATAGATATCATGTGCAACATCAATATCAATCATACTTATTCTTATCTTATTTTTTCTTAATGCTTCTTTAATTTCTTCTATCTCTTTTTCTTTCAAGAAATAAATATTTTTCTCATTAATATTTCTTAATGGTATTCTCTTTAAAGAGAGTTTGTTAGCGGCTTTATAGATGCCTTCCATTGTTTTAAATTCATCTAAATATGCACTAATCATTCTTACTATTCACCTCATACATAATAATTGATCCAGCAACGCTGACATTTAACGATTCAATAATACTCGTTTCTATTTTAACAAATTCATCGGCTAATTTGTATATTTCTTCTTTAATTCCGACACCTTCATTACCTAATATTAAACCCATTTTAACATTTTTGTTAAGTGATTTAATCTTTTTTCCCTTATCTACATCAGTGCCAATAATTTTATAACCTTTTTTCTTTAATTCTTTTATTTCTTCTACTAAGTCTTTTCTAATTAAATTAGCATAAAACAAATTGCCCTGAGCTGCACTAACTACTTTATCATTATAAAAATCAACAGTATCTTCGCTTGCAATAATTGATGAAAATCCAAAACCAACAGCGCTTCTGATTAATGTACCTAAATTGCCTGGGTCTTGAATGCCATCAATTATTAAAACTTTATCACTATACGGCTTTACTGAAGGTTTTTTAACAATCGCAACTCTTTCAGTTGGTGAAGATAATGGTGCTAATTCTTTAATAATTTTTTTATCAATTAATACACCTTTTTTACTATTGTTTACTGTATATATTTCAACAATATTATTAGTCTTTTCAGCTTCTAAAATTCCATGCTCGCCAAAAACCAAAAACATTCCTGTTTTATCACGATGTTTTTTTTGAAGTAATTTAAATAACTCTTTTACTTTCTCATTTTGACGAGATACTATCATCTTTAATCGCTTCCCATGCTTCTAAGGTTGTAAAACCATAGTTAGTAATATCTAAATCAGAGTCTGCTTTAATAACCCACTTATATGTGTGTTCTACGGCATCACTAACAAGTTTATCTATGTCTAAATTTGCTTCATACTCTTCAGCCCTACGAATCGTTGGTTTGGTAGTAGGGTTTTTAGGTAAATATATCGCACAACAATCCTCAAAAGGTCTAATTGATATATTATATAAATCTAACTCGTGAGCGATATTGACAATTTCTTGTTTATCATATGTTAATACAGGTCTTAATATTGGGATATTAGTTACATTTTCAATAGTGTGAAAACTCTCTATTGTTTGACTTGCTACTTGACCAATCGATTCACCTGTAATGAGCGCTAATATTCCTAGTTTCTTCGCTAATTCTTCTGCAATTCTAAACATTATTCTTCTCATAACTGTAATTAAATATGGGTCAGGAACTTTTTTTAGTATTTCCATATGAATATTATGAAACGGAACCATATGAATAACAAATTCATGGTTAGGTGTGTATAACGCTAATTTTTTTGACAAATCAATAACTTTTTGAGCACTTTCAACCGGCGTTAACGGGCTTGAATCAAAATGAATCCCTTCCGCAAGCACACCTTGTTTCATCGCTAAAAATGTCGCTACGGGCGAATCAATCCCACCTGAGAGCAAAGATATACCTTTACCTCCAACACCAACCGGAAAGCCTCCTAAACCTTTAATAGAATCCATAAATAAGTATGTTTCCTCATCTCTTATTTCTATATGAAGTGTTTGTTTAGGATTTCTAACATCAACTTTAAAGTTTTTAGTTAGTTGCGGTAAAACTTTTTTAGCCACTTCTTGAGATGTTTCTAATGAAGTTAATGGAAATCTTTTATTGGCTCTTTTCGTTTCTATTTTAAATGTTGAATCTTCTTCTAACGTATTATTAAGCATAAAAACTGCCGCTTCTACAATCTTGTCAAGGTCGTTTTCTGCAACTTTTACAAAACTAAAAGAACCCAAACCGCTAACTCTTTTTAATCTATTGGTAATAAGGTCTAAACAGACATCATTTATCGTTATATACACTCTATCGTGCGTTTTTCTCATCTTCACATTTAAATCTTTAATGTTTTGACGGATTAAGTTTACAGTCCTATCAATAAAAATATTCCTATTTTTACCTTTTAACATTAAATCTCCAAATCTAACTAAAACTTGATCATACTTCATCTAATCACCATAATCTATTTTATCATACTAATGATTAAAATATCTGTTAATTATATTATATTTCAATATTCGCGACTTTTAACATTTGACAAGTAAAATAAACATGCTATAATAAGTTAGTCATGTAAAAAGCAGGCAATAATTCGTTTAATCACAATCCCTTACCCGTAGGGGTGTTAGTAACTCTTATTCTGCTTAGGGGGAAAGCAAAAAGGTCATTGCTTAAATGGGTTAGTGCATTTTTACAGCCAAAATATACAAGGAGGTAAAAATAATGAGTCGTTACACAGGTCCAACATGGAAAGTTTCAAGACGTTTAAACTATTCGATTAGCGAAACTGGCAAGGAATTACAAAAACGTCCTTATCCACCAGGACAACACGGACAAAGACGTTCAAAATTAAGTGACTATGCGACACAGCTTCAAGAAAAACAAAAACTTCGTTTCACATATGGCCTAAGCGAAAAACAATTCAAAAAAACATTTATTGAAGCTCGTAAATTGGGTGGCGTTCACGGTGAAGACTTTATTAAGTTATTAGAATCTAGATTAGATAACGTTGTTTATCGTATCGGTTTTGCTAGAACACGCGCACAAGCTAGACAATTAGTTAACCATGGTCATGTCTTAGTTGATGGACAAAAAGTTGATATTCCATCTTATAGACTTCAACCAGGCCAAAAAGTCACTTTAAGCGAAAAAGCTAGAGGCTTTAGAATTGTTAGTGAAGCTCTAGAAGCGATGATTACTCGTAAAGAATTCATTGGATACGACGAAGAAACAAAAACTGGTACTTTTGCAAGATATCCAGAACGTGATGAAGTCGCTCCAGAAATTCAAGAACACTTAATCGTTGAGTTCTACAGCAGATAATCGTTGTTTGTCAATTTTGAAAAGAGAAAAGCACTATAATGTGCTTTTTTTGTTTATTATACATATTTTATTTATGAATATTGTAATTATTAGTAATATTTTAACAACGAATATTAGCGGGTGTTTTTTTAAAAAGATGTTAGCATTATCTAACATCTATTATTTTTTTGCTTTTTTAACGCTGCATCGACTAATTGTAAGTAACTTGCAGGATCTAGCGACGCTCCACCAACTAATGCTCCATCAATGTTTTCTTTAGCAAGTAAACTTTCAATGTTGCCTGGGTTTACTGAACCACCATATAATATACGAATATTTTCAGCAATCGAATCGTTGTATAGCTCTCTTACTACATCTCTAATCGCTTTAATCGTCTCTTCTGCTTGTTCAGGCGTAGCCGTTCTTCCCGTACCTATCGCCCAAATCGGCTCATAAGCAATTATAATTTTTTCTATTTCTTCATGTGATATATTGTAAAGAGCTGCGACTACTTGTCTTTTTACCCACTCATTAGTTGTACCAGCTTCTCTAATATCCAAACTTTCTCCAACACATAAAATTGGTGTTAATTCAAATTTTAATGCTGCGTGAACTTTTTTGTTAACCGACTCATCAGTTTCCGCAAACATTTCTCTGCGTTCACTATGACCGATAATTACATATGTAACTCCGGTGTTTTCTAAAACTCTTGGTGATGTTTCACCTGTAAATGCTCCTTTTTCTTCAAAATGCATGTTTTGAGCGCCTATTTTTAAGTTGTCGCCTTGCCTTTTAACCAAGCATCTCAATAAAACATCACTTGCACATATAACCGTTTCTACTAAATCATTTGAAGGAACTTCTTCATTTACCTTATAAATAAATTGTAAAGCCTCATCACGATCTTTGTGCATCTTCCAATTACCAGCAATTACTGGTGTTCTACCTTGTTTCATATTTACCTTCCTTTTATTTTAATAATGATTCTATTTCTTTTAAGGCCAATGTAGCATCTTTCCCTTCAGAAGCAACTTTTACACTTTCTCCTTTAGGAATCGCTAAACTCATCAATCCTAAAATTGATTTTAAGTTTGCGACCTTATCTTTATAATATAATTTTACATCAGCATCATATTTAGAAGTTTCTTCAACCAACTTCGCCGCCAATGATGCATCTAAACTTTTAATGTTTTCAATTGTTTTTTCTTTTCTCATATTTTCACTCCTAAAACATAGGTGGGGTTGAAATCCACAAAATTTTAGCTATTTTATTTGTATTATTCACTAAATAATGCTCTCTATTTGCTCGGTAATAAAAGGTTTGTCCTTTTTTAACAATATGCTTTGTTTTATTTAAAACCAGCGTTATTTCCCCTTCTAAACAATAGCCAAACTCTTCACCTTCGTGTGGATTGTCTGTTTTTGATTTACCACCCGGCTCTAATTCAATAATTATTGGCTCCATTTCAAATTTTAATGCATTAGGGACTATCCATTTAATTAAATGCTTTAATTCTTCATCCTCTTGCCAATAAAAATCTTCTTCAGTGTGAACAACTTGTTCATCTTTTAGCCTTGAGAAAAAAGCCGTTGGATCAGTTCCTAAAACTTCTAATATTGAAAAGAACGTTTCTAACGAGGGGGAGGATATATTTCTTTCTATTTGGGAAATATACCCCTTTGTTAATTCTAACCTGTTAGCTAGTTCTTGTTGAGTTAAGCCGTTTTCTAAGCGCAACTGCTTAATCTTTGAACCTATATCCATTATTTATCTGATAATGCAGCTACTCCTGGAAGCACTTTTCCTTCTAAATATTCTAAAGAAGCGCCGCCACCTGTAGAAATATGTGTTATTTTATCTTCATAACCAAATTGAATTGCTGCTGCAGCAGAATCTCCGCCACCAACAATTGTAATAGCGTCTTTTAAGTTAGCTAACGCTTCACAAACACCTATAGTTCCTTTTCTATAGTTGTCCATTTCAAATACTCCCATTGGCCCATTCCATACAACTGTTTTTGCATTTTTAATTTCTTTTGCAAATAATTCAAGTGTTTTTGGCCCGATATCTAAGCTCATTTCACCCTCTTTAATGTCAGTAATTGGTCCAACATGTGTAGGTGCTTTATCTTCAAACTTATCAGTAAATGCAAAATCAACTGGTAAAATAATTTTGCCTTTTCCTTTTTCTAACAAGTTTTTAGCTAATTCAACTTTATCTGCTTCAAATAAAGATGTACCGATATCATAACCTTGTGCATTTAAGAATGTGTATGCCATTCCGCCGCCGATAATAACTTTGTCTGCTTTTTCAAGCAAGTTTTCTATAACTGAAATTTTATCAGAAACTTTTGCTCCACCTAAAATAGCCACAAATGGACGTTTAGGGTTGTCAACTGCACCGCCGATAAACTTAATTTCTTTTTCTAATAAAAAGCCTGCAACTGAATCTTTAATATTGCTAGCAATACCAACATTTGATGCGTGTGCTCTATGAGCTGTACCAAATGCATCGTTTACGAATACATCACCTAAACTAGCCCAATATTTGCCTAATTCAGGGTTGTTTTTAGATTCTTTATTGCCATCTAAATCTTCAAATCTAGTGTTTTCAAACATTAATATTTCGCCATCTTTAAGATTTGAAATTGCAACTTCTAACTCACTACCTCTTGTAACAGGAACGAACTTAACCTCTTTGCCTAATAACTCCTCTAATCTTTCACTAACAACTTTAAGTGATTTACTAGCTTTATCTTCTTCAGTTTTAACTCTTCCTAAATGAGAGAAAACAATCGCTCTTCCACCTTGATCTAAAATATATTTTAGTGTCGGAATCGCTTGAACAATCCTATTATCATCAGTAATATTACCATTTTGAATAGGTACGTTAAAGTCTACTCTTACTAATACTTTTTTACCTTTTAATTTTAAATCTCTAACTGTCTTTTTTGCCATAATTATTCTCCTTTTATAATTATCATAATTCCAAATAACATTATATCATTTATATATCCATTTATCCAATAAAAACGGCGGATATTCTACAATTTTAAAAAAACAAGACAACTAAGCCTTATCTTTTCTTAATTTAATTATTAAATTAACATTTTATATTGATGAGTTTAAACCCCTTTTATCCATGTATTCTTTAACTCTTTTTGCTTTATCCATCATTATAGTAAAACTATTTACTGTTACACTAACTTCTAACTCTTTTAAATTAGTAAATAATATTAGTGTTTTATCAAAATGCTTTTGATAAGAAAAAACTTCAAAATAATTAATCCAATATGTCTCATATCTTTTGGGTGACTTTGTAGGCATCAATAATATCTCTTTATTGATATATATTGGAACCTTTGTATTAATATTTAAATATAGTTTAGTGAGTTTTATTCTTGAATCATAGCTAAACAGTTCTCTCTCACATAATCCTTTTACAACAGAAAAAGCCGTCTTTTCAGCCTTTTGAATCTTTTCTTTACATGCAATGTTTGCCAAGTTGTTTTGATTGTAAATATATAACATATTAATCTTTCCTTTATATTAATATATACAACCAAACATCTTATTTTACTTTTACAAACAAAAAAGCCGAAACATTAATTTCGGCTTTAAGTTAATTATTTAAATTATTTTTTTGGCGTTTCTTTCTTTGGAGCTGCTGCCTTCTTAGGTGCCGCCTTAGGTGCTGCTTTCGGAGCCGCTTTCTTAGGTTCAGCCTTTACAGTTTCTTTTTTAGGTTCCTCTTTTTTCGGTTCTTCCTTAGCCTCTTCAGTTTCTTTTAAGTATTGTTCGTAATCTTCATCAGCTCTACCACGTTTAAAGAGACGTTTAAAGAGACCTTTAATCTTATCTAAGAATCCTACTTTTTCCTCTTCTTCGTATTCTAAACCTTCATCAAGTCCAAGTCCTTGATAGTCACTTGGAATAATTTGTGGATTTTCAACACCCTCTGGAGGTAAGTTGTAGTCATATACAAGTCTAAATTCTGTTTTTGCATCAAAGAAGTGTGTTTTATCCATATCAAGTTCTAATACAACTTCATCACCTAAACGTAAATCGTCTCTTGCAGATACACTTGCACAAATTTGATAACCATTAACATCTGTATAAATGTTTGTTTCTGAACCTAATAACTCAGCAACATCAACAATTAATTTAACTGTTTCTTTATTTTTAAGGTTAACATCTGCTAAATCATCATAAATGTCTTCTGGTCTAATACCCATTACAACTGGTTTTTTGAAAAATCTATTTTGTTTAATAACCTTTAATTTTTCTTCTGGAAGTTTAAATTTATAATCACCACTTACAAAAACTCCATCAGGTTCAACAATACCTTCAATAAAGTTCATTGGAGGTGTACCAATGAATCCGCCAACGAAGATATTAACTGGTGTATCATAAATTTCTTTTGGTGTACCAACTTGTTGAATAACACCATCGTTTTGAACAACTATTCTAGTTGCCATCGTCATCGCTTCAACCTGGTCGTGTGTAACATATAGCGTTGTTGTTTTTAAACGGTCGTGAAGTTTAATCAACTCTCCTCTTGTTTGAACACGCAACTTAGCGTCTAAGTTTGATAAAGGCTCGTCCATTAAGAATACTTTCGCATCTCTAACGATAGCTCTACCTAATGCAACACGCTGACGCTGACCACCTGATAGAGCTCTAGGCTTTCTATCTAAGTAAGGTAATAAACCTAAAATTTCTGCCGCTTCTTTAACTTTCTTGTCAATTTCGTTTTTAGGCATTTTTCTAATTTTTAATCCAAACGCCATATTGTCATAAACAGACATATGTGGATATAAAGCGTATGATTGGAAAACCATCGCAATATCTCTGTCTTTTGGTGCCACGTCATTAACTAGTAAATCATCAATATATAATTCCCCGTGTGAAATCTCTTCTAAACCTGCCACCATTCTTAAAGTTGTTGACTTTCCGCAACCAGAAGGTCCTACTAAAACGATAAATTCGCGGTCTTTAACTTCTAAACTAAAGTTTTTAACGGCTCTAACGCCACCCGGATAAACTTTGTTTAATTTTCTAAACGTAATCGTTGCCATAAAATCTCTCCTTTAAATTCAATATTACTTTTATTATATAAAACTAATCATTACTTTTGAATGTGCAAATTGCACATACTTTTTATAAATCTTTGAGTAACATATAAATGAAGACTGAATCATCAAAATCTTTTAAATTATATCCTGTGATATTAGTGAACTTTTCTAATCTATTATCAAGTGTGTTTCTATGAAGATTTGCATGTTTACTTGCAAGTGTTGTATTCTTATCATTTTCTAAATAAATTTTAATAGTTCTTAAAAACTCTTTATCATTATATAAACTTTTAAATACTTCCTTTTTTAAGTTTTCATCAACATGTTTTCTTGTCTCATAATAAAATAATGTTTTATCACTATTATAGGTTTCTTTAAATAATTCTTTCTTTACATTTTTACTAACACTTTCTTTGAGTGCTACTTTACTATGAAACATAACTGATTCATATAACTTTAGATCAGAATAAAAATCACCATTTACTGCAATAATAAATGATTCCCAACTCATCTCTGCTTCAACAACATCAGTCGCTATTAAAACATCATCTTTAATTTTAATTGTTGGTTTAACCATAACGCCTTCTAATAATTCGCTTAAAGTGTTTCTTTCTAAACTCGTTAAGGCATCTAAACCCTTTATTATAATATAATAACCGTACAACTAAATCACCGCTTATATTATACCCTATTTTAAACAAGAATACTAATTGATAGTTATGTTATAATCAATTAAAGGAGTGATTTTAATGAAACTACCAAAATTTTTAAAACCTGGCGATACTATTGGACTAGTTGCCCCGTCTTTCGGAGCCAACACAGAACCTTACCATACAAGACTAAAAAGCGCCATTAACTATTTACACGAAGAAGGCTTTAAAACAAAAGTTTTCGGTGACATCTTTGGTTATTACATGGGAGCATCCGAATCAAAAGAAAAAAGAGCCAAGGCCTTTATGGATGCTTATACTGATAAAGATGTTAATGCTATCTTTAGTGTAAGCGGTGGTGAAATGATGTTTGAAATCTTACCTTTAATTGATTTTGAAGAATTAAAGAAACACGAGCCTAAATTTTTCATCGGTTATTCGGATAATACAAACCTAACTTTTTTACTCCCAACATTAATTGATGTAGTAAGTGTTTACGCTCCATGCCTAACAACATTTGGGATGAAACCATTAGATCCTTTTTTAGTTCAAATAATGGGCCTCTTAAAAGGTAAAAAAATCACTCAACACGCATCAAAATTTTACGAGCCCATAGATACACCAGAAAGAGAGCCACTCGCCCCTTATTCGCTCATAGAAAAAACAAAATGGATTAACTTATTTGGCGAAGAAAATCTCACGTTAAAAGGTAGAGTTATCGGCGGTTGTTTAGAAGTCTTAGTATCATTAGTTGGAACTCCATATGATAATGTAAAAAACTTTATCAAGAAGTATAAAGATGATAATATAATTTGGTTTTTAGAAGTGGCTGAATTTAATCTTTTTGGATATAAAAAAGCACTTTGGCAATTAAAAGAAGCTGGTTGGTTTAATAATACAAAAGCAATTTTGTTTGGTAGATCCGCCGGGACAAAAACATTTATAGACATGAACCTTTATGATGTTACAAAAGACATTTTAAAAGACTTAAATATACCAGTAATTATGGATATGGATATCGGTCACGTTAGTCCAGTTCACGCAATCTTTACTGGCGCAAAAATCGAGGTGGAAAACACACCTCGAAATAGTTTTGTAAAGTTTAATTTAACTTAAATTTTTATATAGTAAATCAGTTTTTATCTGTGTTATGTTTCTTCTGTAAACGGCTTAGATATAGCAATATCCGGTTTTGGTTTAAAGTTGTAAAACATGAAATTGAAGAATAGCGGAAACGCACTAACGATTAGCACAAAAGCCCCCTGAGCAATCATATTTTTGATTAGTAACATAATTCCAATAATAGCGAAAAGCACATAAAGAATTGTTGTAAAAACAAAGAATCTAAAGTGTGCTTTTTTGTTTTTTCTAAAGAGGTTTGTAACGCTTGAAACACACATAAGTAAACTTAAAAAAACAATCGGCACAAAATAGTTTTCACCATGATGGATATGTTCACTAATTAATAGCAACAACAACATCCCTAACAACATTGTGTGAACTGTTGTAAAACGCAAAAAACCATATCTTCTTTCTTTGCTATTAATTCTTTCTTTTTCTTTCATCGGAATTATTTTCAAGATTGAACCATCACTCTTTTTTAGAACCTTTAAACACATTCCGATTTGTGGTTTAAACACGAAAAGATCTTTACTAATTTTATAGTAAGATTTCCCTTCTTGAACATATATATTTTTGTTAGTAATATTAAATATTGTTCCCAAGTTCTCCACCACAATCTTTCATTGTAATACTATATTTTTTAACCAATCGAACCTTCCATTTCTAATTTAATTAATTGGTTTAATTCTACTGCGTATTCCATCGGTAATTCTTTCGTAAACGGTTCAATGAAACCCATAACAATCATCTCTGTTGCTTCTTCTTCAGTGAGTCCTCTACTCATTAGATAAAAGAGTTGATCTTCACTAATTTTTGAGACTGTCGCTTCGTGTTCTAAGAAGCCTTCAGAGTTATTAATAATGTTAATTGGAATTGTATCACTGTAAGATATATCATCTAAAATAATCGTATCACACTCAACATGTGCTTTAGCTTTTTTGGCATCTTTACCAAAATATACTTTGCCGCGATAATTAACTTTACCACCACCACGAGAGATTGATTTAGAAATAATTGTTGATTGCGTGTGCGGAGCTAAATGAATCATCTTCGCGCCCGCATCTTGAATTTGATTTTTACCTGCAAAAGCGATTGAGATTGTATTTCCTTTTGCATAAGGTTCTAATAACACACAAGAAGGATATTTCATATTGATTAATGAACCCATATTACCATCAATCCATTCCATTAATCCATTTTCATACACATGCGCTCTTTTTGTTACAAGGTTGTTGACATTACTTGACCAGTTTTGAATCGTTGTATATCTACAATATGCATTCTTTTTAACAATAATTTCAACCGTAGCAGCATGTAGTGACTCTGTTGAGTAAATCGGCGCTGTACATCCCTCAATATAATGAACACTTGCGCCTTCATCAACAATAATTAATGTTCTTTCAAACTGTCCCGTTCTCTCACTATTAATCCGAAAATACGAATGTAGTGGTTTATCTATTTTAACACCTTTTGGAACATAAATAAAGGTCCCACCACTCCAAACCGCTCCATTTAAACCTGCGTATTTATTATCTTTATAAGGAACTACTGTTCCAAAATACTCTTTAACTAACTCAGGATATTCTCTTAATGCTGTATCAGTATCTACAAATATAACACCCGTTTCTTCTAAATTTTTAGCGGTTGCATTATAAACTACTTCGCTTTCAAATTGCGTCGAAACACCAGCTAAAAACTTCTTTTCAGCCTCAGGTATACCTAACTTTTCAAATGTTTCTTTAATCTCTTTTGGTACATCTTCCCAACTTGTACTAACTTTATCTGATGAACGGATAAAATATGTTAAGTCTTGAATATTAATGTTAGATAAATCCGGACCCCAAGTTGGGTTTTCTTTATTTATAAAATACTCATAACTTTTTAATCTATAATCTAACATCCATTTAGGTTCGTTTTTGTAAGCAGAGATTTTCTTAACAATGTCTTCGTTTAAGCCCTTTTCAGTTTTAATAACTGGTTTTGACTCGGTTTTAAAACCATACTTGTAATCACCAATTATCTCATCATACTTTTTCTTAGTATTTTCATCCATTGTTCTCCTCCTTCTCTTTTAAAACGCCTTCTTTAGCAGCATGCCAAGCTAAATTAGCGCATCTAATTCTCGCAGGAAACTTGCTAACCCCCATATATGCTAGGGCCTCACCCTTTAATATTTCATCGTTAAAATCTTTTCCCGTCAATAAAAGATTAAAAGCGTCAATCTTCTCTAGTGCAACATCAACGTTTTCACCTTTTAATTCTTCACTCATCACCGATGCACTTGAACAGCAGATTGAACAACCAGTGCCTGTGTGTCTAACATCTTTAATCATGCCGTTTTCAATTAGTAATTGAACTGTAACATCATCGCCGCAAGAAGGGTTTACTAAATTAATCGTTCGATAATTTTCATCGTTTTTTAAACCTTTATTTCTTGGGTCTTTATAATGATCCATAATAATTTGTCTATATAAACTATCTATACTCATCTTAATCTCCTAAAACTTTTTAAAGAACCTGACCGCTTCTTTGACGGTTTCAATAAATTTATCAATATCTTCTTCGCTGTTATAAATATAAAATGACGCCCTTAAAGTTGCCGTTTCACCTAACCATCTAACAATAAGTTGCGCACAATGTTCTCCAGCTCTTATACAAATATTTTTATTATCAAAGATTGTTGCTGCATCATGTGGATGAACCCCCTCTAAATTAAAGGTTATAATGCCTGTATCACTTTTGTTATATACAACAACACCATCAATCTCTTTTAATTTTTTTAATGTGTATTCATTTAACTTTTTAATATGTTTTTTAATCTTTGTAAAACCAATTTCATTAATGAGTTCTACCGCTTGTTTTAGCGCAATTGCACCAGCTATAATTGGTGTGCCTGCCTCATACTTAATTGGGGCTTCTCTATACTCCGCTTTATCTTTATAAACATAATTAACCATCTCGCCGCCAAACTCAAACGGTTCTACAATATTATGATGTTTTTTATTTATATATAAAACACCAATCCCGCTTGGTCCCATCATCTTATGACCTGAAAAGGCTAAAAAATCACACCCTAAGTCTTTTACATCAATCTTCAAATGTCCCGCAGCTTGTGCAGCATCAATAACCGTTAACGCCCCAACACTTTTCGCAATTTCAACAAACTCTTTAACTTTTTGAATTCTTCCCATTACATTAGATACATATGTTAAAGCGATTATTTTCGTATTCTTATTAACAATCTTTTTAAGATATTCTAAATCAATATCTCCGTTTTCATCTAATTTAGCAAATACTAATTTAGCACCAGTTTTTTTACTTACATTTAACCAAGGTAAAAATGATGAATGGTGTTCTAACTCAGAAGTGATAATTTCATCGCCTGGTTTTAATTTAAATAAATAACTTTGCGCAAGCATATTTAAACTATTAGTCGTCCCTTTAGTAAAGATAACTTCTTCATAGTCTGCATTAATAAACTCCGCAACAGCACGTCTTGAGGCCTCATATAACTCTGTTGCTTCATAAGAGAGATTATAAACGCCTCTATGGATATTCACCCCATAATTGTTATAATAATCGTTTAAAGACGAAATAACAGCCTTCGGCTTTAGTGCTGAAGCTGTTGTATCTAAATAGATTAAACTTGGATTGTTTGAGAAGATTGGAAACATCTCTTTAATCTTTTTTACGTCTAAACTCATAAGCGTTTATTCACCACATTGATAAACCTTTCTTTAATGTCTTTATCTGTAATCTCATCAACTACCGGTCTAATTAAGCCGTTTATCATCAGTTTTTCTGCTTCCTTTTTAGTTAAACCGCGACTCATTAAATAATAAATGCTTTCTTCATCAAGTTGGCCAACCGTCGCTCCATGACCAGCAGTCACATCGTATTCATCAATTAAAAGGATTGGGTTAACTTCAATAAATGCATCGTTTGAAGTTGTTATCCCTTGAAGATTTTGATAAGCATCAGACTTACTATTACCTTTTAAGATTTTTTCTATCCCGTTTAATACAATTCTACCATTAGCACTCGCAATAGCAACATTATACATTAAACCTTTACTATTTTTAGCTTCATGATTAATTATTACATCAACAGTTTGACTATTATCTCTTCCAGAAATAGTAACTACTCTAACATTAACATTTGAACCTATCCCAATAAGTCTATTATTTAAGTTAGCCTTTACTTTATTATTTAAAAAACCTACCATTAAATTTAATGATGCATCTTTTTCAATTATAACGTTTTGATTAATTGTTGCATCATCGCTTAAAAGTTCTGTAACTAATAAATAAGTTATGTTGCTGTTAGGCTTTAAAATTAAATCCACATCATATTTTAAACTTTCTTTTAGGTTGTTGTTTATTTCAATAATTATTTTCGCTTCGCTAGAGTCTTGTGCTTCAATTACTAATGGTTCATTATTACTTAACGCAAAAACAACCGGCTCTATTATTTGCCCGCTAATTTTTAATGTTTTTCCGTTATATTCAACACCCTTAGGTAATTTTTTTTCCTTTATATTAACAACCTCTTGTGGCATCTTACCTAACCTCAAAATCAATATTTAAATCTTTCTTCAGCCACTCATAGCCTTGTTTTTCAATTTTTTCTATTAACTCTATCCCGCCACTTTTAACGATTTTACCATCAATCATTATGTGAACATGTGTTGGTTTAATATAGTCTAAAATTCTTTGATAATGCGTAATTAAAAGGCACCCAAAGTTTTCTGAAACCATCTCATTTACAGCTTCGCCAACAATTTTTACATTATCAATATCAAGCCCTGAATCAATCTCATCTAATATAGCAATCTTAGGCTTTAACATTTTCATTTGTAAAATTTCATTGCGCTTTTTTTCTCCGCCAGAAAAGCCTTCATTTAAATATCTATGCGCTAAACTTGAAGCCATCTTTAATTCTTTAATCGCTGCTTCATACTCTTTAAATACTTTAAATACAGAAATCTTTTCTTCCCCTCTATGACTTCTCAAAGCCGTATTAATAAACTCATAGTTTGTCACTCCTGTAACTTCAGCCGGATATTGCATCGCTAAAAAGATCCCATTACGAGACCTTTCATAAACTTCCATTTCTAAAACATCTTTATCATCTAAAAAGATTTCACCTTTTGTAACTTCATAAATAGGGTTTCCCATTATTACACTAGCTAATGTGCTTTTACCAGTACCATTTGGCCCCATAATCGCATGAACCTCACCAGTTCCTAATTCTAAATTAACTCCTTTTAAAATTTCTAACCCGTCAACTTGTGCATGAAGATTTTTGATTTTTAATTTGCTCATCAAAATTGCCTCCTTTAAATTGCCAATGTTATTATATAATATTTAATAGTCTATTGCTAATAAATAGACAGAAAAAATACTTATAAAAAACATTGTTAAGCGTTTTCATTTAAAATAAAAGCCCTTTCATATTTTTTTCCTTGATTTTTGTTATATAATAAAGGTGATTAAAAGAAACCTTTATGTCTTTTAATCACCCTCGTGTTTTTCTCCCAAAAAAAATACACTATTACGTTGACCGCGTTTAGATCTATTCTAAAAAAGGTCTGCAATCTCCCTTTTGGGCAAAGGAACATCGATTATTTCGATGTTTTTTTTCGCTATAATGCTAATATTGTTAGAATAATTGTTATTACAAGCAAAATAGCAGAATAGATAAACGAAACAGCCATATATCTTTTAGGTATCTGATTTTCTTCAACCTGGACTTTTACTTCATAATAACTTTTTTTTGGTCTCTTGCCAACAATCATTAAACCAAACACTTTAAAACCGTGGGTAAATATGGAGATAATGTTTTTATTGTATATAAACATAATCCAACCAATAAAAAAAATCATAATTAAAGTAAGCAACATCGCGTTTGACCAGGCTAATATAGTTAGTGACTTCTGCCAAAGTAAACCTAAAGCTGTAATTAAAAGCGAAACTGCAACATTTATAAATATTGTGATATAAATGCTTTTTTTAATTCTTTTTCTTTCAGCTTTTTCTCTTTCTATTGCGGCTTGTTCATTATTCTTTTTTTCTTGTTTTATTTCTTTTTCCATATTTCATATATATCTCTTTATTAAATTACATGCTAAAAAATATTGCTTATTAGGATATCTATTTGCCGGTCTTAAATAATAGACTTTTTTAATTTTTGGAAAGTATCCAACCGATATATTAATAAGTGCGAATGTATCTTGTTTAAAGTTAAGAACTTTTTGTAGTTCTTTTTTACTCTCATCATCAAATCTTTCATATTCTTTAAAGTGAATAACAACTTCTTTTTTTAACCTTGGATATTCATGCTCAATCTTTTCATAAATGCCTTTAATTTGATTTTGAATTGTTCCGCCATACAAATCTAATTTAAGATCTTTATTAACAACAATACAAACAAGTGTCTTTCCAAACTGACGATAAATGCTATCTTTTTTAGGTATTTGATAGTATATAGCAAACTTAGATGTGTTTATGTGTTCGGTAAATCCATCTTTAACGAATTGTTGTTGCCAATCATCAGATAATATTGCTTTTTTCGTTTTAACTGGTGGTAAGTTTTCTTCTAACATCAATAAATAATTATATTTATAAACAATATAATGAAGTGAATTTTTAAACTTCATAATTAAAACAAAAACAACAATAACTACAACTAAATAAATACCATCTAATATGTTACTATCAATAAATTTATAACGATGAGCAAGAAAATAAAATACTGCCAAAGTTATAAGGGAAAAAAGAACAGTATATATTATAGTGTTCTTTTTTATCCTTAATTTTCTTATTTCTTCTTTATACATTTTACTTTAAAATCCATTGAGCATAAACTCTTGTAGTTTGTTGTTGCTCCAATGGTTCACCATTAACTAACATAACACCTGAACCGTCTCTTCTAGTGTTCCAACCAACAAACTCATAAATTCCAGATGTATCTTCTAATACTGGGAAATCTATTGTTTGTCCATAATCATATACTCTTATTGGCACTGTAGCAGGTTCTGGTACTGGTTTAGGTTCAGCTTCTAAGTTAACATCGAATCTAATCGTTATTCGTAACGCTTTCCAGTGAGCATAGTATGTTACATCTGAAGAAATGTTTCTATCAACACTTGTGATAGGTCTATCACCAGGCCTATATTCTTCTCTTGTAAACCAACCTAAAAATTCAAAACCTGTTCTAACTGGATTGTGTAGTCCTTGTGCTACACCTGATGTAAACATATAATATGGAATGCCATCTTCATCATATTCACCGTTAAAATTTGTGTTTGGTGGAAATACACCACCGTTTAATTCTAAGCTTACTTTATAGATTGCTGGGTCCCATTTTGCATATAAGATAAGATTTCTATCAATTATATCTTCAGCAAAATTCCATTCTTCTCTCAAAGTAAGTTCTTTACACCAACCTCCAAAAATATAACCAGCTCTTGTTGGTTCTTCTGGTTCTTCAATTAACTCGCCTTTTTTGTATGTTTGTTGTCTAAGTATATCAGGACGTAATTCTTCTTTCTTATAAGCATTTCTGTATTCATAAAAATAAACTTTTACTTCATCGTTATTAGCTGTAGTACCACCATTACATGATACAAGAGTTAGTCCTACTATTATAACAAAAATTAAATTAAATATTTTTTTCATAAAAACACCTCAGTCTTTGGTTCTTATTTTTCTTTTTTATACTCTTTTTGCATCAATTCAAATTCTTTATCGTTTGCTAAAACGTAATGATCTTCACCAATTTGTCTAAATGTAGGTTTATCAAACCTATAATCATGTTGTCTAGGGTCATAAAATATTCTTTTACGTCCTTTTTCATAATCAGGATCTGGTTGTGGAACAGCTGATAAAAGTGATTTTGTATATGGGTGCATCGGATTTTTAAATAAATCTTCACTTGTTGCTAATTCAACAATGTGACCATAATACATAACC
The DNA here is from genome assembly GCA_012839355.1 of Acholeplasma sp. GTDB lineage: Bacteria > Bacillota_I > Bacilli_A > Acholeplasmatales > UBA5453 > UBA5453. The sequence continues at coordinate 52,458 of DUNK01000015.1, forward strand.
GCAATTCTATCGCAAAAGAACTCAATAATTGATAAATCATGAGCAATAAATAAAATTGTTAATCCAAGATCTTCTTTTAAATTTGTTAGAAGGTTAATAACTTGTGCTCTAACAGAAACATCTAACGCTGAAACTGGTTCATCGGCAATAACTAAATCCGGATTCATAATTAAAGCTCTCGCAACACCGATTCTTTGACGTTGACCACCACTAAACTCGTGTGGATATCTCGCCATAAACTCAGGTGCTAAACCAACTAACTCTAAAGCTGTTCTTACTCGTTTATCGATTTCAGCTTTTGTTAATTCTCCTTGAATTACTAATCCTTCTGCAACAATTTCTCTAACTGTCATTCTTGGGTTGAGTGAAGAGATTGGGTCTTGGAAGATCATTTGCATTTTTCTAACTTCTTTTTTAGCTTCAGGAGATCTGTTAATCTCTTTTGCTTCTCTAATATGATCTTTTTCTAATTCAATATCTTCTTTTGCTTTTGCTTTTAAAGCAGCAATACCTTCTTTTAATTTTGCTTTTTCTTCTTCATTTAAAACAACAGTTTTTGTAAGACTTATTATTTTTTCTTTTGTTTCTATTTTGCTTTCTTTTGCTTGTGCGTTTAATTTTTGTCTGTCTTCTTGATATTTTTCTTTAATTAGACGCACTTTTTCCTTCATTGCTTCATAATCAGGAAGAGGAATTTCTTCTAGTTTTTGCTTATATGCTTCTTTTTCAGCAAGTTTTCTTTCTTTTAATTCTGCTTTTAACACATTTAAGTCATCTTTAATATCTCTTTTATGCTTACGTGTTTCTTCCTCTTTTTTAATTAAAGGGTTATATTGTTCTTCTAATGCTAATAAGTTCGCTTCATATTCTTCTTTAAGTTCATCTAATCTTTTTTTAATTTCATCTTTTTCTAAAGCAGCTGAACTCTTAAGTCCATCAGCAGATCTTTGATAAGCAAGCTTAGCCATTCTAACTTCTTTTTCGTATTGAATCTTAGAGTTATTAACTGTTGTTTCAACTAATGCTTTTCTTCTTTCGTTAATATCATATTCAAGACCCTCAACTGCTAACATATGTGCATTTTTAGTTTCATATCTGGCAGTTCTATATTCGATTTTTGGTTGTTTTGCTTCTTTTAAATCTGCATTATATTGTTCTTTTAAAGCTTTTAATTCAAATTCAATTTCTAAAAGTCTTCTTGCTAATTTGTTTTCTTCTTCTATTATTTTCTCTCCATTAGGCTTTAAGACTTTAATTTCATTTTTTAATCTAAGTTTAATTTTTTTAATATTTTCAAGATGCGTTTCATAACCAGCCGAAATATCAACACCATTAAACTTCACGCGTCCATCTGTTGGATTGTAAATCTTAATAAGTGTTCTACCGATTGTTGTCTTACCACAGCCTGATTCGCCAACCAAGCCTAAAACTTCTCTTTTATAAATATCAAAAGAGACTCCATTTACTGCTGGTACTACTAATCTTTTTTTCCCGACACCACTGTAAAAATACTTTTTCAAGTTTTTTACTTCTAATACTTTTTCTGTCTTATCTATAATACTCATTGGTTAATCTTCCCTCTGTTTTTTCTTAATCTTTGTACAGCCTTAGGAGGTTCAACCTTAGGCGCATTTGGATGTAACAACCACGTTGCTGCATAATGCGTGTCTGACACTTTAAAAAGTGGCGGTTCTTCTTCAAAATCTATTTTCATTGCGTATTTGTTTCTTGCCGCAAACGCATCACCTTTCGGTGGATAAATCATATTTGGTGGAGCGCCTGGAATTGCATCTAACTGTTTAGAAACAGCTAAGTTAGGCATACTTGATAATAACGCCCAAGTATATGGATGTTGTGGATTATAAAATATTTCTTCTGTTGTTCCAATTTCAACAACCTTACCTGCATACATAACTGCAATCCTATCAGCCATATTAGCAACAACGCCTAAATCATGTGTAATAAAAATTACAGTTAATCCACGCTCTTCTTTTAATCTGTTTATTAATTCTAATATTTGACCTTGAATAGTCACATCAAGTGCCGTAGTCGGCTCATCGCAAATCAATATCTCAGCGTTATTTGCTAAAGCGATGGAAATAACTATACGTTGTCTCATTCCACCAGAAAACTGGAAAGGATATTGATGATATCTTTTTTCTGCTTCTGGTATTCCCACAGCTTCCATTAATTCAATAGCTCTTAATCTTGCCATTTTTTTTGGCATATCTAATTTAAATATTAAAGCTTCTGCTATTTGTTTTCCAACTGTCATAATTGGATTTAATGAGCTCATTGGGTCTTGGAATATCATTGAAATTTTACTTCCTCTAATTTCATGAAAATCTTCTTCTGGAACTTGCATTAGGTCTTGTCCTTGATACATAATGCTACCACCTTCATAAATAGCATTACCAGCAGAAAGCCCTAAAATAGCACGTGAAGTAACGCTCTTACCTGAGCCTGACTCACCAACAATCGCTAAAGTTTCTCCTCTATATAAATCAAAAGATACACCTCTAACGGCCTTTAAGATACCATATTGTGTCTTAAACGACAGTCTTAAATCATTTACACTTAATATTTTTTCTTGTTTGTTATTTGCCATCTTATTCTGCTCCTCTCAAGGATGGATTAAACGCATCTCTTAAACCATTACCAAATAAGTTAAAGGCGATCATTAATATCGCAATATATAGGGATGGATACAAGAGCAAGTGTGGATGGTTTTGCATTTCAACTTGTCCTTCTTGAATTAACATACCAACACTTGTAGCATTTGAATATCTAATAATTCCTAAAAACGAGTATGAAGCTTCAGTAAAGACAAAAGCCGGAATTGATAAAGCCATACCTGTAATGATTAAACCTAATGTATTTGGGAAAATATGTTTAAACATAATCCTTCTATCGGAAGCACCTAATGTTTTAGCAGCTAGTGCATATTCACGGTTTTTAAATCTATAAAATTGCATTCGGCCAGTTCTATACATACTGACCCAACCGGTCAGAGTAAACGCGAGAACTACAACCCATGTAGCTGTTCCATATCTTAATGTTAGTAGTGTTAAAACTGGTAAAAATGGAATAGAAGAAATTACTTCTACGAATCTATCAAATATTAAGTCCACTAAACCGCCATAATAACCAGCAATAGCTCCTAATATCAAACCAATTGTAGAGTTAACTATTAAAACTGATATAGCCATAATAAGTGAAATTCTAGCACCTTTCCAGATTTCTGTAAATAAATCATTACCTCTACTAGTTGTCCCAAACCAAAAATATGTTTGATCTGGCGTTTTTTGAAGCCCCGCCATAAAAGCGTCAAATCTAACATCATATGTATATTGAATTTCTTCATATTCATAATACATCGTTCCATCAACCAAAATACCTGCCGGAGCTTGTTTCATAACTCTCTCACTACGAATATTAATAACATCTAAAATATAACCTTTTCTTAAATATTCTTCATATGTTTTTGAGTTAATAGTTCTTATTACCCCAGCTAAAGCATCAGGATCATCAATTTTTGAAAAGTAATCTTCTGGAACATAAGACTGTGAAAAGTTTGTATATTTGTAATAGTCAACTTTAACAGTAAGATTACTAACATTGGCGTAATCAGGATGGTTAACATCATCAATTAATTCCTGTGGCATACCGGAAAGAATAATTCCTTCACCATACTCAGAGTTGGCAATTAAGTTTAAATACCTTTTACCAACAGTTATTGTTTTTGAACCGTCAAATATACCAAGTTTTTCTAAACCAGGAATCTTTGGCGGCAAATATTTAAACCTTAAAGCATCAGTATGACTTCTTTGTGGAAGGTCATATCTTTTCATGTAAGGGCCAAAGATAACAAAAAACATCATTATACAAATAATAATGAACGCAGTAAAAGAGGCGCGATTACTCTTAAATCTATTCCATGAGTCTTTGTAGTAACCTACTTCTTTACTCTCAAATAACTCATCAACAATTACATCATCTTCCTCATGAACGAATACGAGTTTACTTTTATCAATATCTTTTATTTTCATGCTTCTATCTTCCTGCTTCCATATCTAATTCTTGGATCAAATAAAGTATATGATATATCAACTAAAATAGATGTTATTAATGATAAAAACTGTGTGAACACTGTAACTAACATTAAAACTGGATAATCTCTTGAATTAAAAGCATCCAAATAAATTCTTCCGGTACCATCTACTCTAAAAATGCTTTCTGTAATAATACCACCACTCATAACACCAACAATACCGATTATCATTCCTGGTAAAAATGGTACAATAGCATTCTTAAGTGCATGCTTGTAAGTGGCTTCTTGTTTAGATAAACCTTTTGATCTAGCTAATAACATATAATCAGCTGTCAATTGTTCAGTTAACTCAGCCCTTATACTTCTGGTTGTCCCTGGAACAGAAGTTATTGTTAATACCGCAACAGGTAAAATATAACTTTTTATTCCAAACCAAGTATCCTGAGCGAACTGTGTGGGCGTGGCAATAACGTGAGAAGGTGCCCATCCTAACTTAAAGAAAAATAAATACTGTGACAATACCGCTACAACAAAATAAGGAACTGAAATAAAGATAATTACAAACACCGATATCGCGGTGTCCACGGGCTTATCTTTGTATAATGCAGCCGTAACACCTAAAAATATAGCGATTGGAATCGATAAAATATAAGGAATTATATTTATTTTAATAGATGCTGGAATCTTACTGAAATACAATGATGCTGCGTCTCTTCTATTAATCTGAGAAAAACCAAAAGAACCATCTTCAAAAATATTCCTTACCCAATATCCAAACTGTACAACTATTGGTTTATCCCAACCTTCCCTTTCCATATGTTTTTCTAAATATCGATTATCTTCCCCAATTTGTGGAGGTGTATTATCTGGCATCATTTTTATAAATACAAAAAAAATAAAAACAGTAATTACAAATGTGACTATCATTAAACCTATACGTTTCATTAAATACTTGCCCAATTGATTCATCTCCTTCGTTATTAAATAACATAAACAAAGTCCTTTTAAAACCAAAAGTGACTTTCTTTATATTATTAATTATGTTAATAATTATTATAATAGTATAACAAGCCCAAGAAGCTCTTGGGCTTGTTAATACTTATTTTGTTTTTAAATCTTAACTGTTTTTTTTCTTAATTAGCACGATCTGTAAAGTCAGGATCCGTTGTTAAATATCTGTATCTTGCAGAACCCCATCCAAATACGTTCGAATATTTTGGCCATTCGATATGGACATAGTCAGCGTATATTGTTGAACTTGAGCGTGTTACTGTTGGAATAACAGGAACATATTTGAAGAACACTTTTTCAAATGCTGCTGTTAAGTTATGTAAGTCTTCTCTTGCACCAACAAACGGTTCTTTTGGTTGGGTAGTAAATAAAGTTGGAGTTGACAAGATATATAAAGCCATGTCTTTAACAGGACCTTTATAAATACCATTTTCATCAAGCATTTCTAATAGCGTTATATCTTTTTCACTTAAATCTTCTGGATCTTGAGCACTTAAGTGAGCAAATGTGTTAGAAAAATCAACTTCAATTTCCCAATCAATATATTCAGCTTGCTCATAAACTCCGTCTTCATCCGGATCACCAATGTTTGGATAATATAATCCAAAGCCTGATGCACCAATATTACCTGGGAATAAAGCTATAGCGGCATATTGCCAGTAAGCATTATTAGGGTGTCCAAAACCTAGAGATGTTAATGTTAAGTCAAAGTTATGGTTTTCAATTTGGTGTTGTAATCCAGTACCAGAATAATTTTTAATATCAATTATTAGTCTCTTACTACCATTATCATCTGCGAACAGATTTTCATAAGATTCTTTAATATATTCATCTAAACTAATTGAAAAGTCAGAATCATCAGAAACATATTTAAGAGTAATAGGACCAGAATTACCTTTAGCTAGCCAATCTTCATAAGCATCATTAAATAATGCTTTTGCTCTTTCTGGACCAAATAGATAGTCATCTAATTCAAAACCTAACCCCTCAATAACTTCTCTATGTTGTTCTGTTTCAGAATAGAATAATGGGTCATGTTGATAGTGAACACCATTTGCAGGAATTGGTGATGCTGCAGGAGTGTTAGGTGCATAAATATTATATGCAAACTCTTTTCTATTAAATCCGAATAATAAAGCTTGTCTAAATCTTTCATCCCCCATAATTTCTGGATGTTCATGTCTTTGTTCACCAGTTAATTTGGAGCCTGATTGGTTAATAATCATATACTGTGGGTATCCTCCCCATGAGTCTTTAACTCTTGGATCTTCAGCATATTCTGCATAATAATCTTTTGTTAAACCTAATACTGATGTATCTCCATTTTTAAAGAGGTTATATGCTTCAGCAGTATCTGCAACTATTTCAACAACATATGATTTATAATTAATAGTTTCTCTTGCAACGTATTCATAGTTTTTATTGAAAACTAATCTTGCGTTTTCATCCCAACTAACAAGTACGTATCCACCATAAGATGCAAAGGGGTGACTTGGATTTCCATATTGTGATAATCCTGATGCACTATCAATAGATGCAAGATATTTTTCAGGATGGACTAAACGAATATCATTGGCCATACCTACAGCGGATTGAAGTGTTATTTCTTCTGTAGTATAAATAGTGAATGTATAAATGTTTCCATTTTCATCTGGTTCGCCTAATTTAAATCCAACCTCATCCCATGTAACTTCACCATTTAAGTAGGCTTCAGTATTAACAACTGGTCTACCGTTTTTGTTATCTTCATTTTTATACCACATGTTTGCGCGATATGTGTTTTGATCTGGATCTAACCATTGTTGTAATGTAAATTCAAATGTTCTAGCGTCAATTGGTGTGCCGTCTTCAAACTTTAAGTCTTTACGGATAGTGTAAGTCCACTCTTTACCTTTAATTTCATCTGCTAAATCTCTATCATATTCTCCATCAACAATCGCGCTTTCACCATGTTCATTAACTGGGAATTCTGCTCCGCCCACCAATATATAACGGTAGTCAAAAGCATCAATAGAATATTCTTCAGATTCGATTTTTGAGAAATCCCCTGGATAGTCAGCAATACCTTCTGCTATAGCTTTAGCCCAATCTACTTCTGTAGTATAAATAGGGGTAACAAGCATATCGATAAAGTCATCTTCATGAGACCATCTATACTCTAATGGGTTAATAATAATTCTATCAGGTCTTACCATTGTAGTAACATAAGTTTCTGCATCTGACCACTCAATGGTTGAAGAATTTAAAGGTTCCCAATAAGCATATAGTTCAATACTCTCTTCACCTACAATTGTAAGTGGGAACTGTTGTGGTTCAATTTCATTCCAAACTCTGCCAGCTTTTGTAGTATACCAACCACCAAACCTAAAGCCTGCTCTAGTTGGTGCCTCTGGTGCAGGGACTTGATCTCCAGCTGCAACTTCAACTATTTTCTCTGTTCCTTGTCTGTGGTCAATAAATCTAACAGCTTGTCCTATTTCTTCCCACTTAGCTACTAAAGTAATTGGTTTAGTAACTTTATCTGTTTCAAAATTCCAAACTGCATCCCCTAAATACCAACCAACAAATTTATAGCCAGCTTTTGTAGGATCAGCAGGTTCAGCCACAAGTTTACCTTCTTCGACTTCTACAGCAGCGATTGCTGGAGTTCCGCCGTTTACATCAAAAGTAACTTTGTGTTTCTTTGTTGTCTCACCACATGCTGCAAGTAATACTACAGCAAGAACAAGACCTAAAAATGTAAATATTCTTTTCATTTTATCTCTCCTTTTCTACCTTTAACTCAGGTTTTCATTCATTTTACACCAATAATTACACGATGTCAAGTTTTTTTTACATTTTTTTTCGACATTGAAACTTAATCTTTTAGCCCTGTAAACGCATTCATTATTTTACTTATATTTATATTTGTCTATTTGTGTAGTATAATAAAGTACACTTATTTCTCGACATGCATTTTATATTATGGTAACAAAGGTTTAACTCTATCCTTTATATATACGCATGCGCGCAATAAAAAAAGGAAGTGTGTTTAGTATTAATGTTTTAAATTATTACTAAGCAAGCATATGAAAAAAAGATTATTTGGTTTATTTAGTGTTATTTTTGCGCTAGTTTTATTAGTTGCCTGTTTTGGTGACGGCAGTAAGTCATTTACTGTTACTTTTAATTTAAACGAAGGTACATCAACAGCTATTGAAGCGCAAACAATCAAAAATGGTGGTTTAGTAGATAAACCAGCAGACCCAACTAGAGAGGGTTATAACTTTAATTATTGGGTCTATGAAAATGAAGAATGGAACTTTGAAACAAACAAGGTTGAAGAAAATATGACTTTAGTTGCCAACTGGCAAATAAAAGAATATCAAGTTTCATTTAATGCTGGTGGTGGTACACCTGCTCCAGATGCTCAAACAGTAGCTCACGGCAGCAAAGCAACCGAACCCGTGGTTGACCCAGAATTAGAAAACAATGAGTTTGTTGGTTGGTTTGTAGGTAATGATGAATACGACTTTGATACTATCGTTACAGACAACCTAACAATTACTGCAAAATGGAATTTACTCTATGTTGTTACATTCAACCCTAACAATGATACTTTAGTGTTTACACGTACAGCCTCAGCAAACACGCCTGTCCTTAAGCCTTTAAACCCAGGTAAACAAGGTCATGTTTTTGCTGGTTGGTATTATCTTGATGAAAACGAAGAGGCTCAACTATGGGACTTTAGCACTCCTGTCACCGAAGATATGGAACTCTTTGCTGATTGGAATACAGCTGAAGAACATGTCAATTTAGATTTTGATGCGATTGAACTTACTATAGTTGATGATATGATTGAGTTGCCTAATAGAGGCCCAATCAATAACATTAGACTAACTTGGCAAACAGATAATCCAGCAGTTGTTACTTCTAAAGGGATTGTTATCCCACCATTAAAAGGTAAGGGAGATGCAACAGCTACATTAACTGCAACTACTACTTTTGCTGGTATAACATATAGCAGAGATTATCCTATAAATGTTCCTGCAAAAGGAGACCCAGTAGTTACTAGCGAATTAGATGTTTCATTTACAAACCTCACTAACGAGTTCACTGTTGCAGATGCTAACATTACTGCATACTTTGTAGATGATGGAAATCTTCCATATTTAGATATCCAATCATTTATGCTACTACTCAATGGTTTATTTTATTCAGATGAATTAACATTCACACCTAATGGAGATCTTTTAGTGATTTCTTATGAAGTTACCGATGAAGAATCAAACGAAACTTATTACTATAGTGCGACAGTAGATTTTCATGAAAAGACTGTCTACACTGAAAAAATGTCTTTCTTCAACAACTATATTCAATCTACCGCTACTGACTATAGCGCAGGTATAAACTATGTTGATTATTATATTGAACCAGGTTCTTCAGTGACATTTTATCTTGATGATTATAATGTGGAAATGATTGTTCATGAAGTTGGCGAACAAGTTTATTACTTAATGCCTTATAACTTCTTAAGCACTCTTTTCACACTAGAAACATATTATAGTTTCTATTATAATGGCGACGGCTTTTATGGTTTCTATTCAATACCAAAAGCTAGTGACCCTGATGATGAATATGCTACATTTGAAACAATTAAAACATCTTCTTACAATAACACACAAATACCTAAAGATGTTGCCTTATCAGCCTTTAATCAAACAGCGTTTATTTTTGATTACTTCTTTGGGTTAAGAAATAAACCTAGATATGCAGTTCAAAACTCATTCTATGAAAAAATAACGCCAAACATTAATAGTTTCTTAGGCACAACTAAAAACTTTAATGTTGCAGTAAGAAGTTTCATCTTAAAAACATTAGATGAACTACACTCAAGTTATCACTTCCCTGGTTACTATAATATGACTTATTTTAATTACCCTTTATCACTTTCAGATTTAGGTCCAAAAGTTACTTCTTGGTACGAAGATGGTGTTTGGGAGGTTCAAGCTTCAATTTCTAGTTACCATAATGATGATAGAGAAGGTTATAAGTTCTTAGATACTGCCAAAGAAACTGCTGTAATCTACTTAGATGGCTTTAGTACAGCGAGCGTTGATGAAGAAAAAACTGCAGAAACCGACTCAGATGTCTTTATGAGCGAAACATTAGCTGCAATCTTTGCGGAAAATCCAAACGTTAAAAACATCGGTATCGATTTATCTTATAATACCGGCGGAAACATTGGAGCATTATTAAGAGTATTAGGTTATATTACTGAAAAGCCAATTGAAATGAGTTACCAAGACCCATTAACTGGTCAAAAACAAACATACTTTGTAACACTTGATCAAGAAGCTTATGAAACTGTTAATTGGTTCTTTATTACTTCGCCAGTAACATTTAGTGCTGCTAACTTAATGACTGCAATCGTTAAAAACCAAAAATTGGGGCCAATCTTTGGAACTACTTCTGGTGGTGGTGCAGCATCAATTAATCCATTTATCTTGGCTGAAGGTACATTAATTAGTATTAGTAGTAATAACTTAATTAGTATTAGAACTAAAAACCCTGATAATTCATATACTTACACAGATGTTGAAGACGGTATTGAACCTGATTTAATACTTTCGCCAAGAAACACGCAAAACCCTGTGAAGATTTTAGAGTTAATTGAAGAATATTTTGGTGGTTAATTAATTAATTTTAAAAAAAAGCATTTTAACTTTTCGTTAAGATGCTTTTTCTTTTTCTTATCTAAGTAAAAAAGAAGCCGCACGGCTTCTTTCTTGTTTATCTTATTTTTGGTAATTTGAATAATCCATACTAAGCATTCTTTGATAGTAATTCCATCTGTTCATAGCATCCTTCAAGTTCTTATCTAAAAGTGATTTCGCTTCAGTTGGGTTTACTTGTCTTAATCTTGCATAACGGTTTTCACTTAGTAGGAATTCTTCATATTTATCCCAACTTGGCTCTTTCGAATCTACCACTAATGGATTTTCACCATTTTCTAAGCGTCTTGGGTCAAATCTAAATGTTGGCCAGTATCCACACTCTGTCGCAAGTTTAGCTTGACTAGCTGAGTTTGTTAATCCGCCTTTTATACCGTGTTCAATACATGGCGAATAAGCAATTACTAGTGATGGTCCGTTATAACTTTCAGCTTCTTTTAACGCTCTTACTACTTGAGCCGGACTAGCACCATGTGAGATTTGCGCAACATAAACATGTTCATAAGTCATCGCTAATGCTGCTAAGTCTTTTTTCTTAGTTGGTTTACCTGAGGCGGTAAACTTAGCGATAGAACCTTTTGGTGCAGCTTTACTTGATTGTCCGCCAGTGTTTGAATAAACTTCTGTATCTAATACTAAGATATTAACATCTTCGCTGTTTGCGAGAACGTGGTCAATACCACCATAACCAATATCATATGCCCAACCATCTCCACCAAAGATCCATTGACTGATTTTGATAAAGTATTGTTTTAAGTCTAATAATTCTTTTGCGTAAGGAGCTTTAACTTTGCTTAATTCAGCTACTAATGGTTCGTATAACTCTAAAGTCTTATCTCCATCAGCTCTATTTTCTATCCATGCTTCTGCTAATTCTCTTAAAGCTTTTGGCATTTCATCTAAATGTTCAGCCATAATTGTTTGAACTCTATCTCTTGTTGTTTCATAACCAACTCTCATACCAAACCCAAATTCAGCATTATCTTCAAATAATGAGTTTGCCCATGCTGGTCCAAATCCATTAGGAAGTTTAGTATATGGCGAAGATGGGAATGAAGCACCATAGATTGATGAACATCCTGTCGCATTCGCAACTAACATACGCTCACCAAATAGTTGTGTAACAGCTTTAATATATGGAGTTTCTCCACAACCCGCACATGCTCCACTAAACTCAAATAGTGGTTTATTGAAGTTAAGGTTTTTAACATTATTAGTACCAACATTTTTATATGTAACATTGTTAAAGAAATAGTCTGCTTGTTCTTGTCTTCCTTCTTTAAGTTCATCTTGAACTGAAACCATTTCTAGCGCTTTACCTGGTGCTGGACACACGTCCACACAAACTCCGCATTCAGTACAATCTAGCGCTGATACTTGAATTGTATATTTGTACTGACTAATATCTTTACCTCTTGCATCTAAGAACTTAGTTCCTTCAGGTGCGCCTTTAGCTTCTTCATCATCTGCTAAGAACGCTCTAATAACTGCGTGAGGACAAGAGAATACGCACTGGTTACATTGGATACATTTTTCAGGATGCCACTTTGGAGCATGATTTGCAACTGCACGTTTTTCATATGCTGTTGTACCTGATTCTAAATGTCCATCTTCATAACCTAAGAAACTACTGACTGGTAGACTATTACCTTCTAATCTATTAACAACTTCAGCAATCTGCTTAACAAATGGAGTTTTAGCTGTTTTATCAACTGCTACTTCATCTTTTAAGTTTTTCCATTCAGGTTTAACTTTAACTTCTTCAATATATTTGCCGCCAGCATCAATTGCTTCATAGTTTAATTTAATAACTGCTTCACCAGCTCTTGCATAAGATGTTTTCGCATATTCTTTCATTAATTCTGAAGCTTTATCAAACGGCATTAAATGTTCATTAAGTTTGAAGAACGCACTTTGCATAATTGTATTAGTTCTTCTTCCTAAACCAATTTCAGCAGCTAAATCATTAGCATTAATAATATACATCTTAGCATCTTTTTCTGCTAATTGACGTTTTACTTTATTAGGTAAATACGCTTCAATTTCTTCTTTAGGTACTTGTGTATTAAGTAAGAATCTACCACCTTTTCTTAATCCGCCTAACATTTCTAATGTACTTAAGTATGCGTCATTTGCGCAGCTGACAAAGTGAGGCTCATTAACTAGATATGTAGATCTAATTGGTTTTGATGAAAAGCGAACATGCATTCTTGTAATACCACCAGCTTTTTTAGAGTCGTATGAAGCATAAGCCTGTGTCGTTAAAGCTGTATTGTCACCTAAAATCTTAACGATGTTTTTAGAAGCTCCAACAGTACCATCTCCACCTAAACCGAAGAATAAAATCTCTGTAGTTGTATCTTCTGTAACATCAATTTCTTCACTTGCATCAATTGATGAATGCATAACATCATCAACAATACCAACTGTGAATTGATTCTTTTGTTCGCCTTTTAAGTTATTAAATACTGCATTAATTAATCTTGGTGTTGTATCTTTACTTGAAAGACCATAAACACCACCGATAATTAATGGTTGTTTCTCTTCTTCGTAATATAATGATTTAACATCTAAATAAAGAGGTTCTCCCACACTACCTGGTTCGATTGTTCTATCAAGAACAGCGATTCTTTCAACTGTTTTAGGCATCGCTTTAAAGAAATATTTCTTAGAAAACGGTCTATATAAATGAACAGCTAAAAGACCAACCTTTTTACCTTGTTTAACTAAATAATCAATCGTTTCTTTTGCCGCTTCAACAACTGAACCCATTGCAACTATTACATCAGTTGCATTTTTATCTCCATAATAAACAAATGGTGCATAATCTCTTCCTGTTTCTTTAGAGATTGCTTGCATATATTCGTTTACTACATCAGGAACTTTATCATAATGAGATGCGTGTAAAACTCTTGTTTGGAAATATACATCATCATTTTGAGCTGTTCCTCTAAGTTTTGGATTAGTTGGAGTCATTGCGTTTTGTTTAAATTTAATAATTGCATCTCTATCTAATAGGCTATCTAAAAAATCATAGTCCATTACTTCGATAGTATTAACTTCGTGAGATGTTCTAAATCCATCAAAGAAGTGCAAGAATGGAACGCTTGTCTTAATTGCTGCTAAATGTGCAACAGCCGTTAAGTCCATTACTTCTTGAACTGAGTTTGTTGCTAACAATGCAAACCCTGTTTGTCTTGCTGACATAACATCTTGATGGTCACCAAAAATTGATAGTGCTTGTGCAGCTAAACTTCTTGCCGCTACATGAATTACTCCTGGAAGTAATTGGCCTGCGATCTTATACATATTAGGAATCTTTAACAACAATCCTTGACTCGCTGTAAATGTTGTTGTTAATTGGCCTGACTGTAAAGAACCATGGACCATACCTGCAGCTCCGGCTTCTGACTGCATTTCAACTACCTTAACAGGCATACCGAACAAGTTTTTCATGCCTGTTGCCGCCCAGTCATCTACGTGTTGTGGAATTGGAGATGATGGCGTTATAGGATAGATACCAGCCACTTCAGTGAATGCATACGCAACATAAGCACACGCTTCTGCGCCGTCCATGGATCTGATAACTTTATTCTTTTTATTCATATATATTGCCTCCTTATTTTCTCTACAAAAAAAGAATTTTTAACCATATAGAATTATACTGTATTGTACCAATAAAATCAAGATAAAAAGGACATTATCCACATTTTAATGGATTTAATGTTCTAAGTTGTTAATTGCTTCTCTTTTTAACTCTTCAAAATCAAGGTTTGTTTTATAAATTGCGTATCCAAAATCAAAGTCTATTAAAATATTTTCTTTCTTTAATTCATCTTTAATAAACTCTTTCAATTCTTCCATTAATCTTTCATGAATATTTACAAATAAAATAATAATTCCTTCATCAATCCCAGAAGGATCAGCAGGAAACTTTTTTGTTAACCATAGTCCAAACTTCTTTAAGACTTCTAAACTATACTCTTCTTTTAATTTTAAATATACAAGTGTTACTTGTTTTAGTTTTCCTTCTTCAAACTCTTTCGTTAATTTAGCATATTCTTTTAGTAATTCTTCTTTTCTTAAAACATAATATTTTTTATCTAGTTTATTAATTTTGTTTTGTTCTATCACCTTTGTTGTTATAAAGGCGACAGAAACCATTAATGCTAACCCAAAAGAAATAAATCCGGCTACCATATTATCATATATTACTAAAATTATGCCAAAACACAAAAATATTAAAAAAGGAATAATGAAACTTCTTATTTTCATTTAACCATATCCTTATCTTCTTTTCTTATTCGGAGCAACCTTAAACTATTTAAAATAACTAAAATTGTTGAACCTTCATGACCGATAACACCAATTGATATTGACATAACACTAAATAGGTTAGTAAGTAAAAGAATAATAATTACTAAAACTGAGAAAATCATATTTTGAATAATTACATTGTTCATTCTTTTTGATAAATGAATTACTTTATCAGCACTATCTAATTGATTATTAATAAAAACTATATCGGCAACTTCTAAACTAACATCAGTTGATGAGCCCATCGCCACACCAATATCGCTTATCGCTAAAGCTGGTGCATCATTAATCCCATCCCCAATCATCATTACAGTTTTGCCAGCATCTTTTAACTTCTTAATCTCATTAACTTTATCTTCTGGCATTAATTCACTTGCACAAGATGAGATTTTTAATTCATTAACTACATTTCTAGCAATTTGTTTATTATCACCAGTCAACATATGTGTACTAATATTACTTTCATTTAAATGTTGAATAGCGCCATATGCTTCTTGTCTGATAGTGTCTCTTAACTTAACAATTCCTACCATCATATTGTTTTTGGCGATGTTAACTATAGTAAAACCATCTTCTATAGCTTGTTCGGTTTCTTTTCTACATTTATCACATGATTCCATTTTAAATCTACCAACTAAATAGACATCGCCATCAATAGTTCCTTTAATGCCCATCCCTGCTTTTTCTTTTGTTGTAACAGGTATAGTTTTTACATCAGTAAAATGATTAACAATTGCAATCGCCAGCGGGTGGTTAGACTCTTTTTCAATTGATACAAGTGCTCTTAACATCTCTTCGTGTGTAATATGATAACTTTCAAAACCTACTACTTGTGGTACCCCTTCAGTAATAGTCCCAGTCTTATCAAAAACAATCGTATCTATCTTTCTTGCTTTTTCTAGTGGTATACCACCTTTAATTAAAATTCCTAATTTAGCTCCATAAGATAAACTAGACAAAATTGCTGGAGTAACTGATGCGACAAAAGCACAAGGCGAAGCAACTACTAAAACAATAACACCTTTATATAATGCTTCTACTCTTTCAAAAACCCCTAATAGCGGTGTAACAAACATAACAAATAATGCTAAAACTATTACGATCCATACATACCATTTTTCTATTTTATTAATTAATGTTTCTCTATCTGTTCTTAATTCTTGCGCCTCTTTAACAAACTTAACGATGTTTTGAGCGACAGTTTCTTCTGGATCTTTATTAACTTTAACTAAAATTGTTGAAGTAACATTAATTGTCCCAGCATAAACTAAATCATTTACGCCTTTTTCGCTCGGCACAAACTCACCAGTAATAGTTCGTTCATCAAGAGCCGTATTACCTTCAATAATAATACCATCAGCACCAACTTGATCCCCAACTCTTACTTTAATAATATCATCAATTTTTAAATCATGAACATGAACAACCTCTTCGCCGCCATCTTTATTAATTAAAGTCGCTTCAGTTGGGGCAATCTTTAACAAACTTGTAAATGTTTTTTCACTTTTAAAAATTGCATAATCTTCTAAAATATGCGATAACGCAAAAATCAGAATTAAGATTGCTCCTTCTTTATACTCTCTAATTATAAAAGCTCCAATAGCTGCAATGAACATTAAAAAATCAACGCTCAAAGCTCTTTCATCTTTTAAATAGGCTATCGCCTCTCTTAATGTGAAAAAGCCACCCACTATAAACCCTAGGGCGTATATTATTGCAACAATTATCTCTTTTTGGTTTAGTTGTTCTAAGATAAACCCAACAACTATAAATGCTATAGCGATAATTAGTAATGTTATCTTTAAGTATATTCTTTTCATATGATTCACCTATAATTCCTTTATTAACGTATTAATATATAACATTTATCAGTTGCTGTAAAGTTCTATCTTCATTATTCGTTAAAGACTTCTTCGTCTTTTCTTTTAAGATCATCTAGCATACAAACGATTTTGCTGCTTGTAGTATTGATACCTTTGGCGTGGTTGTATGAACTTAACTTAAATGCTTTTGATAAAACGATTTGCCGGCTACTATCAACCACATATGGAACAACAGTTATAACATCATCATAACCTGCCTCTGGTATGCCCGTTAAAACTACACTATATGTACCATCACTTCTAGTGCCCTTAACTATTACTTTAAATACTTCTTTACCATTAATGGAGAATGTATTATTTCCAGCTTCATTAATCTTAGCCATCAATTCTTCATAATTAGTTCTTCCATAAACTAAATAAAAACCATGCTCAAACATTATTGCACTATTATTTAAAACACCATGATAAACTAACTTATCATCTCTAATTTCTGAATCTTTATAAATTGAAACAGTCTCCAAATTACTAAGTTCTTCATATTTAGGAACTAATGTAACACTACTTAAAACTTCATCATCAAAGTCAAATAGTTCATCATTGTTGTACCAACCAACAAATACATAATTATCTTTATGTGGTGTAAATGGTTCTAACACTTTTTCATTTTTATTTATTATTGAATCTTTTGTATAATTTTCATAGTTAAATGTTATCTTTACTTCATTACTTGTTCCCCATTTAGCATAAAGGGTTATATCATCATTAATTTCACTATTAAAGTCAAATGGTTCATCATCTAAATACCAACCAAAGAAATTGTATCCTTCTCTAGTAGGCTCTACCGGTTCATTTAAAACATTGCCTATTAACACTCTAACTATTTCTTTTACATTATCATAGCCATAATTAAATGTAACATTAACTTCGTTTTTTAATCCCCACTTAGCGGTCAACATAAAACCTTCCATAACTGGCAAATCAAAATCATATAACTCATCATTCAAATACCAACCTAAAAAGTTAGATCCTTCTCTTGTTGGGTCAACTGGCTTCGTTAATTTTTCTCCTTCAAAAACTTCAACCATATCGCTTAAACCACCATAGCCATAATCAAAAACAACATTAAAACTATTTAAATCCCATAATGCAACTAAAGTTAAGTTAGTCATAAGCGGTTCGCTAAAGTTATATAAAACATCATTAAAATACCAGCCTCTAAAAATATAACCAAACCTTTCTGGGTCTTCTGGTCTAAGTGGTATGTCTCCTTTTAAAATTGTAATAGTTTCTTTTAGACCATCATAGCCTTGATGGAAAGTTAAATTAACCGTAAAATGCTTTTCTTCCCACTTAGCATTTAATGTAATCGTTTCATTTACAGGCATGTTAAAATCATATAATTCATCATTTAAATACCAACCTAAAAACTCGTAGTAATAAAAGGTTGTGCTAGCTCTGTCTGGGTCTTCCGGTAATGGCGCTGTTGTGCCCTTTTCTATAATTTTGTTTTCGAATTTATCTCCGTTTTTATAAATTACCCCAACCTTGTTTTCTTCTAATAATGGGCTTATATGATTCGTTCTACTAGTCGCTCTTACAGCATAGTTTCCTATACCATATTCACTCACATCAAAACTCATTACCTCTTCTTCATGTCCAACAACCCCAATGATTTCATCAGTCGAATATGTGATATCAGTTTCACTATAATAAACATAATAAAACTTACCATCTTCTACTTTATCCCAAGTAACTGTTCCATCATTATGTTTAACATTGAGAACAGGTCCTACATCCATTCTTTCTTGCGTTCTAATTACAGGATGTATTCTTACTCTTCTTCTTAGTGGGTCTTCATAGGCATTGTTAATTTGTGTCCCACTAAATTCATATGAATTAGTATAACCATTTTTAAGATGTTTATATGAATAAATACTATAACCTTGAATATGTTCTTTTGTATCTAAGAGTTCAAATATATCACGCATTTCATATTCGTTTGTTCTCCAACTATAAGTGCCTGAATTATTAGCCATATAAACTCCAATGCCAGAATAAAGATTACAGTCTAAATACTTAAACATTTTATCCCACCACTCAATTAAGTTTATATATGAAGCTTTAGGATGATCTGTTGCCCAATATGTTTGCGGCATTAAATAATCAATCCAACCATTTATTGCCCACAACATTGTATCTGCGTATAAATAATCTCCATAATGAGCAAATCCACTAGATAATGAACCATTACTACTTGGTCTTCCAGATTCATCATATTGAACTTCACCATCGCCATTACGATAAATTCCTGATGGTGAAATTCCAAATTGAATCGCTCTATTATTAGTAGCATTAAACTCACTTAATACATTATGAATACCCAAAATTAATTTGTTGACTTCTTCTCTTTTCGCATCCGCTCCATAAGGTTCTGCATCAACATTTGCAATATAAAAATAATCATCAAAATGAACAGCATCCACACTAGGATATAGTTCAATAAACTCACTTATCGTATTAATGATATGTTGCCTAACAACTTCTTTGGCAGGATTTAAAATAGTTGTTGAACCATAAAGTAAATTATCTGGATCGTTTTGCGGATTACACGCTGGCACTTCTCCGCTTTGTCTACTTGTATCAACACGATAAGGGTTCATCCATGCATGAAACTCAATTCCCCTTTTATGACATGCTTCAATTAACCAAGTAAGCGGATCAAAAACTTCAAAGTTAGCAGTACTCCACCATGAACAAACAGGGTTTAATTCTGACTTATAAAAAGCATTATTATGTGTTCTAACATGGAATATAACAGCGTTTATTCCATAATATTGAAACATATCTAATGAATCGTTCATACTGTTTTTAAATTGGTTTTCGTTATAATATGGTGCCTCACCAACAAAGGTAGACATCCAAACCGCTTTTAATTCTCGTTCATCTTTAACTATAGTTTCCGCTAAAGTTGTCGTTTTATTAGTTCTTAATCCAAGAACCATAAATATCCCTAATAAAATTGTAAATAAACATATCTTTTTTCTCATATTTTATTCTCCCTTCTAATGAGTTTGTCCGGCTTAATTATTATACCACACTTACTATATATTTACTTAATTTTTGTTTATATTTTTGTAAGATTAAAATTTAATAAAATATAGCTGTTTTTTATATACATTTTATTCAAAACATTACAAAAGTTTACAAAAAACTATCCTCATTATGATGTTAATTAATGGGATAGTTTTTTTGTTAGATTAATTTATTCTTTATAATGTCGTTTAGCTTGATCGTAATCAACATCATCAAATAAAACACGTTGTGTAACGTCTATATAATCTTCATAATAATACTTTTCATTAACAATTTTCTTTAATAGTTCTGATATATTATATTCATCTTTTGCACTAATACAACTAGAATGTTTTTTTCTATCTTCTCTTACAGAAACTATCAGTTTTTTAAAATCGTCATCAATTTTAATATTGGGATAAAGCTTATATAAATCATATATGTGTCTAGAGTAACCAAACATTTCATTTGATAAATAATAATCACATAGTGCAAACACTTTATCTATAAATGTTCTTTCTAGAGTTTGAACCGCTATATTAAAAGGTCTCATGTTATATTTTTCTATCGCTTCCAAATTTCCCTTTTCTACCCAATAATCACAAATTATTGATGATACTTTTTTGATTTCTTTTGGATAGGCCTTTACCATAAAAACTGTCTCAATTAATAAAGTTTCTTTCAAACTACTATCTTTAAAACTTTGAGGATATTCAATTTTATACTTGTTATATTTTCTTCTACTACGAACTTCTTCTCTATTAGTTAGTTTAGATTTAGATCATTAATAATCTCAATTATTTTATAATTACACTCTCTTTTTATTCCTTGAGTAATATTGTCGCAATCAATTGTTAAATCTATATCTTCTGAAAATCTATTAATTATTTTATAGCACTTAGATAATGATGTGCCTCCTTTAAAAACCAAGTTAGGTATTTTTTTTACCACTTCTTTTAATAACAATGTCACATAATAATCTTTTTCCAAAATAGCCAATGCAATATTTTTTTTCTTTATTAACTTGTATTAAAGTGTTTAGAAATTCATCTTTATTTTTATGTAAATTCATTAACTATACCGCTTTCTACTATGTTTTTTGTTGCCTTGTTAGGAAATTTTACTGCAAGTTCTAATACATCTTTAGCCTTTATTTTATTTTTACTAATATACTGTGTTATTTCTTTTTTTACTAGTTTATCTTTTTTGTATTGTTCTAAATTGATATTGTTAAATAATTCTAATATTGTGTATGCATAAACGTTTTTTTTATTAATTGGCGTGCGAGACTTACGCAAAACAATTGTTCTTTCGTCCTTCTTCATTCTTCTTATTGGTGTACTTTCATTATTTGTTATAATTTCTATTGTCATAGGCACTTGATTAGTCATTGAAAAATTGTATTTAAGCATGAGGCCTGAATAAATTCCAAAAACATCATCTTTGTCTTTAATATATTTTTTTGATATAACTTGCTCTAAAGCTAAATTAGATTTCCCATACATTGTAGAAGTAGGGACATAATAAACTCCTTTTTCAAACTTAAGTAATTCTCCTTTTGAAGCCGCTTCTTTTAACAAACGAAAAACATAAGCTCTAGAAAACTCACTCATTTCTTCTAAAATTTCACTTGTAAATATTGGTTTGTTTACTCCAAATTTGTTTTTTAACCTTTCAATCATATTAATCACTTATCCCTCAAAAGTAGACTTATTTATATATTTTTATATAATTTCAAGTCTATTATAATTGCTTTAAAATAAATTGTCAATAACTATTTAGTTTAAACCTTTTCTTTATTTTCTCATAAAAAAAGGCGCCTCATTATTTGATGTGCACCTTTTCTTTTTTATATTATTCGTTTAAATATTATTTAAAAGTTTTTTCTTTTCTTCTAACTCCGTTAGTGTTACATTAACACTTACAGAAGCCGAAGCTTGTAGCGTTATTGCATGATTTACCGAACTCATGTTCTCTTCTTCCGCAAATATAGTCTCTCCACCTACTAAAACATATGGTACAGCAGTTATTACATCACCAAAATTAGCCTCTGGAATACCATAAACAATCACGCGATATACACCATTTTCTAACACCGCCGGGACTATTACTTTAATAACTTCTTTATCGTTAATTTTTGCGTTATTAATAATAGCTGTTCTTAAGGCGTTTAATGTAGTTCTGCCATAGACTAAATAAAATCCATGTTCACCTTCTACATTTTTGTTTTTCATACCTTCAAATACTAACCCAGGTTCATTACTACCAAGTTTTAATCTGATCGTTGTTTTACCATAAATTGATACTTGTTGAAGATTGCTTAAACTTTCCCATTTAGCAGTTAAACTAACATCACCAGATACCTCTTGATCAAAGTCATATTTTTCGTTTCCTACATACCAACCTTTAAAGTAATAATTAGCTTTATTTGGGGTAAATGGTTTTAAAATTTTATCTCCGTATTCTACTTCTTGATTAGATACACTTGAACCGCCATCAGAATTAAATGTTATTGTATATTTTGATTTAGACCATTCTGCAATTAACACTATATTATCATTAACAGTATTACTAAAATTGTATTCAACTCCACCTAAATTCCATCTCACAAATGTATATCCTTCTCTTGTCGGGTCTGTTGGTCTTGTAACTTTCGTTCCACGAGTAATTGTTACTGTGTTTTGAATATTATCATAACCATAATCAAACGTTACTGTTACATTATCATCTGGATTTGTTACTTCTTCCCAAACTGCAGTTAAAGTTATATTACTATTAACTGGAGTGCTAAAGTTATATGCATTAGCACCTAAATTCCATCTCACAAATGTATATCCTTCTCTTGTTGGGTCTGCTGGTCTACTCGCTAAGCCGCCAGAGTTAACTGTTTGTGAAGGCACACTTGAGCCTCCATTAGAGTTAAACATTACTGTATAAGTCGTTGGCGGGTTTTGTTGCCACTCAGCAATTATCGTTATTGAATAATTTACCGGATTGTTAAAGTTGTATAATTCATTTTCGAAATACCAACCTTTAAATGTATAACCTGCTCTTGCTGGATCTGTTGGTCTTGCTACTCTCAATCCGCGATGAATAGTTACAAATTCTTTAATATTATCATAACCATAATCAAACGTTACTGTTACATTATCAGCCACTGCTTGCCACTTCGCGATTAAAGTAAACGAATAACTAACTGGTGTATTAAAGTCATATAAATCGTTAACGAAGTACCAACCCTTAAATGTATAACCTTCTCTTGTTGGGTCTTCTGGCCTTGTAACCTTACTATATAAAACGACATCTTGAGTAGCTGTTATACCATCATAACCATAATCAAATGTCACTACTCTATATTCATCACCATTAGATTTTTCTTCCCATTCAGCAATCAAAGTAATATTATAATTAACTGGACTGCTAAAGTTATATAGTTCATTTGCGAAATACCAACCTAAGAAATTGTATCCTGTTCTTGTTGGGTCTGTTGGTCTAGGTACCGCTGAACCTAAAGTAATAGTTTTGGTTGTTTTAATATTGTTATAACCATGATCAAATGTAACTGTAACTTCATCTTCAGGATTGTCTATAATCCAACTAGCCACTAAATTAATACTTTGTGTAACTGGACTATTAAAGTTATAAACACTGCTTCCTAATAACCAACCACTAAATGTATAACCACTTCTTGTTGGGTCTGCTGGTCTACTAGCTAAGCCACCAGAGTTAACTGTTTGTGATGTATATAACGTTCCTTGGCTATAAAAATTAACAGTATAAGTTGTTGGCGTATTTTCTTGCCATTGTGCAGTTAATGTTTTATTAGCGTAAATTGATGTGCTAAAATCAAACAAACTTCCTCCATCATACCAACCACTAAATGTATAACCACTTCTTGTTGGATTATTTGGTTGAGTTACTTTCCCGCCTGAAGGAATTGTTTGGGAAGGAACGCTTGACCCTCCATTAGAATTAAATGAAACCGTATAAGTTGTTGGCGTGCCACCATCCCATCTAGCATAAAAGACTTTATCGCCAGTTGAGCCTTGAGTTACTTGTGTAACTGGACTACCACTAAAACTAGCGTTCGTATACCAACCTAAGAAAGTTGTTCCACTTTTCTCAGGCGTTGGTAAACTAAATGTCGGCGTATTTTTATCATATGAATAAATAATCGACTGACTTAAACCTTCCGGTATCGCTGCCATATCAGCATCAGTCCAAGCAGAACCTGGCTTAACATTAGTAAAATATTGGTTCATTCTTAAACAACCAGTAAATGGACTTGCCCAAAAACTTTGACTCGGGTTTTTCGCAACAAAGTTAACCATGAAGTTCGCAAAAGGCTCCCATTTTGGTCCATAACTTGCATGACTTAAGAAATAGTTATTATTGCCACTCTTAGTATTTGCAGCATAGATTTTAATAACTATTTCTTAAGCCATTCTAGCTATCAAGCTAAATGGGAACCGTTTGCGGACTTTATGGTTAACTTTGTTGCGAAAAACCCGAGTCAAAGTTTTTGGGCAAGTCCATTTACTGGTTGTTTAAGAATGAACCAAT